>NZ_JAAZWB010000092.1 GCF_012524115.1 Bacillus sp. RO1 | reverse complement strand
GCTCAAGCACCGCCCCTAGGAAAGCGAAGCCATTTGTGGAGATCAACAGCGGTATTTAGAGCCAATACCTATGACACCTAAATTGTTCGTCTTTTATTAGGCTTTTTTAGTTTTGTCCCAGCCTCTTCTTATTTATCTTCTTGAGTAAATACCCCTTCTTCTGCATCTTTCTTCAATCCTTGTAGCCACTTTAATTCAACTTGACATAGATCATGGGCATTTTCCATGATGGCTTGTGAGCCTTTAGGGGCGTGGATACCATATTGTTTATACACTCTTTCAAGCATTTCAAGCTGCATTTTGGTATGAGAAATCCTCTCTGTAAGAGCTTCGCTTATCAGGCTTGCATCTCCAAGGTGAATAAACGCAAGTGCGGTGTACATCGGATGGTAATGCGTGCTTTCTGCTTGTAGCTGCTTTTTTAGTAACTGTTGAAAAGCTTCTTTTCCAGCAGGGGTTATGCTATATATGGTTTTATCAGGACGTGTCTGATCTGTTACCACTTGTTTTACTTTAATTAGTTTTTTGTTGAGCAACTGCTCCACAGCATAATAAAGGGAGCCCTTTGCCATTTTGATATATTGTTCCATATTCCGTTCATGCATCACTTGTTGGATCTCATAGGGATGCTTGTCTCCTTCCATAAGAAGACCCAGTATTACAAGTTTTATTGCCAAGATTCGTTCACACCTTTGTCATGAAAGAGTGGTTTGTTTTTATTATAAAGCAAAGAAGGGAAAGCGGGTACTAATAATGGGTTTTGAAAAGTATTCCATATTTCTAAAATCCGACTATTCATGTGAGTATTAATAAAAAAATCGTATGCTTATAGACGAACTCTATTAAGAAGCCTATAATGTATGGGGTGTAGAAATATAAAATTTAACACTTTACCCGTTAAATTGAGTCGTTTGGGTAATGTAAGTAATGTTGTTATTAATTGGAGGATTTGTTGTGAATGATTTATCTAATTAAACCGTTAATTGTTAATATAACCATCATTTTTTCTCTGATGTTCAATGCAAATCTATTTTTTCCCTTCAGTAAAAGAAAACCCCTTAATTTTAATAAGCAAACCATACTAGGTCTGTTCAGTGCATTTTCCGCAACGCTTTGTATGCTATATCCCATTGAAACACTAGAAGACACCAATTTTGACTTTAGGATGATACCTATCCTTATTGTTACTTTGTATGGAGGCTGGTATCCAGGGCTGCTTTGTACGGCTATCGTGGTAATGCTTAGATACTTGATTGGTGGAGAATATGTTTACATTGGTATCGCGGTTTCCATTTTGGCATTTGGAGTGGGAATATTGTTCCGTTCTGGCTTCCTTGGAAGTAAAAATAAGGTGTTGTATGGGGTAATCGTTATTTTATTTTATTATTTGGTATATATTTTCATCCTGTTCAGTACCGTATCTTTTTTAGATATTAATTTTTACATTGTTTATTTTCTTGCATTCGGTCTTTCTTTTACGGCTTTGATATATACAATAGAAAAATTAATCATTGCTAATCAGCAGTTTGATGAGACATTGTATCTTGACAAGCTTTCAACTGTCAGTCAAATGGCAGCAGCATTTGCCCATGAAATTAGAAACCCCATCACAACTGTTAGAGGATTTATTCAGTTTATCAACTCCGACACTAAAGATGAAAATTTAAAGCAATTTGCTCCACTGATACTTGATGAATTGGACCGGACCAATAAGATCATTACAAATTATTTGACAGTAGCACGTCCAACAAACTTCACATTGACTTATATCGATGTTAATAAAGCTCTTCAAGACTCAGTTGAATTGCTTAGACCGTTCGGATCGTACCGGAATGTTTCCATTGACCTTAAATTAGAAGAAGAACATTATATCTATAGTGATGAACAACATTTAAAACAGGCGTTAATGAACATCATTAAAAACGGAATTGAGGCAGTGGAAGAGGAGCAAGGAGGCTATGTTAGAATACTGAAGAAACCTGCAGATGAAAAAGGGCAGGTTGAAATTACATTCGTTGATAATGGTATAGGGATGGACGAGGAGCAGTTAGGGAAACTCGGATTACCCTATTACACGACTAAAACGAAGGGAACAGGATTAGGCAGCATGATAACGAACAGGTTGATTCACGAAATGAAAGGTAAAATTCATTACGAAAGCAAGGTTCATAGCGGAACAACCGTTACTGTGTTATTGCCAACTGTAAGAAAAAAATAAGTGAATAAGAGAGGCTGAGGTTGAACGGAGGATCAACCTCAGCCTCTTTTTTATTTTTTCCAAAGAGATACTTCACCAGTTGTTCGATTGACCTTGTACCATCCTCGTGATAATTTTTCTGGATGGTTATTAAAATATACAAGGTCTGATGCATGGAATACATAATAATCCCCGTTAGTACCTTCATAAGTTATATTTGTATTATCATGCCTAGTGAGCTCCAAATACTCGATAACACTTGATTTTGCTTCTTGCTTAGAGATGTTTTCCTGGCTGCTTTTATCTCTGGCATTGTCTACGTTTATTAACACCTCATTACGTGAATCTCTAATTAACTCATCATTGGACATCAAACCAGGTTGTTTTCTTTCTTCTGTTATAGATGGACCTTTTACGTTTTCTTTTTCGTTTTGATTAGTACAAGCACATAAGAGTACGATTACCAATGAAAAAATAAACAGTGTTTTTGGTTTCATGATTGTCACCTTCCTTAATATTCTCCATGTCGATTACTGATAGTATGAAGTAGGAAGAAAGATTTCATGCAAGTTAGCTCTTACGGTGAAGGTGAGCAGCATATAATCGATATAAGAGGCATGATGTAAATATTACGTAAAAAATAAAGAAGAAAGCAGGAGTGGAGGGTTTATTAGAGAATAGTCTTCCTATAACATTAAAGATGGAGGAAAGATCAATGGCAAATATGGAACCAAAAATGGAACAAAGAAGCATACAAGAAAAACCAAGATCTCCCTGGGCCCTATATTTCTCATTACCTATAATTTCTTGGGCTTTTTACGACTTTGCCAATACTATTTTTTCATCCAATATCATCACGATATTTTTCCCTTTTTATCTACAGGAAGTGATTGGGACAAATGAAAGAATGGATCAAATTGCAAGTACCTTTCTTTCTTACGCAAATGCAACTGCCAGCTTTTTTCTGGTTTTGTTTTCCCCATTATTCGGTGTAATGATTGACCGAACAGGTAAAAGGAAAAAGTTTATCATCCCTTTTACTTTAATCGCTGTTTTTTCTACCATCTTCATGGGCGTCTTTGCATCCCTTCAAACTTCCCAAACTATATTCGGATTGCCCATCAGTTTTGTTTTGGTGCTTTTATTGTTTGTGGTTGCTAAATTTTTCTTCCATTCCTCTCTCATTTTTTATGACACGATGCTTCCAGACCTGGGAACTAAAAAGGAGCTGCCATTAATATCAGGGTTCGGAATTGCCGTTGGGTATTTGGGGACATTACTTGGGCTTACTGTATACCTATACGTAGGGGATAGTGATTTTCATCGTGCTTTCATCCCGACCGGAGTATTATTTCTTTTATTCTCCTTGCCTTTGTTTTTTATTTTTAAAGAAAAGCCGAAAGAAGTTCAAGAGAAAAAATCATTTTTCAGCGGCTATAAAGAAATATTTCAGACGTTTAAAGAAATGCGCCTGTATCGTCCTGTATTTCTCTTTATGATTGCTTATTTTTTCATCAATGACGCAATTGCAACAGCGATTGCGATGATGGCTATTTATGCTAGGGCTATCGGAGGCTTCTCGGCAACTGAGTTTATCCTGCTTTATCTGGTCTCGACTGTTTCGAGTATAATTGGGTCGTTTATATACGGATATATTTCCAGAAATATTGGCTCCAAACTCGCAGTTGCATCTGTAGCGGGACTCTTAATAGTGGCATTATGTTTTGCTGTATTCGCCATTGCTCCTTGGATGCTTTGGCTTGCAGGAAGTTTGTTTGGAGTAGCGCTTGGTGCAACATGGGTCACATCCAGAACGTTTATCATTGAGTTGACACCAGAAGGAAAAAGAGGACAGTTCTTCGGCCTTTTCGCCTTTTCGGGAAAAGTATCTTCGATTGTTGGACCTCTACTGTATGGTACGATCACACTGATACTTGCAGGTTACGGAAACCTAGCAAGCCGAACAGCCCTTGGCTCCCTAATCATCCTAGCCTTCATTGGCCTAATCATCACCCTAAAAGTACCATACAAAAAAGAAGAAGCGTAAGTCAGCTTCTTTTTTTTGTCCCTAAGCACTTTAATTTAATTATCTATTGATAATAAGTATAATCTGGTTGACAGAAAATAATGATATGAATATAATATAAAACGTATTAAATAATAATAATTATAAAAAGATAACTCGTATAATAAAAGGAGAGAGAAGAATGAAATTAAGAGAACAAATGCCTGAACTAACAGGAGCAACAGAATGGATCAACGAAGAAGTTACGATGGACGAGCTAAAAGGAAAAGCTACGCTTATCCACTTCTGGTCAGTCAGCTGCCATCTATGTAAAGAAGCAATGCCGGAAATAAATGAACTGCGTGACGAATATGACGACGATTTGAACGTAATTGCAGTACATATGCCTCGTTCAGAAGATGACCTTGATATCGGCGTGATACGTTCCATGGCAATGGGCCACGACATTACACAACCGATTTTTGTAGATAGTGAACACAAACTTACAGAAGCCTTCGAAAACAAATATGTACCAGCCTACTACGTATTTGACGAAGAAGGGAAACTTCGTCATTTCCAAGCTGGCGGAAGCGGAATGAAAATGCTAAAAAAACGCATTAACCGTGTTTTAGGCATTGAAGAAAAATAATATTGGGCAACCAACAGGTAAAGAGGAACCGTAAACATGGTTTCTCTTTTTTGTCCGAATAAAAGCAGGAACGTCCCACATATACATAGTTAAAGAATACTAACGAGAATTCTGTTGGGGAGGAGGCTGATGAAAAAGAAGCATACAAACCCATGGGAAACAATGAACGATAAAATTGATGAAGTATTAGGAGATAAATTTTGGAAAGACATGCTACCCGTTATACCAAAGCGAGTCCCTCTTATAGACATAATAGAAACAGAAGATAAAGGACTAATAATAATGGAACTTCCGGGGTTGAAATCTACGGAAGACATCCAAATCTCCGTTAAAAACAACCAGCTTTTTATTAAAGGAAGCATTCCATATCCCTACCCCGTACCAAGAGAAAACTTACTTCAAGGAGAAAGGTTTTTTGGTGACTTTCAGCGGGTAGTTCAAATTCCCTTTTCGTTCATGCCAGAAAAACTGACTGCACAATATAAGCAAGGATTACTGACACTCATATTTCAGAAGAATGCACAAGATGTTTCAGTTGAAATAGATTTTATAGAATGAAAGGTGGGGGCAGGTTGAAATTTGAGGTGAAGGATTTCAAAGTGGATATTATGATGAATTCATCTTCTTTAAATAAAGGAAAAAACGTTAGCTGGAATACAAAGTCAACCCAGAACGAAAACCAAGGCTTTGGAATTATTTCAGGCGAAAGAAATTCAATCCGGCAATCAAGTAATACTGTAAAAAGCCAAAGTGGCGGAAACGAACAAACATCTTCCTAAATGGTTGTGATGATTCATGTCTAACAAAGATGAGTTGGAAAAAAGAGTTCAAGACTTAGAGAAGAGAATAGAACTGCTTACAACACTTTTTAATAAGATAGGCAATTCTAGGCAACAGGATGTCCATTATCATATTAACACGCTGGAGATCGGGAGCGCTCAGATAGAAAAGCTTGACTATCATCTCGATAGTATCGCAATAGAACAGCTCAGCGGTACGCTAAATATCGGAAATAATTTTGACGCAAAAGCAAAAGATGTGACTTCCCTTCAGAAGCCAACTTTTAAAGAAAAAAAGGAAGAACAAAAGAAAGTAGTCCCGGTTTATCGTCCTTTAAGAAAAAAGCATGAAAAAAAAGAGGAAGACCAGCGCATAAGTGTTATAAGTAGGAAAAGTGGATTTTCTGTTAAAATAAATGGGAAGGAGGAGAGTTAATGTCTGATTATTCCCCTAATTTCTTTATAGGAAGCATCCGGATTGGTGTGGTGGAAAGTGCCTCATGCATCAATATGGGCAACAATTACCCTACACAGTTTCAAAGTCATAAAAAGCATAACCAAGGGGTAGGAAACATAAGTGGCGATGAAAATGATATTCATGGAACAAAAAGCCAGGTTAGTGACTCTTCCTTTATTGATTTGTTTGAGCAATCAGATTCGCAAGAGCTTCCTAAATGGCTCCAGGATGTGATAAAAGAAAAGGAGGAAATACAAGATGGAGAAGAAGCCAATTAATTGTTAGAGCTATTTTGTATTGGCATATCCACTACATCAGGATCGTGGACGATGTTTATGTTGGACTCAGAATGGTTATCTACCCCCGCTATTAAACCAAACCCCATATTCGCTTTTTGGTAGGATCTCCAGTTAGCCTGCATGTTTTCCCCTGTGAAGATACCGGAACAACTCATAATGGACATGACTTCTATTTTATCAAGTAGAATATGAATTTGCGACGAATGCTTTCTTTTCAAAAAAAGCCCTCCTTTAGAATTGTGCGGTTGGTTGTGGATTATTAATTTCCGGACTTGAAATGGAAGTATCGACACCGTCTGCATCAAACACGATACTACAAATATTTGTAACTGCTACCGCCCCTATTTCAATTCCATTCCCTATGTTTATTTTTCCTTGTGTGCTCCAGTCAGGCTGGTTGTTCTGACCTGTGACAACAGCAGAACTTTGACTGATGCTATTAACATTAATCTGATTAAAAATAATGGAAACTGGCAAAATGAACCCTCCGATCCATGGCCTCTTTGGACTTCTTTTATGTAGCGTATTCTTGTAAAGTGCCGAACGTGAAGAAAGTGTTGAATTAACAGAAAATAAAAAATGTTTGTTGAAATTAACGAGGAGTATGATAACATATAATTGCGGCATAATTAAGGAATATTTCCTTTAATAAAAAATTTAGAATTTCAAACATAGAAGACACAACTTGAAAGGAAGTGCTACATAGGTGTCTCATACAATACCGGCAATAGATGAAATGTTACGTAAGCAGTTAATTGAATTTAGGAGAGACCTTCACCAGTTTCCAGAAGTCAGCGGTGAAGAGTACGAAACCTCTCAGAAAATTCAAGGGGAGTTGAGTAAACATGGCATCTTGTTTAAAACAGGTTTTGCCAAGACAGGTGTCCTTGGAATAATAAAAGGTGCAAAGCCGGGTCCAACTGTTGCTTTAAGGGCGGATATTGACGCGCTACCGATTACGGAAAAAACCGATTTACCATTTTCCTCTCAAAAGGCAGGAAGTATGCACGCTTGTGGACATGATGCCCATACAACCATGCTTTTAGGAGCTGGAATTTTATTGAATGATAATAAAAATGAGTTATCTGGAACGGTACTATTAGTGTTTCAACCGGCTGAAGAAGCCTCACCAAATGGTGGGGCTAAACCAATGATGGATGATGGAGTGTTTGATGAATATGTGCCTGACGTAATTTTTGGACAACATGTATGGCCGGACCTGCCTGTGGGCCAGATAGGGATTCGGTCTAAAGAAATGATGGGGGCAACCGACCGCTTCACAGTTGTGATTAACGGTTCAGGTGGTCATGCTAGCATGCCACATCAAACAAATGATGCCATCGTAGCTGCTAATCACGTGGTGACCATGCTACAAACCATTGTTAGCAGGAATGTGAATCCAGTCGATGCAGCCGTGGTAACAGTGGGAAGAATAGAAGGCGGATATAGATATAACGTGATAGCCGATACTGTAACGTTAGAAGGTTCTATACGCACCTATAAAGAAGAAACAAAAGCAAGAGTGAAACAGAGATTCCATGAAGTTGTGAACCATGCAGCAAAAGCTATGGGTGCAACTGCTGAAATTGAATATATTGATGGGTATGAAGCAACCATTAATACACCTGAGTGGGCTGAGATCGTCAAAGAAACAGCGATGGATGTACTGGGTTCTGAGGAGGCAACACCAACTGTGGACCCTTCACTTGGAGGGGAGGACTTTTCAAGGTTCTTAAATCAGTATCCAGGGGCTTTCTTTTGGCTTGGCTCCGCCATAGAAGGAGTAGAAGTCCAAAAACCTCTCCATGACCCAAAGTTCGAATTCAATGAAAAAGCTCTACCAATAGGTGTGAACATGCTCGTTAGGGTCACATTGAACGCTTTGGAAAAACTGCAACATACAAGCTAGGAGGCGGAGAAGATGGCTGTAGAGCTTTCTGATATTATTGCAAAAATGGCGGATTCCTTGATTTCCTGGCGCAGACATTTTCACATGTTTCCCGAACTAGGTTGGACTGAATACGAGACCACCTACCTTATTGCAAAGGAACTAGACAAGCTTGGATATACACTATACACGGGAAAAGATGCCCTAGTATCTGAAGAAAGAATGGGCGTTCCAACTGATGATGCCCTACGTTTTGCTGAAAATAGAGCCCTTAAAAACGGGGTACCTACAGAATGGATATCTAAAATGGAAGGTGGCCATACAGGCCTAGTTGCAACGCTTGATACAGGAAAACCAGGCAAGCATATCGCGCTTCGTTTTGATATTGATGCCCTTCCTATTTCGGAAAATAAATCTTCATTAAAGGACCATTTTCCAACTTCACAGAAATTCGCCTCAGTATATCCAAATGTAATGCACGCATGTGGCCATGATGGACATGCAGCAATTGGACTTGGTGTAGCGACTCTTCTTGCAACCTATCAAGAAAAGTTGTCAGGAAACTATACCCTGCTTTTTCAACCGGCAGAAGAAGGAAGCAGAGGGGCAAAATCAATGGTGGCAAAGGGTTGGTTGGATGATGTAGATGTATTTTTAAGTGGTCATATTGGAATTACTCCGATGCCGATTGGAGAAGTGGTGGCATCTGCACATGGATTTCTAGCAACATCCAAACTCGATGTTTCATTCATCGGGAAGTCAGCACATGCAGGTGTAGAACCCCAAGAAGGAAGGAACGCCTTGCTTGCTGCTGCCTCCTCATCCTTACACCTACACGGTATCCCAAGGCACTCAGGGGGTGAAACGAGAATTAACGTTGGTACGCTTGAAGCAGGTAGCGGTAGAAATGTCATCCCGGATCATGCGGCCATGTCATTGGAAACACGTGGGGAAACAAGTATCCTCAATCAATATATGGAGGACGAAGCCGCTAAAATCATTCAACATACCGCAGCTATCTATGGTGTGGAATGTGACATCCGTCTAGTGGGTAAAGGAGTGGAAGCATCCTCAGAACAAGGATGGAAAGAGTTCTTAGATGACGCAACCAAGAACAGCAAGCTGGTGAACAAGGTAATGGAGACGTTGCCACTTAAGGCATCAGAGGATGTAGCGTATATGCTCAACCATGTTAGAGACCGAGGAGGAAAAGCCACTTATTTTATCTTCGGTACCCCACTTGCAGCCGGCCATCATCATCCACAATTCGATTATGAAGAGAAGGTTCTTGAAGTAGCACTTGACGTATATATATCCTCTATTCTATCTTTATCCTAGAATAGAAAAGTGTGGTATTTCCGCTTTATATGAGGTGAAAAAGTGAAAGTTAAAATAGGTATTATCGGTCCGAGCGATTCGATTGAGAGAATTATGTTAGTAGGAAAAGAATTTAAGAATGTAGAAATGTTTTCTTTTCCTTATACAGCTTTAGACGAAATTAATCTAATCATCCATAACAACAAAGGGTCAGTCGACCAATGGATGTTTTCTGGTCAAGTGCCATTCACGTATGCAATGTCAGAGAACCTCCTTGAAAAAAATGAGGGTGGATTCGCAGAACTTTACGGTTCTAGCTTTCTAGGGACCTTATTGGAAGTGCAGATAAAAGAAAAGAAGATTCTTGAGACTGTTAGCCTTGATACAATCAGACAAGACAGAATTGAAATGAATAGAAACTTTTTCTCGCTTCAAGCAATCAACTTTCATTCGTATTCTTATGAGGGAATTGTCCCTGTAGAGGACTTGGTTTCTTTTCATCAAGAGCTTTATGAAAATAATAAAATAGAGGTAGCATTTACTTGTATCCAAGCAGTTTATAGAAAACTGAAGAAACTAAATATCCCATGCTATCGTGTCATTCCTTCTGATCTTGCGATATTGTCTACATTAGAAATACTAATAGAACGCGCGCATTCATTGCGTTACAGAAAATCCCAAATTGCCATTCTCGGTATCGAAGTCATTCATACTAAAGCCTCCCTTGAAGAAATGCACTACTCTCATAAAATGAAAATCAAGGAGCTGGAATTAAAAAGATTGATGCTCCGATTTGCAGAAGAGGTGAATGGTTCATTTGTTCAATTTGGAGACGGGCTCTTTTTTCTCTTCACTACAAGAGGGGAGCTTGAGTGGCATATTGAAGGAGATTCATTGCTACAATTGGTCGAAGACATCAATATACAAAGTGGTTTGAGAGTAAGGCTAGGACTCGGGTTTGGAGAGACGGTGCTTGCTGCAGAAGAAAATGTACGCCAGGCCTTTCACCATGCGCGAGAAGAAGGGTCCTCCACACTTGTCTGTGTTAATGAGGATAGGGAAGTGACAGAATTCTTTGGATCTACAGAAAAGCTTTCCTTTCAATCTCGCTCACTAGGGGTTGAGTGGGAAGAGAAGCTGAAGGATCTTGCTATTAGCCCAACCATCGTGTCAAGAATAAAGTCATTGGCACACTACTATCAAAAGGATGTCGTAACATCACAAGATTTGGCGACTTGGCTGAAAAGTACAGAAAGAAATGCACGGCGAATACTTACTGAAATGGAAAGGTCAGGGCTGATAAAAGTTTCTGGGGAAGAACAATCAGGACACCGTGGAAGACCAAGAAAAATATACAAGCTATCGTTTCTGCGAATAGATGGGAAATCTTAGTTAGATTTCCCAGTGCTCACAAACAGGTAAAATGACTGAAAATTTATTTTATTATAAATGTAACGAATGTTGTGATTGAATAATATCCAAAAATTATAATGATTTTCGGAACAAAAAAGGAACTATACCTAAAAGGAGTGAGGAAAATGAGTCAATTACAAACACAGCAAGAGAAATCTACCTCGATGCTCGATAGATTTTTAGGGGGTGTCGAGCGGCTAGGGAATAAACTACCAGATCCTTTTATGCTATTTGTCTATTTATCTCTTTTTATCATTGGAGTCTCCTTTGCAGTCAACCAATTTGGAGTAACAGTTGAACATCCCGGAACTGGGGAAGAACTAGCCATTAAAAGTTTATTGTCGGGAGAAGGAATTGAATTCATCCTAACTTCCATGCTAACAAACTTCACTGGATTTGCACCTTTAGGCTTAGTGTTGGCAATGATGCTTGGAATAGGACTTGCCGATAAGGTCGGGTTAATTGAAGCTGGTATTAAAAAAACCATCTTAAATTCACCAAGAGCTTTCATCACCTATGCTGTAGTTGGTACTGGTATTCTAGGGAATCTTGCGTCTGATGCCGCATTTGTTATTGTACCGCCACTTGCTGCGATGATTTTTTATACAGTAGGCAGGCATCCGCTTGCAGGGCTTGCGGCAGGTTTCGCGGGTGTTGGAGCCGGTTTTACAGCCAATGTTATTGTTGCTGGAACCGATGCATTATTGTCAGGGATTGCGACAGAAGCCATTAAACCTTTTGACGAGTCGCTAATCGTCACACCTGTGGACAATTATTATTTCATGGTGATTTCTGTGTTTATCCTTGCTATAGTAGGTGCATTAATTACAGAAAAAATTATTGAACCGCGTCTTGGGACATATAAAGGAAAAGTCGACAAGGAACTAGAAGAACCTAATCCTCTTGAAAGCAAAGGGCTAAGAAATGCGGTTATTGCAGGTGTCGCGTATTTAGTACTCTTGGCAATTGGTGTATTTTGGCCTGACTCCATTTTAAGGAATGAAGACGGTGGATTGGTTCCTTCTCTGTTCCTGACAGCTATCGTACCAATTACCCTATTCTTTTTTATCGTAGTTGGCGTTGCTTATGGAATAACCGTTGGGAAAATAAAAAATACTGCTGATGTGCCAAAATTGATGACAGAATCCATGAAAGATATGGCAGGATATATCGTACTAATATTCGCTGCGGCGCAATTCATCGCATACTTTAACTGGTCCAACCTTGGAATTTGGATTGCTGTTAATGGAGCGGGATTCCTAGAAAGCATGAATTTGACGGGGATTCCTGGAATCATTGGATTTGTCATTCTTGCAGCAGTATTGAACTTGATCATTTTCAGTGGATCTGCACAATGGGCATTAATGGCACCTATCTTTATTCCAATGTTTTGGATGCTAGATTATCATCCAGCATTCATTCAGGCGGCTTTCCGTATTGCCGATTCGTCCACTAATATCATTACTCCATTGAATCCATATATTATTGTCGTTTTAGCGTTTATGAAAGATTATGATAAAAAAGCAGGGCTTGGAACATTAATCGCTTTGATGTTGCCATACAGCCTTATATTCTTGGGTGTCTGGATTATCTTACTTGTTATTTTTGCACTAGGTGGCATCCCTATTGGACCTGGTGTTGAGATGATGATTAAATAATCCACTTTAGGCAAAAGTACTATTTTACGAAAATTATTCATGAAGTCATTCACCCTCACATACCATATATAAATTTGGTAATGTGGGGGATTTTTTTATGGTATCCAAGCAAATAACAGTTGCACTTGAAAACGGACTTCATTCAAAGCCAGCTCACTACTTTGTCGAGAAAGCAAGTAGTTTCGTTTCTGAGATATGTGTTGTTAGGCACAATAAGATCATTGATGCTAAGAGTTTCCTCGGGCTATTGTCGCTAGGAATATCCAATGGGAGTGTTGTGACAGTTAAAGCGGAAGGATCGGATGAAAAGGAAGCAGTAGAGTGGCTCACTAGGTTTTTAAAAGGGGAAGAAGTGTTGTATTAACAAAAACGGGTGGATCAAGGTGTCCATCTGTTTTTTTGTGGATGGTGAAAGGAAATTTTTACATTCCTCCAACGGACATGTTCATGTTATACTCTTCGAATGAATATATATCCATGTTTATATGGTGCATAAATATGGGTAAATACCTTCGTATAACTTGAAATGGAGGAGAACACCATGAAAACTCGCGATTCCTTCTTTGATAATGCGAAGTTTATATTGATTTTTCTTGTTGTATTTGGACATATCATTTCGCCGTATAGAGCAAATGATGAGTGGCTTGTGTCCATTTACCATTTTATCTTTATTTTTCATATGCCGGCCTTTATCCTATTAGCCGGTCATTTCAGTACCAACTTTCATAAAAAGGGCTATTACGTAAAAATTATTACGAGATTATTAGTACCATATTTAATTCTTCAGACCATCTATACGCTGTTTTACAGTCAGCTTTATGCAGATCCATCTATGACCTTGGAATACTTCACTCCGAGATGGGCAATGTGGTTCTTATTAAGTATGATTGCTTGGAAGCTGATGTTGCCACTGTTTGGGAAATTACAGCCACGCTTCAGTATTCCTTTGGCTATACTCCTGGGTATCGTTATCGGTTTCGTTGATATCCCTGAAAGGTTTTTAAGTTTGGATCGAACGTTTTATTTCTTTCCATTCTTTTTGATAGGTTATTATTTAACGAGAACAGACTTATTTGAGAAGTTGAAACATGGTGCATACCGTGTTCATGCTTCGGTATTTCTTGTCGTGTTGTTTGCAGGTATTTATGTTTGGTTAGGTGGAATTGATGGAGCGAGTATTCTGTATGGAACTTATACCTTCTCCTCTGTGACCGATATGCTAATCCGTATCGGCATTTATGCAGGCAGTATGCTTGTTACCATTGCATTTTTCGCATTGGTGCCTAAAGATAAATATATCTTTACCGGTATTGGACGTAGATCGTTTTATGTGTATATCCTACACGGCTTTATCATCAAGTGGTTCTTTGAAACGAGCTTTGGCCAAGCGGTCAACTCACCTGCAGGGTATATCTTGCTTCTGTTGTTGAGTATCCTGGTGACAGTGGTAACAGGAAATAAATATGTGGTAAAAGCTATACAGACGCCTTTTGGGTATCTAAGGGAAAGTTTGTCGTTGAAGAATGGTTAATGATTGGAGCCGCTCCGGTAACCTTTATGGTTGCTGGAGCGGCTTTTTATATTGGAGTGGTTTTGCGGGGCTGCTGTTGGTGCTTTTTTAAACAGTAATGGACTCATTAAGGCGTGCAGGTTGCATTTTGTAAGAAATGGTGTATTTTAGAAGGAAAATAGCTACTTTATGGATGTGAAAAAATGGTTTGGTCAAAATTCTCCTTGCTTCGGACATTTAAACCTTGAAAAACTGGAAGGTTCGGTCAAATCGATATGATGTTCGGTCAACTTTTAACGGGGGTTCGGTCATTTCGATTTTTAGTTCGGCCAATTATCGGAAAACTTCGGTCAGCTTTTCAAAAACTTCGGTCAACTTTCAAAAATCTTCGGACATTTGCTATGGACAGCCCCAAAATTAACAACCAATTAACCTCCCTCAGCATCTGCGCTGCCAAGTAACAATAAATCCTTATTACTGAAAAGTCTTTTCCCACTCGCTCAAATGTAAGACACCTAATTCAGTTTTGGGTTCCTGGTCAAGTAGAGCGAGATACTCCAAGCTATTGCCGTCCGGATCCGAGAAATAATAGCAGGCAGCGGGCATCCATGCGTGCACAACGGGTTCACTTGCATCCAATCCAAAGCTCGGGGAGATTTCAATCCCTTTTGCATGTAAAAATTCTGGGATACTCCGCAATTGTTCAAGCGTCACCTTGAAGGCAAAATGGGAGCGAACAAACTCATGCTTATTAACCTCCCAAACTCCAAGCATCTGCTGCTTCTTTTCTGCATTACCTAAAAAGAAAAATGCTACTCTCCGATCTTCTAAATAGTAAGCAAGCTCCAATCCTAGGCTTTTGTAGAATCTTACAGCCGTTTCCAAATCAACCGTTTTCACATGCGTTTCATATAATTCCATGTTTTTCATTGAAAGTAACCTCCTGATAATTAAGAACTACTTTTATTGTATTAGGAGTCTTTCAACCAGACCTCCGGAATAAGTGCGAAGCCCTCATACAACTTTAGACGGAAAAAACACACAACCTTATGTGGTTATGTGCTTGGGTTACACTAATTTATGGAGTTTGTTTATCTAATTCTTTTGCCGTCATTTTGACTGTGCGATAGTTGTTCACAACCCAGATCCCTAACAGTGAGAGAACGGTGGACATCGTGATGATAGCGGGTAATAAGTCGGTAATTCTTGCAATCAGACTATAAAAGATTCCAAAACTGACCATTGTTAGAATGACACTGACAAAATGAACTTTTTTGTTCAGGTAAGCCATTAATCCGCCCCCTGAAAAAACAAGCATACCTAACAAGAATAGTGCAATCATTGGAAAGAAATATTCCATGTCTTACATAACCTCCGTTATGTTGGTTTCTGTTTCTTTATGTATAGTATATCATAAAAATGAGAAAAGATTCAGATAACGGAGAGGAGTCCTTTTATGAAGGTTAGACAAGCGGTTGGTGCAATTGTAATAATAGGCAAGGAATACATACTAATACTAAAATCAAAAATAAATACGACCGAAGGCAAAAAAGAAATCCAGGGTGAATGGGATTTTATCAAGGGTGGGGTAGAGAAAACAGATTCCTCTCTTTGTAAGGCTGTCCTAAGAGAACTGAAGGAAGAAACAGGAAAGGACACCTTTTATGTTATAAAAGAATTTGAAGAAAAAATAAGCTTTAAATTTCCTCAAGGTATAGCAGAAAGGATAGGATATCATTCCCAAGTGACAACCATGTTTCTTGTTGAGTATAAAGGGGATAACAAAGATTGGTTGCCACAAGATGACGAGATCAGTGAGATTGGTATTTTCAAAAAAGAAGATGTGCTTAGAAAGCTTGCCCACGAGGAAACAAGGGAATATTTTATAAAACATTGCTTATAATTACGATTGACAATTTTGAAAAGGGAAAATATACTAATAATGCAATACTATACGAGAAAAGGAAGGTACAAGGCGCGATGTGGAATTAATCTATTTCTTAGGAGTGAACTCATGTGATTGATAAAATGAGGAACCTGGAGAATTGGATTAGTCTGCCCATTTTTACCTGCCATAAGTATCGGTGTATAGTTGTTTCGCTAGCCATTATGGATTAGTGTTATTTTGTGATACTTACTTGTAGAATAGGCGTTGTTTGCATATGCATTCGACTTTTCTTTAAAACCTCTCCAGGATTCTGGGGAGGTTTTTTGTGATGATTGATACGATGGCTGCTCATTTATAAACAAAAAACTAATAATGAGGTGCATATGTATGACAGTGATACTACAAGTGAAACAAATGAATAAAAGCTTTGGGGAACGGGATATTTTGAAGAATATCTCTTTTGATATAAGAAATGGTGAAAAAATTGGGTTGGTCGGTTGGAATGGTGCGGGGAAGACAACGTTGATGAAGTTAATGATGGGAGCAATCAAACCGGATTCGGGAAGTATTACTAGATTTCCAGCTTCATTAAAGGTCGGGTATCTTCCTCAAACCACCGATTATACCCTTAATCCAAATGAAGAAATGATGGAGGAAGCCAAAGACCTCTTACGTACGGCAAGTGAGTTGGGACTTGCAAAATCTATCACACGGGATGAAGTCTCCAACGACACTCTAAGCGGTGGCGAGAGACTGAAGCTGGCTTTGGCAAAAATCTGGACGCAATTTCCGCAGCTGCTCTGCCTGGATGAACCGACTAACCACATGGACATGAAAGGTGTGAAATGGCTAGTATCAGAACTAAGTAAGTTTTCTGGTGCAGCAATTATCATCTCTCATGATAGATATTTCTTGGATAAAACGGTTTCTAAGATTTATGAAATAGAAGAGTGTACGTTAATGGAGTATGAAGGGAATTACACAGCCTATCGCAAAGAGAAACAACGACGTCACGATCAGCAAACCCGTGACTTTGGAAAGCAACAGCGAAAAATAAAATTGATTGAAGATCAAGTTGCCAATTTGAAACAATGGTCTGAAAAGGCGCATAGAGAAGCGGGGAAGAGAGATAACCCTGGGGAACGCAAGCAGATGGGGTTAAAAGAATTTGAACGTGTAAAAGCAAAGAAAAAGGATAATCAAATTAAATCAAAGACAAAAAGGTTGGAACTCGAACTGTCCAAACATAAAGTAGAAAAGCCGAAGGAAGAAGTCCAGGTCAAATTTGAATTTGAAACGGACGGGAAAAGAGGTAAAAGAATTCTAGAGGCGAAAGGGCTAACAAAACAATTTGGTGATAGACTTCTATTTGAAAAAAGTCATTTTTATGTGAAACATGGAGAAAGAATTGGGTTAATAGGTGAGAATGGGGCAGGGAAAACGACATTTATCAAAATGCTACTGGGGCAGGAATCTACTTCAAAAGGTTCCCTATGGAAAAGTACTTCTTTGAAAATTGCCTATCTGAGCCAGGAAGTCAATGATATGCCATACAATAAAACTGCAATTGAATATTTAGACCTGAATGGGTGGGAACGTGTTTCAAAGGCTCGGACGATCTTTGCAAATATGGGGATGCAGGAAGAAAAACTGACGAAACCTCTTGAAACCCTGAGCCTAGGCGAAAAGACAAGGGTCAAATTGGTTCACATGATTATGCAGGAATATGATGTCTTAATCCTGGACGAACCGACCAATCATCTGGACTTACCAAGCAGGGAACAGATGGAGGCTACCTTGTCTACGTTCAATGGTACCCTGATTGTTATCTCCCATGACCGCTATTTTATTGAGAAGCTATGTGACAGGCTGCTTGTGATTGAAGATAAAAGAATCAAACGAGTGGAAACCGGTCTAAAGGAGTATGAGGAGAGTATGAAGAAAGAGACTTTAACTACTGTAAAAGAAACTAGAGAGAAGATTGCAGTATTAGAGGCAAGAATAACGGAATTGCTAGGGAAGATTAGTATGGTGGATAGGGAAAGTGATGAATATTCCTCCATGGATGAAGAGTTGTTGCAATTGATGCAATTAAAAAAGGAATTAGCATAAAAAAAGGCAGTCGGGAGGTCGAAACGGACCTTTTGACTGCCTTTTTCCATATAGAATTATGTTGCCGCAGAACCGTTTTGTGAACGTCGTCTTTTCTCAATAGCGTTCATCCCCATCACCACTGCGACGAGTTCCTCGGTATCAAGATCCGGAGTGTAATCAGACAATTGAAAGGCCGGTGACTCAAAGAAGCTGTCTATTCTTTTGAATTCGGCAACCAATTCATCGTTTGCGTCAAACAATGTGTAATCCCTTGAAAAAGCTGGACTTTCCAATCTGTAAATTCCTCGACCGTGTGCTTTGTACTCATAGATGGACTTAAAGAAAGCAAAGCGTTCGCGAAGTTCTCCAATCTCGTTTTCCTGATGGTCTTTTACAAACCATTTGTTAGAGAAAAAACCAAAGCTGCCGCTTACTATAATATCGCCAGATGGAGTATTAACATCTACAGCAGCAGAAAAAGCGCTCCTTAAATCTAATTTTCCAATGATTTTTTGATCCTCATCAAATATCTCCGTTTCTCCAGAAGAGAAGAAGTTATCTGAAAAATAGACAGTCTTTTTCATTTGCTGTTCCTCCTTTATTCTATAGCTTTTAATACGATTAAGAAGGAAAATGGTTTCAATTATTTTAGTTTAGTCTTAATTCCTGCCCTGAATAAATAGTGTAGGAGCTAAGATTATTCAGTTTTTTTAATGCATTAACGCTTACTCCATACTTCTTAGATAAGGAATACAAGGTGTCTCCTTTTTCAACTGTAATGGTGAACCTCTCAGGAGAAGGGGAGAGGTACAATCTTTGGCCAATTTTTATGATGTCGGAAGTTAGGTTGTTCCAGTCCTTTAGTTGCTCTACCGAAGTATATGACTTTTTGGCTAACGAGTACAGTGTATCCCCTTTTTTCACTACCATAATGACAGGAGCTTTAACTAGTAGTTTTTGACCGGTATAAATATTGTCATAGGTTAACAGATTCCATTCTTTTAATTTCTTTACGGTAGTTCCGTGAGTTTTTGCAAGTGAGTAAAGTGTGTCACCCTTTTTCACAACGATGTCTGTTACTTCTTTAATGACGAGCTTCTCTCCAGCAATGATCTTAGAACTTTTTAAATCATTCATTTTTTTGAGCTCATCAATGGTGACATTGTACTTCTTAGAAAGGCTATACAGCGTATCTCCTTTTTTGATGGTAATTACCTCATTATCATTTGTCGCAAAAGCTGGTTCAAAGGATGAGAAACCAAGTGCACCCGAAAGTCCAAGTGTAATAGCTAAAGCTAGCACGGCTCTTTGATGTTTTTTCATGTTGAACACTCCAATTTAGAAAAATTTGATTACACTTACTTTGACGTTGTTGGTTGAAATTTGTCGCTTGTACAAGGAAAATAGTTAAGCCCATTTTATTTAAGTAGAGAATGAAAAAAACCTGCGAGTACTACCATCGCAGGCTTTCTAACATATGATTTATGCTCTGGTTTTCCAAGCATTCAACACATTTTGTTCTTTCTCTTTATGAATTCCAGCTTTTCTCTCTTCATCTTTTCTTGATGATTCAAAGTCCAGTACGTCCCGTACCGTTTCTTCTAATGGTCGAACTTCCAATCTGTGCTCCAAGGCTTTCTCAATATTTATGGAACTTGCCCCGCGCCAAGGATCACTGCCCTCTACAAGTGGATGCTCTTCTGGAATCCAAAGTGGCATTTCTGTCCAAGGTGCAACTTGTTGTTCCAATAAGAAACTTTCGTCTGCCCAGATAAATTCCGCGTCTGAAGCTGAGACCTGTTTACAAGTGGACAGGTAACCCTCCATTGTTGCAGGGGGTGTCGGTCCTGTTACGTTAAAAGTACCGGTTATTTTTTCATCTGCCATTTTCAGTATCCATAGAGCCATATCTCTTGCGTCAATATACTGTATTTCTCTTTCTTTTCGGCCTGGCGCTAACACTTCGCCGCCTTGAGCAACCCGATTAACCCAGTAGGAAAAACGATCAGAATAATCATGTGGACCAACCAGTAGCCCAGAACGGACATGCAATACTTTATTAGGCATATTTTTTTCTGCGGCGCGTTCACTTTCTGCTTTCAACGCGCCATAATGGGCATTGATCTGCTCTTGTGTTCCATAGCCTATTTCTTCTATTTCTTTTTCCGTTAAGGATTGTACGGGATAGTCCTCCTTAATATTAGGGGGAATCCAATCTTTATAGACTGAAATGCTTGAGATAAAAGTATAGTGTTCTACTTTATCCGCAAGTATCCTCGTAGATTCAGCTAAAGCTTTAGGGGTATATCCGCAAGTATCAATGGCCACATCCCATTTTCCAGCTTCAAGAAGGGAAAGGTCTTTATTGCGATCTCCTACAATGCATTCCACCTGTGGAAACAAATCAAGATGATTTCCACGATTGAACATCGTCACTTCATGGCCTTGCTTTAACGCTTCTTCTACGATAAATCTTCCTAAAAAACGCGTACCGCCAATCACTAAAATTTTCATATGTAGGCCTCCAAGAATAGTTTATAGTAAGCTAATTCTCTATTACAGACAGATAATCCTCTTTTCTGCAAAATAGGTCCTAAAATTGTGGGCTTTTATGCAACCTTTCTTTGCACAGGAAATTCCTCAATCGCCGGATTATTTGAATAATCGCCCGTAAAGTAGAAAAAATCGCCCGTAATCTTCATTTACCGCCCGATACTTTGCAAAAGCTGCCCGATTCACATTTTGTTGTAAATCCAATCAGGATTAACTTCTTCCATTGACACTGGCCTCTAAAAGTCATAAAATACTAAGGTTGATTTATTAAGAGGCACGAAATAAATAAGAGGAAGAAGTGACAAAATGGCACCTGAGCAACGTAAAAAAATGATTATTTTAATGATAAATATGTTTATTGCCGTAGGGAGTTTCGGGATAATTATACCGATTCTTCCGGCATACCTTGATTCCATCGGGCAAGGCGGATTGGCTGCTGGACTCATGATTGCCATATTTGCTGGTGCGCAGTTCGTCATGTCACCACTGGCTGGGAAATGGGCCGATCAATATGGACGACGAATTATGATTATTCTCGGATTGGCGGGATTGACCTTATCCATGTTCGTTTTTTATGGATTTGATTCAGTTTGGATGCTTTACTTTTCACGTGTCATAGGTGGGATAGGAGCAGCCCTTTTAATTCCTGCCCTATTTGCATATGTAGCGGATATTACCACGATGGAACAACGCGCGAAGGGGAACAGTTACATTTCCGCTGCCATGTCGTTGGGTATCGTAATTGGACCTGGGATTGGCGGATTTTTAGCTGATTTTGGATTAAAGACTCCTTTGTTGGTATCTGCGTTGATTTCACTCGTGGCAACTGTTTTCTCAATTCTTGTGTTAAAAGAAAGCAGAGAAAAAGAAACGATATTGGCTCAAGAGGTAAATCCAGAGCCGATGATCAAAAAGCTGGCATTATCGGTTAACAAACCGTATTTTATACCACTTATTATTACGCTAGTGATGAGTTTTGGATTAATGGCTTATGAGTCTGTCCTTGGATTATTCATCGATAATCAATTTGGAGCAACCCCACAGGAGATTGCGGTAATGATTACTGCAACAGGAATAATCAGTGTAATTGTTCAGCTTTTTGTCGTAGATCGAATTGTACGTGCTATTGGGGAAGGCAATGTATTAAACATCTTTTTATGTGTAGCGGCAATTGGTTTCTTGGTATCTTTATTTGCATCAAGCTATGGTGTGTTCTTTGGGGTCACTTTAATTATCTTCTTGGCAACTTCTATCTTAAGACCTGTCATCAATACATTAATTTCTAAGTTGGCAGGCAATGAGCAGGGATTTGCGATGGGAATGAACAATGCGTATATGAGTATTGGAAACGTATTGGGGCCAACACTTGCAGGGATTCTTTATGATATTAATATCATCTACCCGTTTATACTAGGTTTATTAGTTCTTAGTATAACTATCCTTGTTTCTGTTACATGGCAATCGAAGCAGAAAAAGAGATTGGCTCAAGTAGAAGCAAATTAAATTCTTATAAGAAAATTCAGATAGCCTATTTACTTTTAGATAATAATACCATATGATTAATAATGTAATAAAAATAAACGGAAGCGAGGGATGTTTTATGAAAAAGTTAATTGTAGTGAACCCATCTCAACTAAATAATAAATCACAGCCCTTGCATGGAAACCGTTAAATTATCTTGTTCCTTTACCGATGAGATTGTAGATTTCCATGGGGCTGTGACGTAACGTCTCATGGTTTATAAATGTATTGCAAAAGACCGTGCGAACGGTCTTTTTGTTTTGCCAAAAATATCTACTTTCCATTAGGAGGAAAACACATTGAAAAGAAATCAATTAGGTTGGAATGAATTTTTAAATAATACTTTTATTGAATATGAAGAGCAAGGATTTACAGTGGGCAGAGTGATGCTTGAACATAAGAGATTGTATCGAGTAGAAACGGACCTCGGGGAGTGTCTTGCGGAAGTATCAGGGAAATACCGATTTGAAGCTGTAACTCGGGAGGATTATCCGGCTGTTGGCGATTGGGTTGTATTAAGTGAACGTCAGGAGGAAGGCAAAGCAACAATCCATGCTTTGTTACCGAGGTTCAGTAAATTTTCACGAAAAGCTGCAGGTTTAACTACGGAAGAACAGATTGTCGCAGCAAATGTGGATACCGTTTTTTTAGTACAGTCCTTAAACTATGATTTTAATCCAAGACGATTGGAAAGATATTTAGTTATGGCCTGGGAAAGTGGGGCTAATCCAGTAGTGGTTTTGACGAAAGCCGATTTGTGTGAAGATGTTACTGGGAAAATTGCCGAGATGGAAGCAGTTGCCTTTGGTGTTCCGATTCATGCAGTAAGTGTAAAGGAAGAAACGGGATTAGAGGAACTGGAACCGTATTTTGTTGAGGGAAAAACAGTCGCATTGTTAGGTTCATCAGGTGCTGGGAAATCCACGTTGACGAATCATCTTCTTGGGGAAGAGAAGCAACTTATTCAAGAGGTTCGTAGTGATGATGACAAGGGAAAACATACAACCACATACCGAGAGTTGTATATGTTGCCTACTGGTGGTCTTGTATTGGATACCCCTGGTATGAGGGAACTTCAATTATGGGAAGCGGATGGAGCAATCAATCAAAGTTTTCAAGATATTGAAGAACTTGCAGAACAGTGTTATTTCAGAGACTGTAAGCATGCCAATGAACCTAAATGTGCAGTACGTGGCGCGATAGAGGTAGGGACGCTGGAAGCTGCGAGGTACCAAAGCTATGTTAAATTGCAGCGGGAAATTGCATTTTTAGAAAGAAAAAATGATAAACGTGCTCAACTTGCGGAAAAAGAGAAGTGGAAGAAAATCACATCTGGAGTACGCGGTGGGAAAAAGAAATAAGTAAGAAAAGCCACAAGGGGTGTGATGCCTTGTGGTTTTTTGTTTATTTGACAAAAAAAACTGGGGGGTTTCCTCCAGTCTTTTAAGCAGTAATTCTAATTTTATCCACGCGTTTCATAAAAGAAACGGCAAGGTCATTAAATTTGTCACTTTTTTCAATATTACATACATGCCCACATTTTTGAATAACTTCTATTGTGGCGTTTTCTTCCTGCATAACATATTCTCTTGTATTGCTCAAAAACATATGATCTTCAGAACCGGAAATATATAGCTTTGGAATCGTATTCTTTATTGCCTTCAACCGATTGTATGTGGTGTAACCGTTCAGACCAGAAAGGACCCATCCTAAATAGGTTTCTTTGGAAAGTTTATAGGCCTCTTTAATGAAGGCTTTTCTTGAATCTGAGTGATTCTTCTTTGGTAGAAGTACCCGTGCAAAGATACGATAAGGTACCATATGTGGCAGAATTTTTCTCAGAGGATAGAATACGGACAGTCGGCAAAGAAATTCTCCCCATTTTTTCAGCTTAGGAGTTGCGCCGCCAAGTACCATAGACTTTATGACAGATGGTTTGCGAAGCGCAATTTCTTGCATGATAATGGTTCCAAGAGAAATGCCAACAAAGTGAGCGGATTCAATTTTCAGTTTATTCATAATGCCAATCGTCTGTTCAGAGGAATACTCAAAAAGATCTACACCATTCGGATATGGAGACTTTCCATGACCAGGCAGATCTAATAATAGAATATTATATTCAGAGCGAAAAGCTTTCAGCTGCTTATAAAAAATCGAAGAATTTCCACCAAACCCATGAAACAGCACAATCCACTCTTTCGACGAAGAATGAGTAAGCGTTTTATAATACATAATAGTCCTCACTTATTTTGCATATTTCAAATCAACAATCAATACCCAAAAAACCAAATAAAAAAACTTGTAATACCAAGTATACACATACCACACACCGTTTCTCAACCTGCAAATTCTTACTATTTTGTGAAGAATGAAAAAAGGGGTCTGACCCCTTTTATTCATTTTTTGCATAAATATTCTTATTCTAGTAAAGTTTATAAATTTGTAATGGTTTTCTGGAAAGTTATAGAAGTTTTGTAGGGTTGTTTGGTAGAATAGTAGGTAAATGGTTTTTAATGGAGGTTGGGGTAATGATGGTACCAGAAAGGCTTAAAAAGGGGGATGAAGTGAGGGTTATTGCACCTTCTACTTCTCATTCTATCCTGTCTAAGGAAAATATTGAGTTGTCGACCTATAGGCTAGAACAATTGGGACTAAAAGTGACCTTTGGGAAGCATATCAATGAAGCTAACAGTTTATTAACGTCCTCTATTGAATCTCGAATTGCGGATCTACATGAGGCATTCAGTGATAAAAATGTAAAAGCCGTACTGACATCGATAGGGGGATTCCAGGCAAATCAGCTACTATCCTATATTGATTATGAGCTTATAAGAGAAAATCCAAAGATCTTTTGTGGGTACTCTGATATCACTGCATTAGGTAACGCCATTTATGCAAAAACTGGCCTTGTCACTTATTCTGGGGTTCATTTTTCTTCCTTTGGTATGGTAAAGGGATTCGAATATTCCTTAGAGTACTTCAAGAAGATGTTACTTGATGATACAACATTCGTTCAAATTGCTCCTTCTAGAGAATGGAGTAATGATACGTGGTATATGGATCAAGAGAATAGGAAGTTTTATCCAAATGAAGGCTATTTAATCATCAATGAAGGTGAATGTGAGGGCATAGCAGTTGGGGGGAACCTTTGTACCTTGAATCTTCTTCAAGGAACTGAGTTTATGCCTAAGTTGGAAGAATCTATATTATTTTTAGAAGATGACAAATTGACGTGCCCAAAAACTTTTGATCGTGACTTACAATCTCTTATCCACCAACCAGGCTTTAACGGCGTAAAAGGAATTGTAATAGGTCGTTTTGAAAAAGTTTCCAATGTATCAAATGAGCTGATTCAATCGATCATTCAAACAAAAAGGGAGCTTTCCCATATACCAGTAGTGGCCAACGTGGATTTTGGCCATACAAGTCCGATGTTCACTTTCCCAATAGGAGGGAAAGTAACTTTACAGGTGGAGCAAAATGAGGTGAAGATAACACTGCATAAATAGTTTTTCCTATCCTAATATGTTTTCTCACAAGGAGGTCCAGTGCAGATGTTTAGTACTTATACTGATCCGGAAGCTTATATGGAAGGATCACTCCTTTTCACAACTTCCCACTTAATAAGTTTATGCGTAACTTTAGGACTCCTTCTTTTTCTCTTTCTATTCAGGCAAAGGTCATGGATGAAGGCGGGTGGAGGATGGGTGATAGTCTTGGGCCTTGCTGGCTCAGAGATATGGCTGAACTATTGGTATTTTTCCACCAGCATGTGGGATATACGTGACACATTGCCGCTCCAATTATGTTCTATAAGTTTGTACCTTTGTGTATGGATGCTCCTGACTAAGCAGAAACTGGTTTTTGAAGTGGTGTATTTTCTAGGTATCGGCGGTGCCCTTCAGGCATTATTAACTCCGGAACTGTTTTATGACTTTCCGCATTTCCGTTTCTTGCATTTCTTTATTGCCCACATATCTATTATAATGGCTGTATTTTATATGGTATGGGTTGAAAATTTCAGGATAAAGTTAATTTCCGTTTGGAAAGCATTTGCTGCATTGAATGTTATAGCTGTTGTCGTGTTTTTTATGAACAGTCTTACAGGTGGAAATTACATGTTCCTCGCGAAGAAGCCAACCAATGCAAGCCTACTTGACTTTTTAGGTCCTTACCCTTGGTATATCCTGACCTTGGAACTTGTTGTGCTGGTGATTTTCTTCCTATTATATGCTCCATTTTTTATTCAGGAAAAAATCAAATCAAAGAGGCATGAAAATGCCAAGGTTTAAATAGTATATTGATGCTCTTATTAGAATGAGAGATTGATAAGAAAGTGCCCACTATTAGATAGTTTAGCTTTTAGTAAAGGGTCTTCGGTAAAATAAAGCCCTCCTATTAGACAGTTGAGCTATATATAAAGGTTCTTTGGTAAAATAGAGCGCTCCTATTAGACAGATTAGCTTTTAATAAAGGGTCCTCTGTAAAAATAGAGCGCTTCTTTTCTATCCCTCTTTTTTATGAGAGAAAATCGGTATATAGCCACCTTCAAAAAACAAGTTTCCTCACAATAAAAACAAAACCGCCCCCAATCTAACCCAGGAGCGGTTCTTTTAATATTTTCTAATCGTCTTCATTACATATTTATATACTCCAAAAAAGATTAGAGAAAAAACGACAACAATTAAGACATCAATTAAAATTCCCATCTAAACAATAGCCCTCCAACACAATCACTTTTTCTACAATTCTATCTTCTTTACCACCAAGTTGCAAACCATTATGTTACAGTAGAGTTTATTTGTAATAGTCCTGTCACAATCCCGTATTTCGTCATACTATGTAGAAAAACGAAGGGGAGATACAGATGGGAAGTTTCAAGAAATTATTCCTAACGTACGTAGCTATCATGGGGTTATTATATGGGATGTTCTCTGTATTAAGTTATAACAGCATACAAATAAAAATTGAGAAGCTTGAAGTATTGGAAGAACAATTTATTAAAAAAGAATCAGAAGGAGAGGTACCTTATTCATTTAAGCAACAATACACAAAAGAATATCAAGAATATGATCGCCTCCAAAATCGACTGCAATCCTTTTGGATGAAGTGGGTATTTGATTTTCCGGTATTCAAACAACCATAGATATAGAATTGGTACATTATTCCTATGTATTTCTATTGAGGCCTGCTATGAAAGTGTTTAGTGGTGTGTTTGTAAGCTTCTAGGAAAAAATTAGTAACGAAAGTATGTTACACTATAGCTAAGTCGAATATTTGGAGGTGTCATCTTGAAAATCAATGTATTTCTTGATGATAGTCGAACATGTCCTGATGGGTATATACTCGCAGAAGACATTGACCAGTGCCTCACCTTGTTAGAGAACCATGCGATTGGGCATCTCTCTTTGGACCATGACTTGTTGAATAAACACCGAAATGGTCTGCTGCTCGTTCATAAGATGGTGGAGAACGAGCTGTATGCGGATAGAATTACTATTCATTCTGCAAACTCGGTTGGCAGTAAAGCAATGTATCGTTATCTCAAGCAAGCGCAAGAAGATATGAAAATGCCGCCAAACATTAAAATACTACTAAGACCTCTTCCGCTTTTTTAGGCGTTGCCCCTACATCTTCGTTACATTCCATTCCTGGATACCGCAAAAGGGTTCGTACTTCACATAAATCGGATCTTTCAACTAGAGTATTAATTGGGACTAATGAAAGCAATCAGAGAATTGACCGCTTAATAATAGATAATGAAAAGACTAGGCGGGAAGCATCCGTTTGGTCTTTTTTATTAAACTTGATAAAATAAATAATAGGAGAGAGGTGAAAAAATGGATGCGATATATGACCATATCGACCATAATCTAGATATTCTTTTTGTTGGCTACAATCCAAGTATTCGCTCTGGTGAAACGGGTCACCACTATGCAAATCCAACCAACAGGTTTTGGACCATCCTTTTTGAATCAGGACTTACGCCTAGAAAGTATGCTCCGACTGAGGATTTCAAGTTAGTAGAGCTACATTATGGTTTGACTAATATCGTTTCGAAGCCGACTGTTGGAGCGGCGGACATTACCAAAGAGGAGTACCAAATAGGTAGATTGGAATTGAAAGAAAAGATAGAGCACTTTCAACCGAGAATTGTCTGCTTTGTAGGAAAAGGTGTTTATCAGGAATATAGCGGTGTACGTCAAGTAGAATGGGGCATACAAAATAGGACCCTAGTTAAGGGGACGATCGATTTTGTAGCACCATCGTCCAGTGGTCTGGTGAGAATGAAAAAAGAAGAAATCTTAGACATTTACCGGGAATTAAATACATTGAAAAATAGTGAATTAGCACAAAAGGTTAAATAGAAAAACACTTCCTCCTTATTGAGCGAAGTGTTTTCTGTTTTCGAACGACTTATTTTGGGACGACAGATGGCTTCTGATTTTGTTCCAATGTTCTTAACGCATTTCTTATTTCTAGCATATTTTCAATTTGGAGTGTGAGGGTGTGTTTGATTAACGTATTTTTTTCTTGTTGTCCATCTTTTAGATTGGTAACACCTCTTTTTAAATCAACGCAATTTTGTTTCAGAGCTTCTTGCTCTTTCATTATCGTTAATTGCGCAGCTTTTATTTCTTTTAATTCTGCTAGTATCTCACTAAGTAACTTCTCCATCTCTCTTCACTCCTTTTATAAGAAGAAGGGATTCTCTTCTTATTTTTCATATATCCTATCTACTCAGATATATATATAGTTTAAATTCTCTTTCTAGATAGACTTTAAACACAATAGGCCATTTTTTATCAGCCTAGAAATAAAAAAACCCGACATGTTAGCGTCGGGTAGTTGATAAAGGAGGCAGAGTCAGTGCGCCTGCCAAAGTAGGTTTGATGGATACGTTTTGGAAAGATATACCTAATTGAACAGTGGTTTGGGCTATTTCCGGTCTGATGCCTGATAGGGTCGTCTTGACACCAATTAGGTTCAGGGCCTTAATGAGATTAAATATTTGGTCTGCCACAAGTGTATCAATAATTACAACGCCTGAGAGGTCAATAAATAAGTGATTGATTCCTTTTTCACCGCATTGCTCCAAGGTGTTTTCAAGTATAAATCTTGCTCTGCTTGTATCAATGTCCCCAACTAAAGGCAAGAGTGCCCGGTTATTATCGAGGGCAATGACAGGTGAACTTAATTCTTTAATCATGTCTTGCTGTGCTTGCAGACGTTCTTCTGCATACTTTTGATTCTCTTCGACGAACTTAAACACCACATTATCAAAAGCTTTCGTAATCATATGGTTATATAACAACTGTTGTTCTTTTTCCTCTTGGTGAAGGGCAACAAACTCGTCAATAAAATCCAAGTACTGTCCCCGAACCCGGAAGAACTCCTTTAAGATATGATGGATTGGCGTTTTTAGATGCTGATCATCTTGTGCAATAGACAAAATCCATTCCTCAAAATCTTTGAAGAATTTTTCTTCTTCTTCGATAAAAATTTTACATAATTGAAGGTGAAAAGCATAATTTTGTTTTTTTAGTGTGGCAATTACATCAGGATTTGTGGAAGCATAAACCCCCTTGGAATTGACTTTATCCAAGGATTCATACCATTCTTCTGTAAGAACTTTTGCTTTTTCTAATAAAAATGTATGTAATTCACTGTTCCGATGCATGTATAGTTCCCCCTAACTCTCTCCGTAATTACCCTTAAACCTAATGGGTTAAACCATTTTTAATAACCTTTTTTATAATCAACAACATTTATTAACGGCTTTTCACTTTTTAGATAGTGTTTGAGATTTGGAATGAAAATATCCTCTATTACACGTTTGGAATAATGCTCGGTTGACCCTGAGGTGTGAGGGGTAATAATGACATTATTCATACCCCATAAAGGACTGTTTTCATCTAACGGTTCTTTGATAAAGACATCAAGCCCTGCGCCAGCAATTACGTCCTCTTGTAAGGCCTGTACAAGTTCATTTTCTACAATTACTTCACCGCGCCCTATATTAATGAGGAAAGCAGAATTTTTCATTCGTTTAAATTCTTCACTTCCGAACATCCCTTCCGTTTCTTTAGTTAAAGGAAGTGTAATCACTACATAATCGCATTTAGGTAATACTTCATGGAGCCTGTCTGAGGCATACATCTCATCAACATAGTCAGTAGGTTTACCGGAATGTCTGACACCCAAAACCTTCATTCGAAATGCTTTGGCAATTTTAGCTGTTTCTTTTCCTATCTCTCCTACTCCGATAATACCTATAGTCTTCTCGTGAATTTCAAGGTTCATCTGTGCATGATGCCATACTTTGTGCTGTTGTTGCTTTACATATGTATGAATTTTTCTAGTTAACCCTAGCATCAAAGCAAAGATCGTCTCAGAAATTGGGAAAGCATGAACCCCATTTGCACTTGTTAGGATAATTCCGTTCTCAGATAGTTTAGACAGCGGCATGCTATTGACACCTGCACTCCAGGATTGTATCCACTTAAGATGAGAGCCTGCGTCTAGTGAAAGATTTTCAAGCTCCTTTTTCCATCCAACAATTATTTCGGCGTCATTTACATGGGGTTCCCAGATTTCTTTATCTTTTCCTATTATAACGTCAAAGTCTGGGGCAATTTCTTTAATTTGTTGAGTATATGCATCTCCAATATTTTGAGTAATAAGCATTAATCGTTTGGTCATTTGGTATAGACTCCTTCAATTGTGTTCTTAGGATTTATTTTAACAGATAATAGATAATTATTAGAAATTTAAACTGATGTATCTAGGATTTATGGGTGAAATGTCGAAAAATTGAAGTGGAATGCTTGAAAGGTAGAGAAAGACTAATTGAAAGGGTGTTAAAATAATGTAGATGTTAGGAAAAATTACCTGTTTTGAAAGTCAACGGGTGATTTTTTATTTTGTTAAAACTTTTTGACAAATCAAAATGTCTAATGAGTAGATGACAGCAAAAGAGCTTTTAGGAGCGTGAGGTTTTGGAGAAGAAATGGTTGGTGGAGAAAGCAAAAAAGGGAGATGAAGAGGCATTTTTCATCCTGATTTCAACACATAAGGAACAACTCTATCGAATTGCCTATTCCTACTTGAAAAATGAAGCGGATTCGCTTGAGGCCATTCAAGAGGTAACCTATCGAGCATATAAAGGGATGAAAAAACTAAAACAGGCAGACTATATTTCCACCTGGCTTGTAAGGATCATGATTAATTACTGCAGGGATGAATGGAAAAAGAAAAAACGGGAGCCTAATATGCAAATGAAGATGCAAGAGCCATATACAGAAGATAATGAACTGCAATTGGAAGTCCAAGAGGCTATTTCATTGTTAGGTGATCCATATCAGACAGTCATTCAACTTCGATATATGGAGGACTTTATGATAAAAGACATAGCAAAAGTAATGGATTCTTCAGAGAATACCGTGAAAACGTGGTTAAGAAAAGGCTTGGAAAAATTACGTCTGTACTGGGATGAGAAGGGAGGAAGCAAGCATGTTTGAAAAAGAAGAGAAAAAGTTGCAAGCGCTAAAAAAGGAGTACGGTAATGTAGAAGTCCCTTGTGATATTGATGATTACATTAGAAGTGGAATTATAAAAGGGAAAAAAACTGCACGGCCTCCTTTCTGGAGAATTGGCATGGTTGCTGCAAGCATCCTCCTGATTATTTTCCTTACCACCATTAGGGTATCCCCGGCATTCGCAAACTACGTCAGCACGATTCCGGGAATGGACAGGATAGTGGAGCTGATTCGTCATAATAAAGGAATTATGTCCGCTGTAGAAAACGACTACCTTCAAGAAGTGGGAATCAGAAAAGAGAAAGATGGCGTGTCATTGACAATAGATGCCATCATAGTGGATGAAACGCAGATGCTGGTGTTTTATACCATTGAAAGTGATAACAATCATTCCACAATTAATCTGAGTAATATCAAATTGACATCACAGTCAGGTGAAAAACTCGGTGAGTATGGGATGACTTATGGAAGTCATAGTGAAGTAAGGAAAGGTGAAAAGGTTTCCGGTGAATTAAAAGTTACCTATCCGGATGGAATGATAATTCCTGAAAAATTTAACTTAGAAACTGGCATTAATATAAATGAAGTAGAGGTTATAAATGGCCTGAATTTTCCTATTGAAGTTGATACACGAAAATTTTCAGCAATTACGAAAGAGATTTTAATTGACAAGGCCGTAGAAGCAGGCGGACAGTCCATCTACTTTGAAAAGATGGAAATTCATCCAACCCGGATTGCGTTATTCTTAGAATATGACGAGTCTAACACACACGAGATATTCCGTTTTGATGATATAGCGCTTGAAGATGAAAAAGGTAATAGATGGACTTCAGACGGTGGCTCTTCAATGGAAGATAACAAAATAGTAAAGTACTTTGAGAGCAATTACTTTTCTGAACCTCAGCAACTTGACCTGGTCTTCTCCTCGTTTACCGCTCTCCCTAAAGACGAACTGGAAGTTGTTATAGACTTAGAAAATGAAAGCTTCATCAAGGCACCAAGTGATGAGCGGTTAAAAAAGGTTTGGCTTGAAGATGGAAAAAAAGATGTGAAAGGGATTTATTTTCAGATTGAGGTCGACCCAAAGGACCATAATTACTTCTTTTCACTTTTTGATAACAACATCGTGGATGCAAGTGGGACCATCCATGAATATAACACTAGAACATATTCATATATCGATGGAACAAATATGTTTGAACAAGGGATGATCTTGGATACGGATAAAATGGTCAGTCCGATTACGTTGAAAATTGTAGAATACCCTGCAAGAATTACAGAACAAATCAAAGTGAAAATAAAATAAGAGAAGGTAGGGGACACATCTTGGAAAGCGATGTGTCCCTTTCTTTTATATAGATGGTTCCGTTATTCATACAGGTTGTACAGATTCCATACACTTATCTTGAAAACACTACTAACTTTACTGGCATGCTTTTTGCATAAACTTTAGTAGTACATTAAAGGAGGTAGTTTTCTATGAATATTCAAAACTGTGTAGCACTCGTGACGGGGGGAGCTTCCGGACTTGGGGAGGCAACTGTCAGGAATATTGTTTCTAAAGGAGGAAAAGCAGTTGTTGCAGATTTATCAGAAGAAAAAGGTGAAAGGTTAAAGGCAGAGTTAGGTGATTCTATCCTATTTGTAAAAACAGATGTTACAAAGGAAGAAGATGTTTGCAACGCCTTAGATAATGGCATTGATACTTTCGGGTACATAAATACGGTGGTGAATTGTGCTGGAATTGGAGTGGCCCAAAAAGTATTGAACCGAAAAGGGCCCCATTCGCTTGATGACTTTTCCAAAGTTATCTCTATTAATCTGATAGGTTCATTCAATGTAATTCGCTTAGCGGCTGAACGAATGAAGGAGAACGAACCGAACGCAGAAGGGGAAAGAGGTGTTGTTGTAAATACCGCTTCCGTCGCAGCATTCGACGGTCAGATTGGTCAGGCAGCCTATTCAGCTTCCAAAGGTGGAATAGTAGGAATGACCTTGCCGATTGCCAGGGAATTCGCGTCATTTGGAGTCCGAGTTATGACCATTGCCCCTGGGCTCTTTCACACCCCAATGTTTGATTCCTTACCAGCAGAAGCAAGGGACTCACTAGGGAAAATGGTGCCATTTCCATCACGACTGGGGTACCCTGAAGAATATGCCCAACTGGTTCAAAGTATCATAGAAAATCCAATGTTGAATGGTGATACCATTCGGCTGGATGGAGCTATTAGAATGCAGCCGAAATAAGGAAGGTAAAAGTAAGAAGAGCTTAAACGGATTTCATTGAAGAGATCCGTTTTTTTGCTGTAAATGCACTTTTTGAAAAACTCCCTTGATTTTATTACTAGCAATCTTCCTACCAAGATTTGCATAAGGAAAAGCATAACACGAACCCCTTTCTCCAATAAGGGAGGGGGTATTATACTTAAAAAGATAAAATATTCTAAAAAGTACGAAACTAAGCTACAATAGAGATACATTGTGACAAGAGGGTGGAAAGTCCGTGATCTCCTTAAAAGAAATGATAACGCCAATACCATATCAAATAAAAGAAAGCACAACACTCGCAGACGCATTAAACATAATGAATCAAGAAAAATATGGTATCTTGCCTGTTGTGGATTCACATGAAAAATTAATTGGTGTCTTTACAAGAAGCAGACTTTTCCAAATGGTGAAACAGGGGAAGCCCCTCACCAGTCCAATAAAGGATTTCATCAAAAAAGATGTCTATTCATTAAAGGAAGATACTCCTTTTAGAGAATTACAGGAAATTGTTCGAAATAGTTCAGTTGGAACTGGTGTCGTTGTTGATCCTGAAAATAGAGTCCTTGGTCTCTTTACGAAAGCGGATATGGTGATGGGACTTCTGAATGTTACCAGAACATTAAATTTGAAGCAATCGCTACAGACAGCAATGGATCATGCCTATGATGGAATATTGTTGGCAGATGATACACAAACAATTCAAATGGTCAGCCCTTCACTATTGGAATTATTCAACATGGAGTATCAGGAAGTTTTACATAAAAAAACAGATGAGGTATTTCCGCATTTTCAACTATCAAAGATTTTTGAAACGGAAGAAGCGGAAGTTAGCGATTTTCATGAAATCAATGGAATCAAGTATATTATTCACCGCATCCCGGTTTTACAAGAAGGACGTATGGTCGGTGCAATTGTGAAGATTATGTACAGGCAACTGAATGAAGTCAATGAACTTTTCAAAAGGCTTCAAAAGGCAGAAAACAAAGCAAGCTTCTATCATACAGAACTGAAAAAATCCGAGAGTGCAAGATTTACTTGGGAGCATATCATTACCGAAAATCCAGTAATGGAAAAAATAAAAAAGAGTGCGGCAAAAGCAGCAAAAGGTCGTTCTACCATATTAATCAGAGGGGAGAGCGGGACAGGTAAGGAGCTATTTGCACATGCGGCTCATAACAGTTCTGCTAGAAAAGATGGAAAGTTTGTTGTGGTGAACTGTGCAGCGATACCAGAAGACCTGTTAGAATCCGAGTTTTTTGGATATGAAGATGGTGCTTTTACAGGGGCCAGATCTAAAGGGAAAATTGGAAAGTTTGACTTAGCAAATGGAGGCACCTTATTTTTAGATGAAATAGGGGACATGTCCTTGAATCTCCAGGCCAAGCTATTAAGGGTGCTCCAAGAGAGAGAATTCTATCGAGTAGGCGGTACGAAAAGGATTCATGTAGATGTAAGAATAATTGCCGCTACCAATCGTAACTTGGAAGAAATGGTGAAGGAAGGGACGTTCCGTGAAGATCTTTACTACCGTTTAAATGTCATTTCTTTATTCATTCCGCCTCTACGTGAAAGGATGAGGGATATACATATTCTTTCCGAAAAAATGATGAGCGACCTAAACCGCATTATTGGTACGAGCATTACAGGTTTCGAGCCACAGGCAAAACATATCTTGATGTCCTATCATTGGCCAGGAAATGTCCGTGAACTTCGAAATGTGATGGAGAGGGCGATGACTTTTGCCGAGCATGGGAAAATTAAAATAGAGGACTTACCTGATTATATGCTTGCAAGTCCTAAAGTACTGGTAGAAGAAATTGCCGTTACACAGGAAGAGTCAATGGTAGAGAGTGCAGAGCGTCAAGCAATTGAAACAGCGTTAACGAAAACAAAAGGAAACAAAGCGAAGGCGGCAAAAATGCTGGGGATCAGCCGGTCGAGTCTTTATGACAAATTGAAGAAATACCAATTGAATGAGAAGTGAATGTTAGAAAAGACGGATTCTTGAGGGAAATCGTCTTTTTTGATTGATTTTTGGAACAAACTTTTTAAAAAATTGGTCCAGTGATACATTTCTATTCACTATATACAGTGTATACATTGAAGTGTCCAAATATTGGACGCTTTTTAAAAAACAGAGAGTAAAGATTCCTACCTAGGCATATCTAAGAGTCTTGGCACAATTCTTGCATATACATAGTTGAGTCAAATAAAAGGGAGGAAAGTGTATGAACATTGGAATGTATTTGTCGCAAAACGCCAGAAAGGTGCCAGAGAAGCTAGCCATTGATTGTGAAGGGAGACAGTATAATTACGATCAGTTCAACAGGGAAGTGAATAAGCTCTCTCACGGACTGTTAAAGCTGGGTATCTCTAAAGGGGACAAAGTGGCCTTCATGATGAAAAACTCGGATACTTTTGTTTTCTCTTATTTTGCAGGTGCAAAAATCGGTGCCGTTATCGTACCGATGAACTTCCGTTTAACCTCCTCTGAAATTCAATATATTATAGAGCAGTCAGAAGCGAAAGTAGTAATCTGTGACGAAGAATTTGAAGGAACTATTGCAAAGGCAATCCCAGGAAGTGCTGTGGAAAATGTAATTGTGGTGGGGACGCCAACTATTTCTGAAAACAATTCTTATAGGGAAGTCCTATCAATAAACGAAGAGGACCCAACAGTGGAAGTACTTGAAACAGATGATTTAGAAATTCTGTACACTTCTGGAACGACCGGACGTCCAAAAGGTGCTTTGTTTGATCACAGAAGAATCTTCAATGTTGGCCTTTCTATGATGATCAGTATGGGCATCAATCAGCAAGAGCGCTTTTTACATATTGCACCGTTGTTCCATTCTGCACAACTGAATTTATTCCTTGTATCGGGAACGGTGCTTGGGGCGACACACTTCATTCATCGTGATTTTCATCCAGTTCATACACTTCAAGCGATACAGGAACATAAGATCACTCATTTCTTTGGAGTGCCAGCTATGTTCAACTTCCTTTTACAGGTACCTAATGCAGATAACTACGATTTATCCTCCATTAAGCGTTGCGGTTATGGAGCGGCACCAATGGCTCCAGAGCTTGTAAAAAAGAGCATGAATTTATTTAAAAATGATCAATTTTTCAATCTATGTGGTTTAACTGAGGCTGGTCCAAACGGTATATTATTGGATCCTAATGGTCACAAAAAACACCTCGGAAAAAATGGGAAACCTTCATTTTTAACGGAAGCAAGAGTCGTCGATGAAACTGGTGCGGACATTGAAGTTGGTGGAGTGGGGGAATTTGTCCTTAAAGGTGAATCCATCATGAAAGAATATTATAAAAAACCAGAAGAAACGAAAGCTGCGTTAAAAGATGGATGGTTATATACAGGAGATTTGGCCACCATTGACGAAGAAGGTAATATCACCTTAGTGGACCGCAAAAAAGACATGATTATCTCGGGAGGGGAAAACGTCTATTCCATTGAAGTAGAGGAAGTGTTGTACGAACACCCTCAAGTTCTCGAGGCGGCTATTATCGGACTGCCGGATGAGGTATGGGGAGAAGCGGTATGTGCAGTTGTGGTTCCTCATAAGGATCAAGTGGTCAATAAAGAGGAACTAAAGCAGTTCTGCCGTCAAAAGCTAGCTGGCTACAAGGTTCCACGTAAAATATTTGTGGAAGAGACGCTGCCTAGAAATGCTTCTGGAAAAATACTGAAATATCAACTGAGACAGCAATTTAATCAAGTAAAAGCATAGGGGTGAAGTATATTGAAATCGCTTTCAACAAAGAGAGAACCAAGAAAACATCCATATTTAACAGACGATCATCAACATTTCAGAAAATCATTGCGTAAGTTTTTGGAAAAAGAAGCAGTTCCTTTTTATGATGAGTGGGAAAATGATCGCATTATTCCTCGTTCGTTTTGGACGAAGATGGGGGAACAGGGCTATCTTTGTCCTGATATTGATGAAAAGTATGGTGGTAGTGAAACAGATTGGGGTTATTCCGTCGTCATTAACGAAGAGCTCGAGCGTGTCGGAACTGGCCTAATTGGCGTCGCACTTCACAACGATATTGCGGTCCCTTATATCACAAGCTTTGGGACAGATAAGCAGAAGCAGAGATGGTTGCCTTCTTGTGTGACTGGACAAACAATTACGGCTATTGCAATGACAGAACCTGGGACGGGATCTGATTTAGCAAATATCAAAACAACTGCAAGACTAGAGGGCGACCATTATATTGTTAATGGTGCAAAAACGTTCATCACGAATGGCATTCATGCTGATTTAGTGATTGTGGCAGTGAAGACGGACACAGAAATTCGCCCGCAGCATAAAGGAGTCAGTCTGCTAGTAATTGAAAGGGGACATCCAGGCTTTTCTAGAGGCCGGAAGCTAGACAAAGTGGGGTTACATTCTCAAGACACAGCCGAGTTATTTTTTGAGGATTGTAAGGTTCCTAAGGAGAATCTACTTGGTGAAGAAGGTCGCGGGTTCTTATACTTAATGGATAAACTGCAGCAGGAAAGGCTGTTGGTGGGCATTGGAGCCCAGATCGCTTCAGAAGAAATGCTGCAATCCACGATTGACTATGTAAAAAGCAGGGAAGCGTTCGGTAGACCTGTCAGTAAATTTCAGAATACTCAGTTTAAAATAGCGGAAATGGCAACAGAAGTAGAGATGGGAAGAGCTTTTCTTGACCAGCTCATCGCCGATCATATTGCCGGGGAAGATGTGGTGACAAAGGTATCGATGGCGAAATGGAAGCTCACAGAAATTGCAAGAAACATTGCAACCCAGTGTATGCAGCTTCATGGCGGTTACGGTTATATGGAAGAATACAAGATTGCAAGAAGATATCGTGACATTCCAGTTGCAAGTATTTATGCAGGCACCAATGACATTATGAAAACGATTATTGCCAAAAACTTAGGATTGTAGGGAGGGAGATTATTCACCATGAGAGAAGTCGTCATTGTAGAAGGGGTTAGAACACCTGTTGGAAGAAGGAAAGGGTTATTGAAGGATTTCAGGCCGGATGATCTGGCTGGGGAAGTACTGAAGGAACTTGTAAATCGTACCGGGATAGACGCTGGACTTGTGGAAGACGTCATTCTGGGGTGTGTGACTCAGTCTGGAGAACAGGCCGGGGACATCGCAAGGGTTGTCGCCTTGATTGCAGGTTTTCCGATTGAAGTGCCAGGTACTACTCTTGATCGCCAGTGCGGCTCCAGTCAACAGGCTGTCCACTTTGCGGCACAGGCTATTCTTTCAGGTGACATGGACGTCGTGATTGCAGGCGGAGTTGAGAATATGACAAGAGTGCCGATGGGATCCAACTATCAAAAGGCGCCATTTAGTGACAGACTGCAGGAAAAATATGAAATCATCAATCAAGGGCTATCCGCAGAAAGAATTGCGGAGAAATACGGATTTACCCGCGAGGAGTTAGATACCTTCTCTTATGAAAGCCATCAAAAAGCATTAAAGGCGCAAGCAGAGGGTTATTTTGCAAAAGAAATCATGCCGATTGAAGTGACATTGGAAGATGGTTCAACATTTATGATGAAGGATGATTCCGGTCCTCGCAAGGAAACATCCGTGGAGGCGCTTGGTGGATTAAAGACTGTTTTTAAAGAGGACGGCGTTATTCATGCGGGGAATGCAAGTCAGATCAGTGACGGAGCAGCTGCCCTCCTGTTAATGACAAAGGAAAAGGCTTTGGAGCTTGGATTAAAGCCGCGATTCAAAGTGCATACAAGAGTGGTGGTCGGGTCTGATCCAACCTTGATGCTGACAGGGCCGATTCCCGCTACCGAAAAAATACTGCAAAAATCAGGCCTGTCCATTGATGACATTGATGTGTTCGAAGTTAATGAAGCATTTGCTCCGGTACCGATGGCATGGTTGAAGGAAACAGGAGCTGATCCAGCAAAACTTAATCCGAACGGTGGGGCAATTGCGTTAGGTCATCCTCTAGGGGCAAGTGGAGCTAGATTAATGATAAGTATGATGCATGAACTCGAACGTACTGGTGGTAGATACGGCCTCCAAACAATGTGCGAGGGGCATGGAATGGCGAACGCGACCATCATAGAAAGGCTCTAAACGCCCGAATCCCATTAATAAAAAAACTAAATTGAAGTTCTCTATAAATCCATAGCTGGTACTGAAACAGTGAAACTGTCTAATAAAAGTACTAACCACAGGCACCATTGATGATTACTACGAAATGATAAACCAACTCATGAAAAGTAGGAGGATGAAAGATGTCAATAACGATTGGGAAAATCTTTGATCTTACAGTACAAAAGTTTCCAGATAAAGAAGCGCTTTATGATGTGAAGAAAAATGTACGTTATACCTACAAAGAATGGAATGTGGAAGTAAACAGATTAGCCAATTCCCTGTTGGAAGAAGGAGTGAAAAAAGGGGACAGGGTCTCCACGCTACTTTTTAACACAGAGGAATTGGCGACCACGATGCTTGCTTGTGCAAAAATCGGAGCAGTCTTCAATCCAATCAATTTCCGCTTGCAGCCGGAGGAAGTGGCGTTCATTCTAAACGATGCAAAGCCCAAAGTAGTGATGTATGAAAAAGCATTGGAGCCTGTAGTTGCTTCCATTGCGGCGCGCTTCGAGGAAACAGGATTCTGGGTTATCGATGGGGAAGAAACCAACTATTCCTCCGCTTATCACGAAAAATTAAAGACTTCTTCCACTGATGAAGTTTTTATCAGCGTCCTAGAAAACGACACATATGCCATCATGTACACTAGCGGAACAACGGGAAGACCAAAAGGAGTCGTTCATCGACATAGAGATATGGCGGAACAAAGCTTAATTGTCATTTCCGCCACTAAGCTTGAAGCGGAGGATGTTGGATTGGTGACCGCCCCGATGTTCCATTGCGCGGAACTGCACTGTGCTGTCATCCCTCGAATTCATGTTGGTGGAAAAAATGTCATCCTGCATCATTTCGAACCGAAAAAGGTGCTTCAATTGATTCAAGAGGAAAAGGTTACAAAGTTTTTTGCAGCCCCAACTATGTGGAATATGCTGCTACAAGAAAATTTCAATGAGTATAACTTGAGCAGCCTTAATCTTGGATTATACGGGGCAGCGCCAATGGCGCCGGCACTTGTCAAGGCATGTCACGACTTACTTGGAATTTCCCTTGTCCAAGCATATGGCATGACAGAAATGGGACCCGCGATTACTTTTCTTTCAGAAAAAGATCAGCTCAGGAAAGCTGGTTCTGCTGGAAAGGCATGCTTGAACCATGAAATTCGAATTGTGCGCCAGAACGAAGATGGACCAAGTGACCCAGAAGATATGTTGCCTGCAGGAGAGGCAGGAGAAATCCTTGTGAAAGGCCCATGCATCATGAGCTCATATTTTAACAGGGAAGAAGCAACAGCAGCTGCCATGTATAAAGGTTGGTACCATTCAGGTGACATTGGTTATTTAGATGAGGAAGGTTTTTTATATGTAAAAGACAGGGTGGATGACATGATCATCAGCGGCGGGGAAAACATCTATCCACGAGAAGTCGAGGATGTACTGTATGAGCACCCTGCAGTTCTGGATGTAGCCATTGTCGGCCTGCCAGATGACCGTTGGGGAGAAACGGTAACTGCGTTTGTGGTGAAAAAGAATGATTCAGTGACAGAGGAAGAACTGGATGATTTCTGTTTGAATAGTTCCGAGCTTGCTCGTTATAAACGCCCACGTAAATACATGTTTGTGGATGCTCTGCCTCGAAATGCGAGCGGGAAAATTCAAAAGTTTGTCTTGAGAAAGCAGATGGAAGAGCTTATGACAGGGGAAGCACCATCCCGATGATAGAAAAATTGCTAGAAGGCGTTAGAATACTAGATTTCACCAACTATCTCCCAGGTCCATATGCCACGCAACGGCTCGCGGATCTTGGAGCAGAGGTCATCAAAGTGGAACCGTTGGCAGGTGATCCCGCCCGTCACACTGGAATAAAGCGTGAAGGAACTGGTGTGGTTTATCTCGCTAATAATCGTGGGAAAATGAGTGTGTCCGTCGATTTGAAAAAAGAAGAAGACAGGGAAAAAATCTTGGGTTTGGTAGAAGGCTGCGATGTGATAATTGAAAGTTTCAGGCCGGGTGTAATGTCCCGATTTGGACTAGACTATGAACCTGTTAAAATGCGAAAGCTAGACATTATCTATTGTTCCATTAGAGGTTACGGGAACAATGGTGATTGGAGCCAGCTTGGAAGCCATGATATTAACTATATGGCACTAAGCGGATTGCTTGCTCAATTAAAGGATAGATCTGGACGCCCCATACACCCTTCCATCACCATAGCAGACTATTTTGGCAGTATGGCGGCTTGTGAGATGGTGCTAGCACTATTATGGAAAAAGGAGCGGTCAGGTCTAGGAGGCTACCACTCTATCAGTCTTACAGATGTTTCCACTTCTTTGATGGGGACGCACTTGTTCATTCATCAGGAGGTAGGAGAGGAGCAAGGCATCACGCTACTGAACGGGGAACTCATCAGCTATGGAATTTATGAAACGAAGAACGGGCGATTTATGGCCCTCGGCGCACTGGAATATAAATTCTGGCAGAATTTCTGCGAAGCGGTGGACCGGGAGGAATGGCTTGGAGCACATTTTTCCATCAGAAGAAACACCAATCCTGTTGCACAAGGGATGGAAGAGTTGTTTGCTAGTCGCACTTTTGAAGAGTGGACAACGTTTAGCCAACAGGTCGATTGCTGCTTAACACCGGTGTTGGAAGTAGGGGAACTTTCAAGTTATCCGTATTTTACAGAAAATAAAAGTATTTTTCAGGATGAAGCAGGAAATGTAAAGGTTGCAATGCATGGTGGAAGCTCAAACGGATACTTGCATGCACCAACTGTGGGGGAACATACAGGAAAATGGCTGGACAAGCTTTAATGTAAGCTAAAATTCATTTAATTGAGAGGGGTAATGTTAGATGATGAATGTACCAATGACCGTCAGTTCCATGTTGGAAAGAGCAGAAAGATTTTTCCCGAATAAGGAGGTTGTGTCAAGAACTCTATCTGGCGTGCAGCGTTTGTCCTACAGGAAAATTGGGGAACGGACACGCCGATTATCCAGTGCGCTAGAAAAGCTTGGGGTGCAAAAAGGCGATAGAGTAGGAACTTTTGCTTGGAATCATCATCGCCATTTGGAAACCTATTTTGGAATTCCAGGAATGGGGGCAGTACTTCATACGATCAATATCAGACTGGCTCCCGAGCATGTGTCTTATATTGTCAATCATGCAGAAGATGTGGTGCTTTTTGTGGATGAAGATTTGCTTCCGTTAGTGGAACGGGTAAAGGACCAATTGGGAACAGTGAAAGCATTCATCATTATGACAGATAAAGAAGAACTCCCATCAACTTCCTTACATCCTGTTTTCTCTTATGAGGATTTATTAGAAGAAGGAGACCCGAACTACTCCTTTATAAAAGATATCGATGAAAACGACGCGGCCGGAATTTGTTACACTTCCGCCACCACCGGTAATCCAAAAGGTGTTGTGTACTCCCACCGTTCTTTGGTCCTTCATAGCTTTGCACTTGGATTAGCGGATACGGCAGGGCTATCAGAGTATGATACATGCATGCCGGTTGTGCCGATGTTCCACGCAAATGCGTGGGGATTACCGTTTGCGGCAACTTGGTTTGGAACGACACAAGTGCTTCCAGGACCACAGTTCACACCGCAACTTTTGGCAGAGTTGATTGAAAGTGAGAATATCACTTTGACTGCCGGCGTTCCGACCATCTGGCTTGGTTTATTGAATGAATTGGAAAAGGGATCGTATGACACATCAAGCCTACGGGCAATATTATGTGGTGGTTCCGCTGCACCTCGAGGGATGATCAAAGTATTTGAGACGAAATACGGAATACCTTTCTTACATGCATATGGAATGACTGAAACGACGCCACTTGCCACAGTTTCCAGGTTGAAAAGTCATCAAACAGATCTAGATGAAGAAAAAATGCTAGATATCCGCTCCATGCAAGGATTGTTGGTACCAGGCCTCGAGATGAAAATTGTCGGTGCAGAAGGGGAAGTTGAATGGAACGGCGTGGAAATGGGAGAACTATGCCTCCGAGGTCCATGGATTGCAGACGAGTACTATAAAGACGAACGTTCGGCAGATGCCTTTATTGATGGCTGGCTGCACACAGGTGATGTCGTTACAGTAGATGAAGAAGGAGTAGTTAAAATCGTCGACCGTACAAAAGACTTAATAAAAAGCGGTGGCGAATGGATCTCCTCTGTTGACTTGGAAAACGCCATCATGGCACATGAGGCAGTTTTCGAAGCAAGCGTCGTCGCTATTCCACATGACGAATGGCAGGAAAGACCAGTCGCTTGCGTTGTGCTGAAAGAAGCATACGTCGGCAAAGTTGCTAAACAAGAGATCATTGATTTTATTTCCCCTCAGTTCGCAAAATGGTGGCTGCCGGATGAAGTAATCTTCATGGAAGAAATACCGAAGACATCGGTAGGGAAATTCCTGAAACGTGCTTTACGGGACATTGTAGAGAAAGAGATGAAGAGTACGGTGGAATAAGAGTTTCCTAAGGGGAGAATGGGCCTTTCTTTTATTGGAAGGCCTGTTTTTATTGTTAGAGAGGATGGTAACAGAATTTCAACAAACGGACCATTGCTGAAAATGTAGTTTGGCACTATTAGTGGAGAACCGTCCCATAAGTAACGGCGAAATGAATCACTCCTTTTCCATTGTTATGGTACAATTGTATGAAATAAAACTTTTAACGAGATTTAGTTATTGATATAAACCGCTAAAGACCTACTATGAAACAGTGCTTTAATAAGGAGTTGTTTCAAATGAATCAAAATAAAAGCACAGAAATAAAACGCTCATCAAAGGCAGAAAACATTCTACTTCAGATCAATAGTAAAACTAAGCTAGGCGACTTACGAAAAATCGCGAAGGACATTAAAAAAGATCACGAACTAGCTATGGAACTTTGGTCAACTGGAGAGTTTTTGCCCAGACTATTGTCAATCTTAATTATGGATAAAACACTTCTTTCACAAGATGTTTTAAATGAGCTTGATAAGGACATGCAGACTCACTCAATTGATGAGAGAAATAACTTAATGGATTGGTTAATGGCTAATCAGCTCACCAAAAACAAGAAGAACATTGCATTGATGGAATCATGGGAAAATAGTCCTTCTGCTCTTCAAAGGCGAGCTTTCTGGTATTTTCAAGCGCGATTAAGATGGACAGGACAAACACCGCCTGAAAACAACTCAGACTTATTATCTGCAATTGAAACTACTATTACCGAAGAAGAACAAGAAGTTCAGTGGGCTATGAATTTTACTGCAGGCTGGATAGGCGTCTATGATGAAAAGTATCGAGCACGTTGTATAAATCTTGGTGAGAAAACGGGTCTTTACAAAAATGAAATGGTATCAAAAGGGTGTACTCCTAATTATTTGCCGGAGTTCATTACGATTGAAGTTAACAAACGACTTGATAAATAGTCACCAAGTTCTGTCAGGAGTCAGCTCAGTAAGAAATTTATTTTAAGAAATCACGTTTATAAAAGAGCGTGATTTTTTATTTTAATGAACAGAAAAGATTGAGTTTATCACTCATTTTTGAAATAATTGGTATTAAGCAATCTAGCAGGTTATGGTAGAACATTAATGAACGCTATAAACAGATATATATATGGGGGAATAGCTGTGTGGGTAATATTAGGGGTCGTTGCAATAGTAGTAACTTGTATTAATCTTTATATGTTCGCATTAGGAAAGGATTATAAGCTTTTCATGGCACTAGCTTTGTCATTTACAGCATTAACACTTTGTGCAGAATACAGTCTTGTATCGGATTGGGTAGAAGTGAAAGATTGGGCAGCTATTGAGGATGTAGTACCTGGTATGGAGATGGCATTATGGTTTTTGACAATTGTTTCTATATTAATAAATCTAGCACCTGTATTTCTCGAAAAAAAGGTAAGAAATAATAAATTAGTGTCACATCATTGAACCCAAAAGCAATTTGGATATATTATTCTGTCTTTCAAATTAAATTCTAAAAAGAATTACCTATCTTAATAGAATGGTAATTCTTTTTCACTATTTATTAATTTTTTATGTCGCGTTCCTGCATTTTTCTGACATTATCTGAATGGTAGGGGGAGCCGACGACTTCATTTACCACACTAAATGGGTTACCATCTAGGTCAAAGAAATCAAAAAACTTCATTCCTCCAAAATCATCTATCTCAGAGGTAACTATACCATTAGTTTTAAAATGTTGATGGGTTTTCTCAATATCATCAACAACAAAATTAAAATAGCCATTTTTCTGATCACCATGGGTTCTGAACTCAGTAGGCTGTGGGGATTCCACCTTTACCAAGGCTAATTGTGTTGGTCCTGTTGATAAATAAAATCCAACACCATCTCCCCAACTATCAATCATCTTTGCACCAAGAAACTTTTCATACCATTCTGTTGATTCTTTAATGTTTGTAACTGGAATAAAAATACTGCCTACTCTAAACATGATCTTCCTCCTCAATAGAAACTCTTATTATGTACGTTTTTATAATGTAAAAGTTACACTTTTTAAAAAATGGATCATAATTAATTCAACTCTATTCACAACCACACGACATCGTCTTAAGAATGAATAATATGGTAGAAGATAATGAAAGTGAGGATTAGCTGATGTTCACGTCTGTTATCGCAAAATTACTACGCCTCTTACCTAATAAAGCGTTAAAAACACCAATGGTACCTCTGCAGAAGATAAAAATGAAAAAAGATGTGTTAATTGAAACATCTGTCAACCGTACTAAAATATCGTTATATTATCCCCTAAAAGCCAACCAAAAGAACCTCCCTGTTTACCTTAACTTCCATGGTGGGGCATTTATTATGAACAATAGTGAAATGGATGACCCTTATTGTCGCTTCCTTTGTAATCAAGCAGAATGTGTTGTTGTTAATGTTGATTATGTGAAAGCACCGGAGTATCGTTTTCCTAAACCGATTGAACAGGGCTATGACATCATTCAATGGTTGAAAAGTAGAGCGGATGAGTTAAATATTGATGTAGAAAAAGTCATGGTTGGCGGCCAAAGTTCAGGTGCAAATATCGCAGCTGCGCTATGTCTATACCTTGAAGAGAAAGGGGACAATCAGCCACTTCTCCAAGTGCTTTCTTGTCCAATGCTGGACTTTGTTACCTCGCACGCAGATAAACCAGAACCAGATCGGTGGCGTTCTCGATATCCTCAAGTAGCAAATTTTATTAACATGTGTTATTTACCTGAAAAAGAACATGCTGGCCATCCACTTGCCTCCCCTGTCCTAGCTGATGTTAGTGAGCGCTTAGCTCCTGCACTTATTCTGAATGCCGAGCATGACGCATTTAAACCAGAGGCCGAATGTTATGCTGAGAAATTAAAAGCAGCGGGGGTAGACGTACAATATGAGCTATATAAAGACTGTTTCCATGCGTTTACCCACTTAGGCCCAAAGGAAAAAGCGGAAGAGGCTTGGACGTTGATAGCTAGGAAGATGAAAGAAGTTGTTGTATCTTAACAACAATATACTAGATCGTATCAGGGTAGTGCTCTTCCTGTCTGAAAGCGTTATAATATACTAAAATAAATTAAATAAGGGGCTTTTTATGGAAAAGAACGTGGCATTACATGATTTTATTGTAAATAATACGGATTCCTTGACTAACTCTTGGTTCCAGTCTAAAAAAGCAAAGGAAGGTAGTATCTATTCAAGTACTGCTCCTATCATTGGTGAGAAGTTACGTACCCAAAACAAGAAGTTCATTACAACTATTGCTCAAATTTTCATCAATGCTGATACGGAATCCAACTATGATGCTATTAAACAATGGGCTTCTGATGTTGCGAAGGATAGAGTTTCCACCAATACGGAATTAAATGAAATCATTCCTCAGTTTAAAGTGTTCCGTCAAATTTACTGGAAAAAAATTAATGAATTTGCATCAGAACCTACCAACTCGATTACTCCTGAGAAGCTGTTAACCTGGTCTAACCTTTTCCATTATGCGTTTGATAATGTTATCGAAGAATTCGTTGCAACCTATACAGCTTATCACCGAGCGACACTCTTGGCTCAACAAGAAATGATATCAGAGTTAAGTTCGCCAATTATAAAATTGACGAATGAAATCAGTGTTCTTCCATTGATAGGAAGCATTGATACACAAAGAGCGAAAGTTATTACAGAAACAAGCCTTAAACAGTGTCAGGAAAAGAATGTAAATTGCCTTGTCATCGATTTATCAGGTGTTCCTATTGTAGATACCATGGTAGCCAATCAGTTATTTATCGTTGTCACCGCTTTAGAGCTGATTGGAGTAAAAAGCATTATAACAGGTGTTCGCCCAGAAGTAGCACAAACAGCCATCCATCTTGGACTTGATTTCTCCCATATCACTATTTACTCTACTCTTCAAAAAGCATTGGAGAAATGGGAGTTTCGTAAAAAAAGAGTTTGATAATAACACGTTCTGACTATGGTGAAAGAAGGAAACCCCTAAAGCTGATGAGGGAGCTTGAATAATTGCTGGCCATTTAAAAATGATTAGAAAAGAGGAACACCCTTGAAGAAAAAAGTTGTCCTCGCAGGAGGAACCGGATTCATCGGTCAATATCTAGAAAAGCAGTTTATACAACAAAACTATGAAGTTATCATTATTTCAAGGAAGCCTCAACACGTTGCTTGGACGGATATTAAAGGAATTAAAGCTGCGATCGATAATGCCGAGCTGATTATTAATCTGGCTGGAAAATCGGTTGATTGCCGCTATAATGAGAAAAATAAACAAGAGATTTTTGATTCAAGGACAGAGACAACCAGAATTCTTGGGGAAGCTATTGAGTCTGTTTCTAACCCTCCTGGATTATGGATTAACTCTAGTACTGCGACTATTTACCGACATGCTGAGGACAGACCGATGACGGAAACAACCGGTGAGATAGGAGAGGGTTTTTCCGTAGAGGTTGCAAAAGCGTGGGAGAAGTCTTTTTTTGATTTTAACTTGCCACAAACAAGACAAGCGGCATTGCGGATTGCCATAGTCCTAGGAAAAGATGGTGGTGTGATGACTCCATTTAAAAACCTTGTCACATTTGGACTGGGTGGAATTCAGGGACCTGGTACACAAAAGTTCAGCTGGATACATATAGAGGATGTTTATCGAATCATGCTTTTCATTAGAGATAGAAAAGACTTGCAGGGAGTGTTCAATTGCTCTGCTCCGAATCCTATCTCTAACAAGCAATTCATGGCTGAGATGAGAGGGATAATGAATAAAAAGATTGGGTTGCCATCCCCAAGATGGATGCTCGAGATTGGTGCTGTTATCATCAGGACCGAACCAGAATTAATTTTAAAAAGCAGATGGGTCATTCCGGAAAGGTTAGAAAAAGAAGGCTATCAATTCAAGTATCCTAAGATCGAAAAAGCCCTAGCAGACATTTTATCCTAGAATACCGGTTTGTTTTATTCGGTGCTCCTAAGGGTATACCTTCACTAGATGAAGGGAGTAGATAGATATGACATTAACAAAAGAAGAGCAGAAAACACTACAAACTAAACTGGAAAAGATGAAAGAGAGCATAGAAGAAAAGCAGGAAAACAGTTTATTGGACGAGTCCATGCGCGAATCTTCTGGAGAAATCACTACAGGGATCGGTAACCACTTAGCAGAAGGTAACGCGGAGAGAGTCGAAAGAGAACAGGAACAAACCTTTGAACAAATAGATGAAAAATTGATAGGTGAGATTGACGAAGCATTAGCTAGAATAGAAGAAGGAACGTATGGTATTTGTGTCGATACTGGGGAAGAGATCCCTTATGAGCGGCTTGAAGCGCTGCCATATGCGAAACGAACTGCACAAGCGCAGGAGAAGTTTGATAAAGGGGATTAATATTTCTTATAACCAATAATAAAGCCTGCGGCCAACGCTTTTCAGCGAAAGGTCGCAGGCTTTTCTTTTCAATAAATCCTACTTGTTCAGCATTCGTAGCTGAGCGATGCCAGAATCGAATAGTTCTATAGTGTTTTGGCACCGAAGATGAGAAATATCGCTACTTCATTAAGCAAAAGGTATCCATTAAGACTGTCTCCCTTTCCTTCTTTTATACAGATAAAACACAACTGAAGTCAGTAACAATATTCCTGTAACCCCAAGGAAAATATTGCGGTATATCTCTTCCACTGGTAAGTCCCCTTGCCACACAATCAACAATCCAGTCAATGCAACTCCAAAGGCACCCCCGAAAAACTGGACAAGCTGGGCAATCCCCATGCCTGCACCAAGCTCCGACTTATCCAAAATCCTTGATATCTCATTGGAAATACTTGATGTGAGTGCTGAAAATCCTGTACTCATGAACATATAGGTAACCAAAATCACATAAGGGGAAAAGTTCCCGAGCAACGCAAATGATAATGTGGAGATGATTAATAACACCTGACCGAACAAAATCAGTGGGATATTGCCAAAGCGGTCGATGAATCTGCCGATAAATTGAGCGGCGATAGCAGAAAGAATTGCACCGGGAAAGATAAGCAAGCCAATAGTTGCCGGTTCCTTGTTGAATATCACTGCCAACATAATGGGCATTAAAAACAACGCGGAGAAATGCGTGACAAATGCACCAAATCCAATACCTAACAGTTTCACAAACTGCCCGTTTTTTAACAATGCAGGTTGGATGAAGGGCGTAGAAACCTTGTGTATATGACGCCATAGCCACAAGAGTGCTGCAATACTCACCAGTAAAATTGGTATCTTAAAAGTGGAAAGGTATAGTAAAAGTCCTGTTACGCAAATACCAATTAACAGACCACCAAGGTAGTCAAATTTGATTTTTTCCGTTTCTTCATGAGGTAATAGCTTTCGAAACAGTGGCAGTAACAGTAAAACGAATCCTGTCACGACAAAAAGATAATGCCAGCCCAAGTATTGAGTGATCAGTCCCCCGATTACCGGGCCAAGTCCAAATCCAAGGGAGGCGGCAGAAGAGATGAACGCCATCGCTTTTCCTCTTCTGGAAATAGGGATGTATCTTCCCGCCAACACCATCGCGAGCCCCGGGACAGCACCGGCACCTGCCGCTTGCAATAGTCTTGCGGCCAATAACCAGATGAAATCTTGGGAAAAGAAACCGATAATCGATGAAATGGCCAATAAGCCAAGTCCTGTGCTCAGCAACTTTCTAATCGGTAAAAAATCCGATAATCTGCTATATGTCAAAGTTGCAATGGCGAAAACGATGGAATAGCCAGATACAATCCAAGAAGCAGTGGAGGAGGATAGGCTCAGCTCGCTCAATACACTTGGCAAGGCAACGTTGAACATGGTCGTATTCATGACAACAAGCCAAACGGTGGCGCTCCAGATAAGGATGATTTTATTTTCTTGTATTACGGGTTGTTCTAGATCTTTAAGATCGGCAGCATGTAATGCCATTTGTCTCACCAGTTTCTATCTTAGTTTTGTAAAAATTCTTGTAGTGCCTTGTAGTTTTTTTCTGCATCTTCGTACCCTAGCTCATATAGTGCTTGAAGACGATCTTTTTTTCGTTCCATTCTGCCTACAGGTAAAGGCTTGCTCGGCTGAAAAACAAAGGTAGAGCCAGTATTCTTCTCCGATGCCACATAGTCCAATGTGTCATTATATAGCTTATAACGTGTCTGAAGACGTTCTGAGATAATTGGATACGGCTTGTATTTAAAAAGGGAAGAAAATCTGCTTGCTTTCTTTTTGTAGCCAACAGGTTTCGTCAAAATGACCACATTTTTCTCAAATCCATCTTTTTGAGCTTTTTTTAAAGGGATAGGATCAATGATTCCTCCGTCTAAGAGCATTTTGTCTTGATAGGCAACACTTGGTGCAACAAAGGGAAGAGAGCTTGATGCACGTATAAGTTGGAGCATATCTTCTCCATGTTGATCCATGTTGTAATAGATGGGTTCACCGGTCAGGCAATCCGTCGTTACGACCACAAACTGCTCTGTTCTGTTCAAGAATGTCTCATAGTCATAAGGAACAAGTTTATTCGGAATTTCATCAAATAAAAAATCCATATCAAACATCTGTCGTTTTTTCCAAAAGTTACGATAGGAAAGGTATCTAGGGTCTCCAACGAAGTCGATATTTACCTTTTTGTTTCTACCTGGCTGTCTGGATAGATAGGAAGCTGCCATACAAGCTCCTGCAGAAACACCAATCACATATGGAAAGTATAAGTCCTTTTCCATAAAATATTCTAAAATTCCGGCAGTATATACTCCGCGCATACCTCCGCCTTCAAGCACTAATCCACTGTTCAACAACTTCTATCCCTCTTTTCATAAAATGTCCCATTCTTTTCATAAAGCATATTGTAACAAACCACTCCAACCTTTGTCCGGAATAGTGCCTGAAAATAATCGTGCGAGAAAAAGTCCATGCAAAATGTATAAAAAGTGCATAGCATTCCTAGTCTTTGCGACCTATAATAATAATGAAAATCATTATCAATTACACAGGCTGAGCTACAGTCAAAAGAAAGGGAGATAGAAATGAGAAAGTACAAAGGGTTTACTCAATTAATGCTTACATTCAGTATACTGACATTAATTTTAGCTGGATGCGGAGCAAACAATACAGGAAGCGATACAGTGAACAGTTCTAAAGACGATGATGCAGTAAAAAAGGAAGAGTCTTCAGAATACACGGTTCAACATGCAATGGGGGAAACAACCATTGAAGATACGCCGCAAAAAGTGGTTGTACTTACAAACGAAGGAACAGAAGCTTTATTGGAACTTGGTGTCACTCCGGTCGGTGCTGCTAGCCCTGGTGTAGGAACGGAATGGTACGCTCATATCAAAGGCGAAATGGAAGGGGTAACAGAGCTAGGGGAAGAAACAGCACCCAACCTTGAGACAATCGCAAGTCTTCAGCCTGATTTGATCATTGGAAACAAAATTCGCCACGAAGAGATTTATGAACAATTAGAAGCGATTGCACCAACTGTATTCTCTGAAGATTTAGCAGGAGATTGGAAGCAGAACTTTGAACTATACGCAAAAGCGTTGAATAAAGAGGCGGAAGGCAAAGAAGCAATGGCAAATTACGATAAGCATGTAGAAGAAGTAAAAGGGAAGCTTGTAGATAAATTGGATATGGAAATATCCGTTGTCCGATTCTTGCCAACGACGGTTCGTATCTATCAAAAAGATACATTTGCAGGGACAATCCTTTCTGATTTAGGATTTGCACGTCCAGAAGCGCAAGATAAAGATAATTTCATGGAAGTTATTACAGAAGAACAGATGAGCAGCATGGATGGTGACGTTATGTTCTATTTCAATGCCGACTATGATGAGGAAAAAGGCGGAACAAAAATGCAAGAAGCTTGGATGGAACATCCTCTTTATGAAAAGCTAAATGTTGCACAAACGGAATCTGCCTACAAAGTAGATGAAATCATTTGGAACCTATCTGGTGGAATTAAAGCAGCAAATCTTCTATTAGAAGATATCGTGAAGTATATGGAAGAAAAGTAAGTAAGAATAGGGAAGGTTGACATATGCTGTCAGCCTTCTTTTAATACGGCTCTGTTAAAGCATACTGTTGATTTTTTCAGCAACCTAGCTGTTGATTGGAGCAATAGGCGAAGACTCCTTAGGGAGATAGCGTTTAGGGGAGACCCCGCAGGCGTTTTTCCGAAGAGGGCTCCCCAAACGCCCCTAGGAAAGCGAAGCCTAGTGCGGAAATCAACAGCGGTGTTTAACAGAGCCTTTTATAAAAGGAGGGAGAGGATGGAGCTTAAAAAACAATGGTGGACTTGGGACCAGATGACATGTTTCTTTTATATGTCGAACCAAGAAAAAGTGGATGTTGTCTGGGAATGTCGGATAAGTGAGTTGGGCGATCCAGAAATTCTACAAAAATTATTGGACATTTACGGTGAGGGAATTAAAGCAACGACAAAGGACGTTACTGTCATGTATCTTGCAGGCTGGTTTGGATATTTATGTGGGTCTATGCATTTCTTATCTTCGGATGGATGGAAGGTCACCCCAGAAAATATTAAACTGCAATTATATAAAAATCAACGTGGAACGATACTGATTTCATTTGTCGTTCATTCGGAAGATATAGATGAAAAAGGGGACAGAGAGTGGGTAGAAGAATTTTATAAAGATATTATGAATCCCGTATATAAGCAAATGCACTCTAAGTCAGATAGCAACCATCTTTTACATATGTGGTACCAGGCAACTCATAGTCTTTATTGGATTTCAGACCGGATGAAGCATTCTAGTCTTCCTGAAAAATATAAGTTACAATATGAAAAAAACGTGGAAAAGTTTAAGGGTGGAAATCCTTTATCTTGCATGGGAATGAATACGGCAAAACATCCCTATGCAAAAAAACTAATATTTATTGATAATCCTTGGGATTTAAATGATCCGATGCCTTTGAAACCTTCTTGTTGTCTTGCTTATCAAACAGAGGGAGGGCACTTATGTTATACCTGTCCGAGAATGAAAAAATCCGAGCGACAAGAGAAATTTGATAAAGTGTTAGCAGAGCATTCGACAACGAGGTAAAGATGTCGAATGCTTTTTATTTATGTACGAGCGGAAAATTCATCGTGACTTTTTAAAACAACTTGTTGTACAATAATTCACAATATTCATTTTTCGTTAAAAGAAAGGAGCGGTAAGATTGGCAAAAGCATTACAGACAAGAGTGACATCAGAAGAAGTGGAGCGTGCTTATGAGGTACTGAAGGATGTGGTTGTCAGAACCCCGCTACAGTTGGATACTATCCTCTCAGAACGATATAACTGTAAAGTCTATCTGAAACGGGAAGATCAACAGGTGGTAAGATCCTTTAAGATTAGAGGAGCTTACTATTCGGTTCATAGTTTAACAGAGGAACAACGAGAAAAAGGGGTCGTGTGTGCGAGTGCAGGTAACCATGCACAAGGAGTTGCCTATGCTTGCAAAAAGCTCGGAATAAAAGGCAAGATTTTTATGCCAACTACTACACCAAGACAAAAAGTGTCACGAGTAGAGTTTTTTGGGGGCGAATTTACAGAAGTTGTTCTTACGGGCGACACATACGACGATTCCTATCAGCAAGCGATGAGAGTATGTGAAATGGAAGAGATGAAATTTATCCACCCATTTGACGACAGGTTAACCATCACCGGACAGGCAACAGTGGGCATGGAAATTTCTGAGCAATTGCAGGAAGAGTGTTCTCATGTGTTTATGAGTATAGGCGGTGGGGGACTGATCTCAGGTGTGGGATCCTATCTGAAAGAAAAGCGTCCCGATACAAAATTGATTGGTGTGGAACCGTTCGGTGCTCCAGGTATGAAGCAATCATTGGCTCAGAATAAAGTGGTAAGATTAAATGAGATTGATAGCTTTGTAGATGGAGCGGCTGTGAAACAGGTAGGAGAGCTGCCGTTTGAAATGACCAAAGACCTCGTAGATGATGTGGTGTTGGTACCAGAAGGGAAGGTCTGTACTACTATCCTAAATTTGTATAACGAGAATGCCATTATTGCCGAGCCGGCAGGAGCTTTGTCTATTGCTGCACTAGATTTTTATAAGGATGAGATCGCCGGTAAGACGGTAGTCTGTATTGTGAGCGGAGGCAACAATGATTTAGACCGGATGCAAGAAATGAAAGAAAGGTCCTTGATCTATGAAGGGCTTAAGCACTATTTTATTGTCAACTTCCCTCAGCGTGCAGGAGCATTGCGCGAATTTATGGAGGATGTTTTGGGAGACACAGACGATATTACACGATTTGAGTACACAAAGAAAAATAACCGAGACAAGGGTCCGGTGTTGGTCGGCGTCGAACTTCGCAAGCCAGACGATTATTTTGCTATTATTGACCGTATGGAAAAGAAAGGATTTACCTATATCGAAATAAATAAAGACAAACAGTTATTTAATTTATTGATATAATGTTAGATTGTCTTAGAAAAGAGCGGGGTAACTCGTTCTTTTTTTATGTTTTGAGAGAAAAAAAGAAGGGTATGTAAAAAAATTTAACAAACATTTGTAAGCGTTTTCTTTGTTTATAGGACAAAAATGAAAGCGTTTTTATATTGTCTGTAAAATTTGAATTATCTGAAATTAGGTGTTGACTGCCTGTATCGACGGTATTAAAATAACATCAACTCAAAGAAACATTGATAAAAGAAATAACATTTCCCTTATCAGAAGGGTGTCTAGGGTTCCGGTGATTTCAGGAAAGTAAAGTGGTAGTGCAAGAAAGAATAATCTTTGCAATATCAGCCGAATTTTCCAATCATGTCTGGTCCGAGCGATACCAGCACGATCTTGACAGATGGTGTACACCGCGAGGAAAAAAGCCTCTACGGATAGGTTCTGATGAACGTTTAACGTTTATTCAACCTGACCAAGGGGCAACTTTTAAACTGTTATATGTCAGAATATTCAAACAATAAAAAGTGGAAAGAGGAGATTAGTTATGTGTAGATACATCTATATGAATGGGCAGCTAGTAGAAAAAGAGAAGGCAGTTGTATCTGTATATGATCACGGATTCCTATATGGCGATGGCGTTTTTGAAGGAATCCGAATGTACAACGGAAATGTATTCCGTCTTCGCGAACATCTTGAAAGATTATATGATTCTGCAAGGTCTGTACTATTGGACGTCCCCTATACCATGTCTGAACTTGAGGATATTATCGTTGAGACTCTCAGAAAGAACAAATTGCATGATACGGCCTATATTCGACTGGTCCTATCAAGAGGAGTCGGCGATCTCGGTTTAGATCCCACAAAATGCAAAACTCCAAACCTGATTGTCATTGCTGAGCAACTGGCATTATTCCCTAAAGAACTCTATGACGTAGGCATTACGATGGTAACCGTTCCTACTAGAAGAAACCGTCCGGATATCTTAAGTCCTAAAGTAAAATCACTTAACTACTTGAATAACATCATGGTAAAAGCTGAGGCAAATATGGCTGGTGCCAATGAAGCCCTTACGCTTAACACAGAAGGGTATGTTGCAGAAGGATCTGGACAGAACATCTTTATCCTAAAGGGCAACAAACTATTAACTCCGCCAAGTTATGTTGGAGCACTGGAAGGTATCACGCGAAATGCCATCATCGATCTCGCTAATGAAATGGGATATGATGTCCGAGAAGAACCGTTTACAAGGCATGATGTGTACGTAGCTGACGAAGTGTTCTTAACAGGAACTGCAGCAGAGGTAATCCCGGTTATCAGTCTTGATGCAAGGAAAATCGCAGACGGAAAACCAGGTAAAGAAACCCACAAAATTCTAAACCGCTTCCGCCAGTTAGTTGTAGAAGACGGCCACAAAGTCTACCCAGAAGAAACTCAAGTAGGCTGGGAAATCAACGGCGGAGTGCTGTTGGGTGAAGCGTTGAATCATTAATAAAGAAAACTTGTTAACATCAGTTACCTTCCGTTCCAGGTATTCGCTTTCCGCGGGGCGGTACTTGAGCCTCCTCACTTCGTTGCGGGGTCTCAAGTCTACCGCTACCTCCCGCCGGAGTCTCATACCTTGCACTACAGGCAACTGGAGAAACAGGAGAAAAATTGTTTATTATCAATACGTTAAAGTATCAAAGAGGGGTCTCACCCTCACTACGTTAAAGCATTAAAAAGGGGACCTGTCATCACTAGTAAATCGTCAAGGTCCCTTCTAAAGGAGTGAAGCAATCGATGAGAAGTAATACGATCAAGAGGGGAATTGACAGAGCACCACATAGAAGTTTGTTGCATGCTGCTGGGGTAAAGCCGGAGGATATGGATAAGCCGTTCATCGGCGTCTGTAACTCTTATGTGGATATTATTCCGGGGCATATGCATTTAAATAAATTTGCAGAAGTGGTAAAGGAAGCAATCAGGGAAGCTGGTGGCGTTCCTTTCGAGTTTAATACAATCGGGGTGGATGACGGAATTGCGATGGGACATATCGGAATGCGTTATTCGCTACCAAGTCGGGAGCTGATTGCAGACTCAGCAGAAACTGTCATCAACGCCCACTGGTTTGACGGCGTGTTTTACATCCCGAACTGTGACAAGATCACACCAGGCATGCTGATGGCAGCGGCCAGAACCAATGTCCCTGCAGTATTTGTATCCGGTGGACCAATGGAAGCCGGTAGAACAAAAGATGGCAGGCCACTATCACTTGTATCCGTTTTTGAAGGAGTTGGAAGTGTCCTTTCCGGAAAAATGTCCCGTGAAGAACTACTCGAAATTGAATCGAGTGCTTGTCCAACATGCGGCTCTTGCTCCGGAATGTTTACTGCAAACTCCATGAATACGTTAATGGAAATGCTAGGAGTGGCACTCCCTGGTAACGGTACCATGGTGGCAACCTCCAATGAGCGCCACCAACTGATCAAAGATGCTGCAAAACATCTTATGAGACAAATCGAAGAAGATGTAAGACCTAGAGATATCATCACTAAAGAAGCAATCGACGACGCTTTTGCACTCGACATGGCAATGGGCGGATCGACCAATACCGTTCTACATACCCTTGCCATCGCACATGAAGCTGGAATCGAGTACAAATTAGAAGACATTAATAAAATCGCAGAAAGGATCCCTTATCTATGCAAAGTAAGTCCGGCATCAGATTACTCTATGCAGGATGTCCATGAGGCAGGTGGCGTAAGTGCCATCATCAAGGAACTTTGCCAAATTGAAGGTGCCATCCATCCTGATCGTCTCACCATCTCCGGTCAATCCATTCAAGAAGTGGTAGATCATGCACAGATCTTAAATGACCAGGTCATCAGGAAAAAAGATAATCCATATAGTCCTGTCGGTGGGTTAAGTATTCTATTCGGAAACCTTGCACCAAATGGAAGTGTAATAAAGGTTGGAGCAGTAGATCCATCTATCAAAACGTTTACAGGAGAGGCCATCATTTTTGAATCACAAGATGAGGCCCAGGAAGGAATTAATAGTGGTCAAGTCCGAGAAGGGCATGTAGTAGTCATCAGGTATGAAGGGCCAAAAGGCGGACCAGGAATGCCTGAGATGCTTGCACCAACTTCCTCTATTGCTGGGAGAGGATTATCCACTAAAGTAGCCCTCATTACAGATGGCAGGTTCTCTGGTGCCTCAAGGGGTATCTCTATTGGACATATCTCTCCTGAAGCCGCAGAAGGCGGTCCAATCGCATTTGTGGAAAATGGCGATATCATTCAGATAGACTTACCAAAACGAACCATACATTTATTGGTTGAGACGGAAGAATTAGAAGCGAGAAAAAAGAACTGGCAACGACCAGAATCAAAAGTGAAAAGTGGTTACCTTGCAAGATATGCAGCACTTGTAACGTCAGCTAATACTGGAGGAATCCTAAAAGTATAGCACCGAACACAAGGAGGTGGAGAACGAATGAGTACAGTTGAAAAGAGCGGAACAAAGGTGGCAAAAAAGCTGCTGACAGGTTCACGTATGATTGTCGAGGCATTAAAAGAAGAAAAAGTCGAGGTAATATTCGGCTATCCCGGTGGCGCTGTACTAAACATTTATGACGCATTATATGACGGTGGTATCCCGCATCTTTTAACCCGACATGAACAAGGAGCGATCCATGCAGCAGAAGGGTATGCAAGGGTTTCTGGAAAACCTGGAGTGGTCATTGCCACTTCCGGTCCCGGTGCCACCAACATCGTCACTGGCCTTGCGGATGCCATGATAGATTCCCTGCCACTAGTCGTGATTACAGGTCAGGTTAATTCACAGGTCCTTGGGTCAGACGCCTTTCAAGAAGCACCGATTTTAGGAATTTCGATGCCAATTACCAAACATAATTTTCAGGTCCAGGATGTCCAAGACCTCCCAAGAATTTTTAAAGAAGCGTTCCACATTGCATCCACTGGACGACCAGGACCGGTATTGATCGATATTCCAAAAGACATCACTGCCGCTTCAGGTATTTACGACTATTCAAAAGAAGTGCACCTTCCCGGTTATAAGCTCCAAACAGAGCCGGATCCGCAGGCGATTAAAAAAGTAGCACAGGCTTTGAAGAAAGCGGAAAAGCCCATCATTCTAGCTGGCGCAGGCGTTCTCCACAGTAAAGCAACGAATGAATTGAAGGAACTGGTTGCTAAAACGACAATCCCTGTAGTTAATACATTACTTGGACTTGGAGGCTTTCCGGCAGACCATCCACTTTTTCTTGGGATGGCTGGCATGCACGGAACGTATACGGCAAATATGGCCTTGTATGAAGCGGATTTTATAATCAATATCGGAGCAAGGTTCGATGACAGACTAACAGGTAACTTGCAAGAGTTCGCTAAGTTTGCAAAAGTGGTTCATTTTGATATTGATCCATCCGAAATCGGCAAAAATGTCCCGACTGATTATCCTGTTATCGGGGATGCAGCAAAGTCACTTCAATTACTAATAAAGGAAATAACAGAAACGGCGGATACAAGTAGTTGGCTGGAGCAACTCTTGCAATCTAAAGAAGATTATCCACTATGGTATGTAGAAGATGGAGAAACATTCAAGCCTCAAAAGCTTGTAGAACTTGTTCATGAACTTACAAAAGGAGAAGCGATTGTCACAACAGACGTTGGGCAGCATCAAATGTGGGCAGCGCAATTTCATGGATTTGAAAAACCGGATCGCTGGGTTACCTCAGGAGGACTCGGAACCATGGGCTTCGGATTACCGGCAGCAATCGGCGCGCAGGTGGCGGAACGGCCAACTACAGTTGTAGCAGTCCTTGGTGATGCTGGGTTCCAAATGACACTGCAGGAGCTGGCTGTCCTAAAAGAATACAAACTTCCGGTAAAAGTAGTACTCGTAAACAATCAATCTATGGGAATGGTACGACAATGGCAGCAACTCTTTTATAAAGAGAGATACTCAGAATCCTTACTCCCGAACCAACCTGATTATGTAAAATTGTCCGATGCTTTTGGAATCAAGGCGGCAGTAGTCCAAAATGAAGAAGAATTCAAAGCAGCATTCACTGAAGCACTTGTTACAGATGAGCCCTATCTATTAGATTGTCGGGTGACTCCAATGGAAAATGTGTATCCGATGATAGCTCCTGGAAAAGGAATTCAACAAATGGAAGGTGTGAAGCCATGAAGCGTACATTGTCGCTCCTAGTAAACAACCAACTTGGAGTTTTGAATCGATTGACCAATCTTTTTTTGAGAAAGGGATTGAACATTGAAAGCCTGGCAGTAGCACCTGTCAATGAATCCTCGATTTCACTCATGACCATCGTTGTTAACGTGGTCGAGGAACAAGAAGTGGAGAAAATAAAGCTCCAACTAGACAAACAAATTGACGTCATCCAAATCACCGATATATCCGAGCAAATTGCTCTAACAAATTAACGGAATATTCTTAAAGTTAGAGTGGTATGACCTGTTGACTGTAGTGCAAGGCGTGAGACTCCAGCGGGGGAATAACGGTTGGTTGAGACCCCTGAAGCGTTGTGAGGAGGCTCAAGCACCGTCCACTGGATAAGCGAACGCCTGGAACGAAAGTCAACGGGAGTTCGTTCAAATACTTATATTTTCCAAGGAGGAATTTAAATGGCAGCAAACATGTATTATAACGACGACATCTCCCAAGCAGCATTGAACGGAAAAAAGGTAGCAGTAGTAGGTTACGGATCCCAAGGCCATGCGCACGCACAAAACTTACGTGATAGCGGCGTAGAAGTAGTAGTGGGCGTTCGACCCGGTGGCTCTTGGGATAAAGCAAAAGAAGACGGATTCCAAGTATACTCCGTGGGAGAAGCAGTCGCACAAGCAGATGTTGTAATGGTGTTACTACCTGACGAGAGGCAACCGGAAGTATACAAACAAGAAATAGAACCACATTTAACAGAAGGAAAAGCATTGGCATTTGCCCATGGCTTCAATGTTCATTTCCATCAAGTGGTGCCTCCAAAAGACGTGGATGTATTCTTAGTCGCACCCAAAGGGCCTGGCCACTTAGTGAGACGCGTATACGAAGAAGGTGGCGGTGTACCTGCACTTTTTGCAGTCCAACAAAATGCATCAGGGGAAGCAAAAGAGGTGGCATTGGCTTACAGTAAGGCAGTTGGTGCCGGAAGAGCAGCCGTAATGGAAACCACTTTTAAAGAAGAAACAGAAACAGATCTTTTTGGAGAACAAGCTGTACTTTGTGGAGGAACAACAGCTTTAGTGAAAGCAGGATTTGAAACGTTAGTGGAAGCAGGCTACCAGCCGGAAGTCGCCTACTTCGAATGCCTGCATGAGCTTAAATTAATCGTCGATCTTTTATATGAAAATGGATTAGAAGGAATGCGCTACTCTATATCGGATACAGCTCAGTGGGGAGATTTTACCGCAGGACCAAGAGTGGTCAATGACGGTACAAAGGATGAAATGAGAAAAATTCTTTCTGAAATTCAGTCAGGACAATTTGCAAAAGGCTGGGTACTGGAAAACCAGGCAAACCGCCCAATGTTCCACTCTATTAATGAACAAGAAAAACAACACCCACTCGAAGTGGTAGGAAGGGAGCTCCGCGCGAAAATGCCATTCATCCAATCGAAGAAGAAAGGAGTCGTTGGCAGTGCGAAAGGTTGACATATTTGATACAACCCTAAGAGACGGTGAACAGTCAGCTGGAGTGAATCTTCATCCACACGAAAAATTAGAAATAGCGATTCAATTAGAAAAATATGGAGTAGATGTGATGGAGGCAGGATTTCCTGCTTCCTCCTACGGGGACTTCCAAGCAGTTCAACAAATTGCCAGAACCATCAAAAAGTCAAGAGTTGTCGGTCTTGCCCGTTCCGTAAAATCGGATATTGATGCCGTCTATGAAGCGGTAAAGGATGCTGAAATAAATGGGATCCATGTATTTTTAGCAACCTCTCCGATCCATATGGAATACAAATTGAAAAAAAAGCCGAAAGAAGTGGTGGAAGCTGCCGTCCAGGCAGTTGAATACGCAAAACGTTTTTTCGATCATGTTCAGTGGTCTGCTGAAGATGCAACAAGAAGCGAATGGCCGTTCTTGGCTCATATTATAGAAAAAGTTATTGATGCAGGGGCAAATGTCATCAATCTTCCTGACACGGTAGGCTACACGACTCCACTAGAGTATGCTCAACTATTCACATATATTCGCGAACATGTGCCGAATATCCACAAAGTTAAACTTTCTGCCCATTGCCACGACGACCTTGGAATGGCCGTTTCCAATTCATTGGCAGCCATCCAAAGCGGGGTAGACCAAATTGAAGGAACCATTAATGGAATTGGGGAACGAGCAGGAAATGCTTCCTTGGAAGAAATTATAGTTGCCCTTCAAATAAGAAAAGACGTGTATGAGGTGGAAACAAATATTGATTTAAAACAAACGGTCAGAACTAGCAATCTTGTCAGCAAACTGACCGGTATGATTGTTCCGCAAAATAAAGCGGTCGTAGGAGCTAACGCCTTTGCCCACGAATCAGGAATCCATCAGGATGGGGTATTGAAAAACAAGAGTACCTATGAAGTGATCAATCCCGAGATGGTCGGGCTACATTCAAACAAAATGGTTCTTGGCAAGCATTCCGGCAGTCATGCCTTTAAGCAAAGATGCGAGGAACTGGGACTATTCTTAAACGAAGAAGAAGGAAAAAAGCTGTTTAAAGCATTCAAGGATCTTACGGTGAAAAAGAAAGAAGTAACCGAGGACGATATTTTTGCCTTGATGATGGATTCAACCGTAAAGGGACTTTTCCCGCATTACCGAATGGAAACCCTACAAATCTCTTACGGCTCCAATATTATTCCAACGACCACTATTGCCATTAAAACGGAAGATGGAGAGGTGCTCCAAGAATCTGCTACAGGAAAAGGAAGCGTGGAATCTGTTTATAATACAATCTCTAGGATTTTACAAAAAGAAATATCTCTACTAGACTATCGCATTCAATCTACCACATACGGTAGTGACGCACTTGCAGAGGTGTATGTGAAAATAAACTGTGAAGGTGAAGTATCAAGTGGAAGAGGAATTGAGCATGATGTCCTGGAGGCTTCCGCAAAAGCCTATTTGGATGCAGTTAATCGCTTATCTATAAAAGAAAAATTTTCCAGATACTCAGCGAAAGGGGTGGAGGTAGGATGAGTCAGTTTACCATCAGCGTCCTGCCTGGTGACGGAATCGGCCCGGAAGTGACAAGGGAAGCTGTCCTTGTATTAGAGCAGGTGGCTAACAACTTTCAGCATACATTTACGTTTAACTATGGCAAGATCGGGGGAGTTGCTGTCGATGAGACAGGAACTCCCCTTCCACAAGAAACGGTGGAAATATGTAAAAACAGCCACGCGGTTCTTTTAGGAGCGGTAGGCGGTCCAAAATGGGACCAAGAAACTCCTGAAAGAAGGCCTGAAGCTGGATTGCTAGGAATTCGCAAACAGTTAAAACTTTATGCCAATCTCCGCCCTGTCTCACTTTTTGAATCTCTAATCCATGCATCTCCCTTAAAAAGAGAAGTGGTTTTAGATACAGATATCTTAATAGTAAGGGAACTGACAGGAGGGATTTATTTTGGGTCTCCCCGTGAAAGAAGACAAGGGAAGGATGGACTTGAAGTAATCGATACCCTTCACTATACGGAAAAAGAAATCGATCGCATCATACGAAAAGGATTTGAAGTCGCGCAAGGAAGAAAGAAAAAACTTACATCTGTTGATAAAGCAAATGTGTTGGAGAGCAGCAGGCTATGGAGGGAAACGGCTAATCGGATTGCAAAAGAATACCCAGATGTTCAATTAGACCACATGTTAGTAGACAATGCGGCCATGCAATTGGTTAGAAATCCACGGCATTTTGATGTAATCGTGACAGAAAACATGTTTGGAGACATATTAAGCGATGAAGCCTCCATGCTGACGGGCTCCCTTGGCATGTTGCCTTCCGCAAGTCTCGGGGTAGAGGGTCCAGGCCTTTACGAACCGATCCACGGTACTGCTCCTGATATAGCCGGCAAAAATATTGCCAATCCATTGGCTACCATCCTTTCAGCGGCCATGCTACTCAGGCATTCCCTCGGATTAGAGGAAGAAGCAGCCTCTGTCGAAAAAGCAGTAGACCTTGCACTAGAGGAAGGCTACCGCACCCATGACATCGGCACAGAATGGGAACGCGTCCTAGGAACGGTCCAAATGGGAGAAGCCGTAAGAAGCTACCTAAGAGCACCGATAAAGAACTAGCAAGGTTACAAAGTAAAAGAATTCACCTGTAGATTGAAGTGCAAGGTGTGAGACTCCAGCGGGGGAGTAACGGTTGGTTGAGACCCCGCAGGCGAAGCCGAGGAGGCTCAAGCATCGTCCCGCGGAAAGCGAACACCTGGAACGGAAATCGAAAGGAGTTAAACAGAGATAATTATGAAAATCGGAAGGTGAGTGACATGCAGCCAAGAACACTATTCGAGAAAATCTGGGATCGTCATATAGTAGTAAATGAGGAGAACAAACCAAGTCTGTTGTACATTGACCTCCACTTGGTGCACGAAGTCACCTCTCCTCAAGCATTCGAGGGACTCCGTCTATCAGGAAGAAAAGTAAGACAACCAGACCTAACATTTGCAACCATGGACCATAACGTCCCAACGATAAACCCGTTCCATGTGACAGACGAAATCGCATCCAAGCAAATGACGACACTTGAAGCAAATTGCAAAGAGTTTGGAATTAGACTTGCAGACCTCCACAGTACAGAACAAGGAATTGTCCATGTAATCGGACCTGAACTAGGCTTGACATTACCAGGCAAAACCATCGTGTGCGGTGACAGCCATACCTCCACTCATGGAGCTTTTGGTGCCTTGGCATTTGGAATTGGTACAAGTGAAGTCGAACATGTCCTTGCCACCCAATGCTTGTGGCAGTCAAAACCTAAGACTTTGAAAATTGATTTTACGGGTCTCAGGCCACTAGGAGTATCTGCCAAAGATCTCATCTTAGCGGTAATCGCAAAATATGGTACGGATTTCGGCACAGGGTATGTGCTTGAATTTACTGGTAAGGTAATTGAAGAGATGTCCATGGAGGAACGCATGACCATCTGTAATATGGCTATTGAAGCAGGTGCTCGCGCTGGACTTGTGGCACCGGATGAAACGACTTTCTCCTATTTAAAAGGAAGGAAATATGCTCCTGTCGGGGAGAAACGCGACAAGGCGGAAGTGGAATGGTACGCATTACGCTCAGATGAGGGTGCGGTTTATGATAAAGAAATCCAATTTGACATTACAAATTTAGAACCTCAGGTGACATGGGGGACAAATCCCTCAATGGGTACAAGTATCAGTGGTAGGGTGCCGGATCCTGCTACTTATAAAAATGAAGGGGAAAGAAAATCTGTCGCACAAGCAATCGACTATATGGGGCTGACACCTGGTATGAAGATTTCTGATATTGCCATTGATTATGTGTTCATCGGTTCCTGTACCAATTCACGGATTGAAGATTTACGGAAAGCTGCTGAAGTGGTAAAAGGAAGGTCCGTTTCACCGCAAGTTACCGCGCTTGTCGTTCCGGGCTCCAAACAGGTGAAAAAACAGGCTGAAGAAGAAGGGCTTCACGAGGTGTTTTTAGAGGCGGGATTTGAATGGAGAGAAGCTGGGTGCAGCATGTGCCTCAGTATGAATCCAGATGTGGTTCCTCCAGGGAAAAGATGCGCTTCTACCTCTAACCGCAATTTTGAAGGCAGACAAGGAAGAGGTGCCCGCACGCATTTGGTCAGTCCTGCGATGGCCGCTGCTGCTGCGATTAGCGGCCGATTTGTCAATGTGAATGAATGGCGATATGAAAAAGAGGAGGTGGTCTAATGGAAGCACTCATCAATCATATCGGAAAAGTTATCCCCTTGGATAAAGCCAACGTCGATACTGATCAAATTATTCCGAAGCAATTTTTGAAGAGAATAGAACGAACAGGATTTGGTCAATTTCTCTTTTATGATTGGCGCTTTGAAGCAAGTGGAGAAAAGAATCATTCCTTTATTATGAATGACCCGAAATTCGAAGGTGCTTCGATTCTTCTGGCACGAAAGAATTTTGGCTGTGGATCTTCTCGTGAACACGCACCATGGGCTTTGAAAGATTATGGAATCAAGGTGGTCATTGCACCATCTTTTGCAGATATCTTTTATAACAACTGCTTTAAAAATGGAATCTTACCGGTTGTGTTAAAAGAAGCAGAGGTGGAGGAGCTTTTTGAGAAAGCTTCTAATCAGACTCTCGAACTGGAGGTGGATCTTGAGTTCCAGGAGGTTTGTGTTGGAGATGATGTGAAGTACCATTTTGAAGCAGATGAATATCGGAAGCGGATGCTGTTAAAAGGACTGGACGATATTGGCCTGACCGAAATGTATATGGAAGAGATTTGTGATTATGAGCAAACTAGAATAGTCTACTAAAATTGGAGAAGACCATCATCTCTTTTAAAGGGTTGATGGCTTTTTGCTGTGTAAATGTATTTGATAGTCAGGTTTATAAGCCCGAACCTGTATCTGAAGAGGGAGAACTGTCTAATAGAAGGGTTCTATAAGCCCGAAACTCCGTTTGAAAGTCAAGTCCATATTAATGTATAAAAATAGTTACAAAGAGTTCTAAGGATTAATCGCCTATGACGACGTCTCCTCTGCTTTTTTACCTTCACCGGTCGTCATACACGTCCTATGACGACGTCTCCTCTGCTTTTTTACCTTCACCGGTCGTCATACACGTCCTATGACGACCGCTCCTCTACTTTTTCACCTTCACCGGTCGTCATACACTCCCTATGACGACCACTCCTCTGCTTTTTCACCCTCACCGGTCGTCATACACTCCGTATGACGACGTCTCCTCTGCTTTTTCACCTTCACCGGTCGTCATACACCTCCTATGACGACGTCTCCTCTGCTTTTTCACCTTCACCGGTCGTCATACACTCCCTATGACGACCGCTCCTCTGCTTTTTCACCTTCACCGGTCGTCATACACTCCCTATGACGACGTCTCCTCTGCTTTTTCACCTTCACCGGTCGTCATACACTCCCTATGACGACGTCTCCTCTGCTTTTTCACCCTCACCGGTCGTCATACACCTCCTATGACGACCATTCCTCTGCTTTTTCACCTTCACCGGTCGTCATACACCTCCTAAGACGACGTCTCCTCTGCTTTTTCACCTTCACCGGTCGTCATACACTCCCTATGACGACCATTCCTCTGCTTTTTCACCTTCACCGGTCGTCATACACCTCCTAAGACGACGTCTCCTCTGCTTTTTCACCCTCATTGGTCGTCATACACTCCGTCTGAAGAGGGAGAACTGTCTAATAGAAGCGTTCTATTCGCCCGAACCTGTGTCTGAAGAGGGAGAACTGTCTAATAGAAGCGTTCTATAAGCCAGAATCCCCTCTGGAAAAGGAAGCAATATTAAATAGACATTCATATACTAGGTACATTCTACTAAATATACCCATTTCTGAAACTTACTAGCATCCCATCTCGTATAATTATTAGGAAAACAAAGAGTTTACTAGAAGAATATAACTTTTTGTTATTACTGTTATTTTTATCCTGTAAAGGGGTAAAAGAAAATAGTCTATAAAACACAAAAGGGAATAGGAGAGGATTATGTGAAAGCTTTGAAATTGGTGTTGGTGGGAATCCTGGCTGTCATGTTACTAACAGCTTGCGGCAATTCCTCCAATGGGGCCAGTGGGAATGTTGAGGGGAATGCAGAAGCGGAAGAGATGACTAACGAGGGAACAACTAATTCGGCTACTGAGGTAGAAGAAGTTGATGCGACAGAAGAAACAGAAGAACAACATGCCCTGACTGCAGAGGAAGTTCTACAAAAATCCACTGAAGCGATGGCTGGACTTTCTAGCTATTCAATGGAAATGATCTCAGATCAGAAAATTTCTATGGCAAATGAAGAGACTATTAAAATGGTTACCACCACGACAACTGATATGTCTTTAAATCCAATGGCTATGTATCAGGTGACATCCATTGAAGATGCTGATGGAATGATGGATGGCATGGAAAATGAATCGTATTTCTCTGAAGACGGTTTCTTTGTATACGATTCCATGGCTGGACAATGGTATAAAATGCCGGAAGAATTTACAGCTCAGTTAAACGCAATGTCCGAAATGCAAGGAAATCCGGCAGAACAGTTGGAGATGCTGAAAGACTACACTGATAAGATAACAATGACAGAAGAAGAAGATCACTATGTGTTGAACTTTGAAGGGTCTGGTGAACAATTCAATGAATTGGTTGGAATGTTTGGCGGTATGATGGGAGACGGCATGGGGGAGATGATGCAAGAAATGCTCTCCATGATGACAGTTAACCAATTAAGTTATTTGGTTCATATTGATAAAGAAAGCTTTTATCAAACAAAGGTTTTATTAAATATGGATATGGAAATGGATGTTGACGGGGAAACGGTGTCAAGCATTCAAGTGATGGATTCAACATTAACGAACTTTGATGAAGTAGGGGAAATTACTGTTCCTCAAGAAGTCATTGATAATGCACAGGAAATAACACAAGAAGACCTTGAACAAATGGAACAGCAAGGCAGCTACTAAAAAAGAGCGGGAGGAGCCAGATAAAGCTTCCTCCCTTTTTTACATTATTCGCAATTTTACAGGTTGATAGTCATAAAGTTTACCTTCGTAAATCCTTTCTAGCCGGTCGCTTTTCCTGAAATCATCAGGGGTCACTAGGGAGGGGAGTTTATCCCATAACTTGATACCGGAGCGGTGAAGAACATCTGAGACGAACTGGGAACAGAAATAACTGGAGTCTATTTCTACCGGCTCGTTTATTGAAACGCCAATTACGCCGAGCAAATTATAGAACCACTTTGTTTCTTTCTTTTGAAAAACCCCAATGATTCTCCTCATTTTTTCCACTTCTCGTTGAGTTACGGCCATTTTATATATCACACATGTTGTACCCGGATACTTTCTATACGTTCCATTCTCCACATCTTCCCGAACAAATCCGCCGTTAAAAGGGTTACTTGGTCGTTTTCTACCAAAGCTGTATAACTCCTTTAATTCAATGTCAAATGAAAGAGAGACATGGTTATATGGGGCTTTCGTGTATTTCTTTATGGATTTGGTAAATAAGGTACCAGTATCAGTAAGTAATATGAATACATATGTATCTCCCAACATTCCCCACACCTTTGAAAGAATTATTTCTACTATTATAAATATTATATAATTTCTCTTGACCAAAATTAACCATTAATTTCATAATAATAGGTAGATAGGGGGATTATTATGTTTATTTTCGAGAAAGAGGCAGTCATAACATTATTGGTTATTGCATTTGGATTAAGTGTGTTTAGTTCGATCTTTTACATAGTAAAAAGGAATACAACGTCTAAGGATTTCTCAGATTTATCTGTGCGGGTAAAAACGTGGTGGGGTATGCTTGCAGTATTTAGCATTGCGACGTTGTTTCATCCAATGGTATCTTTATTTGCCCTTATGTTTTTATGTTTTTTTTCATTAAAAGAGTATTTCTCGATATTGCGAACCCGTAAGGTTGACAGGCAATTATTTTTATGGGCGTATCTCTCTATTCCCATTCAGTTTTATTGGATCTATATCGGATGGTACGGCATGTTCATCGTGTTTATCCCAGTTTATGTTTTCCTTTTCTTACCGCTTCCAAGAATACTTGGGAAAGGAACGGTTGGTTTCCTTCGCTCCGTCTCCTCCACACAATGGGGATTGATGCTCATGGTATTCGGTCTGAGTCACCTGGCTTTCTATCAAGTTGCAACCCCGGAGTATGGTGCGAACCTTGTCTTATATTTGGTTGTGCTGACCCAATTACATGATGTGATACAATATTTGATTTCGCTTTATATTGGAAAAAAGAAGGTTATTCCATCATCCAACCCGAACATCACCTGGGAGGGCTTTCTCATTTCAACTTTTGTCACAACAGGAGTTTCCTATAATCTGTTTGCCTATTTGACTCCTTTAAATGAGTTGTTCGGGTTATTATCGGGTTTAATAATTAGCGTTGCTTGTTTTGGAGGCAGTTTGGCAGTATCGGTATTGAAGCGCGATCTGTTAGTGGGTGATGATGAAAAAGCAGCTGTGCTGAAGAAAAGTTATTTAACGAGAGTGGATAGCCTTGCATATTCTGCTCCAATTTTCTTTCATGTTATCCGGTATTATTTTGATTTCATGTAGGTTTTGAGGCCCGTGTATAAAGGGGTAGAAGAAATACATCTTTTGAATCACATAATTTTACATCTCACCTAATATTTTACAATAATAGGATATTGGGAGGAATGATGTATGAAGCTGCTTATTTTCTGTGATCCTGGAATTGATGATGCGATGGCTTTAATCTATGCGCTACTTCATCCCGAAATAGAAGTACTTGGTCTTGTATGCAGCTACGGAAATGTGGATAAGATCACTGCTGCCTATAATGCAGCTCATATTTTGCATTTGGCTGGCAGGATGGACATCCCCATTTTCAATGGTGCAGAAATGCCGGTCTCCGGAGAACTTGCCAACTACTATCCTGAGATTCATGGAGAGGACGGTATTGGCCCTATAAAAGTGAAGAAAGGGTCCTACCATTTTAGAATTCGTAACCTTGGTGAGGTATTTGATATCATTAAGCGTAATAAAGATTTGGTTATTGCCGACCTAGGTAGATCGACCACTTTAGCCGCATGTTTTTTATTAAACAGGGAAGTAATGGGAGAAGTAAAAGAGCTTCATATTATGGGCGGAGCTTTCATGGTTCCTGGAAATGTTACCCCTGTAGCCGAAGCAAATTTTTTCGGAGACCCGACCTCAGCCAATCTTTTATTAGCTCACGGTAAGAAAGTTTTTCTTACCCCTCTAAATGTCACTCAAAAGGCAATTATTACGAATGATTATGCGGAGGCTCTTGAGTACTATACTAAAAATAAATTTAAAGGAATGTACATTCCGATTATAAATTATTATGCAAAAGCCTATTCAAAACTAGTACCAGGAATGGAAGGTGCGCCATTTCATGATTTGTTAACAGTTTATTCTGCTGCTCATCCAGAGAGGATGCAGTACTTGGCTAAAAAAGTGCATGTCGTTGTAGAAGGAAAAACACGTGGGAAATCATTTGCTGACTTCCGTCATATGAACGTGGATAGTGAGAGTAACCATCACATCGCCTTAGGCTTCGACTATGAACATTTTTTGCAAGAAGTTTTTCAAGTATTAACAAAACCCTTATAATAAGAGAAGTTTCAACAATGGAAGGAGTAAATAAAGGTGATTTCTGAAAAAGAAAAAATGCTCGCTGGCGAGTTATACAAACCATGGGATTCAGAGTTAACGAAGGAAAGAGCCAATGCAAGAAGACTAAGTAGACTAATAAATGAAGCTTCAGAAACGCAAAGTGACCGAAGAGTAGCACTGCTTAAAGAGCTTTTTGGATCCACGGGAGAAAATGTCTTCCTGGAACCGAACTTCCGTTGTGACTATGGATACAATATTCATGTAGGGGAAAACTTCTTCGCCAACTTTGACTGCTGCATACTTGATGTGTGCAAAGTGGAGTTTGGTGATAATTGTATGCTTGCGCCAGGTGTACATATATACACAGCAACTCATCCTATCGATCCGGTTGAAAGAAACAAAGGACCTGAATATGGAATTCCAGTCAAAATAGGCAACAACGTATGGATCGGCGGCAGTGCCGTTATTAATCCGGGAGTCACAATCGGGGACAATGTGGTTGTCGCATCTGGTGCCGTTGTGACGAAAGATGTGCCTCCAAATGTAGTCGTCGGAGGAAATCCAGCCCAAATCATAAAAGAAATAGAAGTAAAATAAAGAATCTATCATTTTTCCTAGTAATCGTTGCATATAATGTAACGATTCTTCTTTTGTATTTTAACATATATATCACTGCTTCTAGTTTAGATGCGGAACTGTACATACTAGTGTTTTTGGTGGGAGGGACGGTTTTGGAAAAAGAAGAGCATTCCTTATTTGATCAACCAATTATAGCCTTTGGCTTGCCAATACTTATAATGCTGTTTGGAGTATTTTTGCTTGTGGAAGCACATAATTCAGGGAAACTGAAATACATCCCTGTGGTGTTCATTCTGCTAGGGTTATCCGAAATTATCCGTGCTGTGATGAGAAGGCATTACCGTCCGACGAAGAGGAAGCGTGCTGAAATTAATCAGAAAAGTGGACATGTTGCTTACATTCTCATGGCTACAAGTGTGGTATGTTCGGTGTTGCTTTTGATTATGGAGCGGATTTCGGTGGAGATGGTGTTGTATGTCCAGTTGTCGATGGCAATTGTGGTATATCCGTTGCTGAAATTGATTTTTCTTGTGCGACATTATTAAAGTGACGGGGAGTCCCGTCACTTTTTAAGTTGTTTGATGGAGTAGAATGTCCCTCTCCAGATGATGCCGCCTCTCTGGAGAGTGAGGATGGTTGCCCGAGCGATACTATACATAAAAAGCAAGACAGTGATAGGGAAGACGGTTATATATATATTTGCTCCCTTTGCCATTTTGTTTGCTGTTTCGTTGTAAGCTAGAGCTAACATTAAAATACTGAAAGCGAAGATCAGTTGAGTGGTTCCTGTCGTCATTAACAAGGCGATAAAAGGGAAAAGTTGTGATAAAAATAAACCGCTAAGGGCAAATAACACCATAAAGTAGCTGTAAAAGAGTCCTGCAAAGGTGTTCTTCTCCAAACCGATAAGTGCCGAACGCAGATCAGGGTACCATTCAACTTGCAGGTGGTCCAGCGCAAGGGCTAAGTGTTGCTTCATTCCGGCCTCTTTGATCTGGCTGCCTAGCATCAAGTCATCATCTGGTCTCATTTTTATATTTTTATGTGTTCCGATCTCCTCATAAGCATCTCTAGATAAAAGGTTGAAAGCTCCAATGCCAATGGCAGACTTACTTTTAGGATCATTAGATTTCCACGGTCTTTTAAAATAACCAAAACCAAAAAGAAAGAAGGAGACGAATGCATTGGTCCAGAAACTGTTTCCTTTTAAATTGGGAGCAAGGGTTAAATGGTCGAGTCTCTTATTCTGGTAGTAGGTTATTGCTTTTATGAGAGTATCCTTTTCAAATAAGATGTCTGCGTCGGTAAAAAGGATATACTCGCCTTTGCTTTGAAGGTAACCTTTATACAGTGCATGATTTTTTCCGAGCCAACCATCTTCAAGTTGTTTAATATGGATACACTTCATTCTTGGCTCCGTTTTTGCCATTTGATCGATTATGGTGCCAGTCCGGTCAGAGGAGCGGTCGTTCACAACAATCCATTCTATATTGGAATACGTTTGCTGAAATTGAGACTGCAGACTTGCTTCGATATGCTTCTCTTCATCTTTTCCAGCAAGGATGATGGAAAGAAGGGGACCGCTACTATGCAAACTTTCATCTTCTTTTACATGTTCTAGTTTTGCAATCTTCTTCATACCTATCTTTGCATCCAGCCATACAGCAAACCAGAACAGAAAGGTAAATATAGCTAGATAGAGCATCACGGACCTCCAGTAGTTGATTATTGTATTGTATTTTACCAGAAGGGTAATAGAAAAAGCACCTCATGAGGTGCTTTAAGATGTTATACCGTTTGTTTGTTAACTGTCCATGGAAAAGGATCAGGAAGTGAAGACCAATCTTGATCGAATTCTTCTGGAGTCAATAGACAGCTGTCCAGCTCTCTTGTCAGCTCCCCACGGTCCATATCCACACCAATCAGGACAAGCTTTGTCATTCTATCACCGAATTCAGGATCCCATTCCTCTAACAAGTGTGGATTTTCCTTTATCACGACTTCTTGTTCCAATTTTGGAAGAGATGCTACCCAATAGGATACCGGTTGTAGTTGAACAGATGGCCCTGCTTGGGAAAAGAGAAGCGCTACATTGTTTCTAGTAGCACACCACACGATCCCTTTGGCCCTTACAACTTCTTCAGGAAGAGACGCATACCACTCACTGAAACGCTGAGAATGGAAAGGTAGCCTACGCTGATAAACAAAGGAGGAGATTCCGTACTCTTCTGTCTCTGGAGTGTGGTGTTGGTGACCAGCTTGAAGCTCCTTCAACCAGCCAGCAGATGCACTCGCTTTGTCGAAATCGAATTTTCCAGTGTTCAATATAGAAGCTGGAGGAACATTGGAATTTGTAGATCTAATAATAGTTGCCTCAGGTTGGAGTGTTTTTAGAACTTTCTCCAACTTTTCCAGCTCTTCTTCTGATACAAGGTCACATTTGTTTAGAATAAGTACATCACAAAACTCAATTTGGTCAATTAATAAATCTGCAATCTCCCTTGTATCTTCCTCACTCATTGCCTCTTTTCTGTCTAAAAGGCTGTCTCCAGACTCAAAATCATGCCAGAAACGATAAGCATCCACAACCGTCACCATCGTATCCAGCCTGCAAAACTTGGTTAAATCAATGCCAAGCTCTTCATCAATATAAGAAAAAGTTTGGGCAACCGGTACCGGTTCACTTATTCCTGTTGATTCAATTAAAATGTAATCAATATCACCGGCAGTAGCCAGTTTTTCCACTTCTACAAGCAAGTCCTCACGAAGTGTACAGCATATGCAACCATTGGACATCTCCACCAGTTTTTCGTCTGTGCGAGAAAGGCTCCCACCCTGCCGTACCAAGCCAGAATCAATGTTCACTTCACTCATGTCATTCACAATGACCGCCACTTTCAATCCATCTCTATTATGTAATACATGATTTAAGAGGGTCGTTTTACCGGCTCCTAAATAACCGCTTAGAACAGTGACAGGTATTTTTTTTATCGTCATTTTAGAAATCTCCTTTAATTCATAAATAGTAATGATTACGATTTATATATTATCTTAGTATTGTTGCGATGTAAAGAGATTATGGTTCTTAAAGCTTTGATATGGTAGAATATAGTAAAAAAGGTTAAGGTTGTGTTAGGGATGATCTGGGTATTTTTTATCAGCTTTACCGTTCTTGTCGCTATTTTCTTCTATTTTCTAAATCGATCATTAAAAAAACATCATGAAATCTATGGCAGCAAGTTCGTGCGTCCCTCCATGTGTGTGTCATGTGGAAGGGAATACTTTAATAGTGCTTCTAATTTCTGCGATGGTTGTAAAAGTAGCGGATGATTCTAGAAATAGAGTCATCTTTTTATTTTGCCCTTCTAATATCTATCAATAAGGCATACAAATTAGATAGAAAGGAGGGGAGAAAGATAGAAACTACTAAGCGAACGGGATTTGTTCTCTTCATTAATAATACCGTCCTATTCATGGTGATCTTATTCATTGTTATTTCCACCATTACAAGCGTCTTATCTTCTAAACTCTCCTCTGAGTATATTGGAAATATATTGAGGAAGGTACAGTCTACTGAACTTTACCTAAATGTCATTCAATCACAAAATCATTATCTGACAGGTAAGGATGTTGAGGTTCCAAAGCTCCCGATACTGGAGTTAACGTTTGAACTCGCAACCAATTTAAAGCCCTATGATATCAGAAGTTTTCTAGGAAATGAGATTCCTGGTTTCTATGCTTATGACACTCAGTTCTATGTGGCAGGAAAAGGGACTGATTATACAGATATCCCGTTTGAATCAGTGGCCCCTATGGAAGTATTGTTAAAGGAAAGAGAAATTGCGGAGGAAATGCTACTTGTTGACGAAAAAGAGGATGAGCCGTCTCCTGCACCGGAAAAATCGATGGAGGAAACCGTTGTGCATATCTATCAGTCTCATAGTTGGGAATCTTATCTCCCGCTTTTGAGAGGTGTCAGCGAACCGGATGATGCGACGAGTAATAATCCTGAGGCCAATGTTATAGCAGTTGGGAAAATGCTCAAAAACGAACTTGCGGATAAAGGTATAAAAGCGAATCATGATACGAGAAACGTTCCAAAGGACCTTGCTGCAAGAGGATGGAATTACAACCACTCCTATCATTATTCTAGAGAAACAGTGAAAGCTGCAATGACATTTAATAGTGATGTGGAATATTTAATTGATATTCATCGTGACTCTGCTCGAAAAGATAAGACAACTGAGGAAATAGCAGGAAAGAAATACGCTCGCCTTATGTTCGTAGTGGGAACTGCCCACAAAAACTATGAACAAAATCTTGAATTTGCGGAACGGATTCATCATTCTATTGAGGAAAAGTATCCTGGACTGAGCATAGGAGTCTTTCCTAAAGGGAAATCAACTGGTAACGGCTTGTACAATCAGGATCTCTCCAACCGTGCCATTCTTTTAGAAGTTGGCGGGGTGGACAATAACCTGGAAGAGGCACGAAACTCCATAAAGGCATTTGCAGATATCTACAGTGAAATCGTTTGGGAAGAACGGGAAGCAAGAGAGTTTTGATAAAGGAGTGAGGGGAATCAAATATGCATTTTTTTGGCTAGTAGTTATGTTTGTGGCTATTATCATTTCGTTTAATTACTTTCACTGGATTGCTACATTGGCATCCTTTTTGGCCGGTGTTATCGTTATTTCTATTTCATTGTTTGAGGATTTTTATATGGCGAAATGAAGGGGCGGGATATTATTCTGCTCTTTTTTGGTTTTTTAGAGAGTTTAAGGTTTGGTTTTACTAAAAGTGGGGATGGGTAATTAGATTTGTCTATTTTTGTGGCGGCACCAATTATGCTTCTACACTTTAACATTTACCTTCTACCTTAATTTTTCGACCTTCTACATTTCCCGGACTAGCTTCTACATTTCCCAGCCATACTTCTACCATTTATATCAAATGTTATACGATTAGGCTAATTTTCCCTTTACTAAGTTAAGATTGGAATATGCTAATCCTACTCTATTAAAGGTTTTTACATATTTTTGTAGAAATAAAAATACAACAACCAGTTAGGAGATGATTTATTATGTGTGGGATTTTTACCTAAACATGAACAAAGAGATGCCTCCTTGCCGACAGAGCGGCAGAAATTGAGAGAGGCGATATACAAGGACTTAGTTCAAGACGCTAACATTCTAGCATTCTTCTACGGAGGTTCTCTTGCTAAAGGCAATGAAGACTTGTACTCCGATTTAGATCTACGTATTGTTGTGGAGGACTCTTCCTATGAAACATATCGTTCGAATAAAAAAGAACGCGCAACAAACTGGGGTGATGTGTTATATTATGAAGATTTTCCGAGGGCACCATATTCCATCGCTCATTTTCGTTCTTTTATAAAAGTGGACACATTTTATTACCGGCAATCTGATTTGCAACCTTCTCCTTATTTGAAGTACCTTTTAATTGAACATGATCCTAATGGGATTATCTCTCAGATAAGAGACAAGTCCCAGTCAATAGACTATCAATTTTCAGAAGAAGAATTCGAAGTATGGCGAGACAAGTTCTTTGCTTATCTGCATGAAGTTTATCGACGGGTTCAACGTGGTGAGTATAATTATGCTTTTCAGATGGTTAATTCCTTGAGCTATTCCATTGTAATCGGTTGGTATGTAGAAGTGGGGGAAGTCCCTAACTCATTTGGGGACTGGTCTAAAGTTGAAGGCCCGAGAAGTCCACTGAGTGGGGAGCAGCTGAGCCAATTAGAACAATGGGATACTAGAATGCGAGATGCGAAAGAATTGTTTACTATTGCAAGGAGTCAAACAGAAGAGTTTATCCGAATTCATTGTGTTCTTGCTGAGAGAGTTGGTGCACCAGTAAATCAAGATTTACTACAAGAAATTATAGATATGGTTCTATAAAAATAATACCTACCAAACTGCAGCATGTGCTATAGCATGTTGCTTTTCTTTTGTTTTAGGGAATAGTATCGGTGAGCAGTTTATTTGCTATCCATTTATGCATTTGCAATAATGCACACAAAAGTTAAGGGAGAGTGTTATCAATGAAAGTAACAGTAGTTGGAGCTAACGGACAAATTGGAAAACAACTCGTGCATTTCTTAAAAAAGGAAGATGGATACACTCCTATCGCGATGGTTCGGAAAGAAGAGCAAGCAGATAATTTTGCAAAAGAAGGTATTGAGTCAGTATTGGCTGATTTGGAAGGTCCCGTAGATGATCTTGTGAAGGCTTTTAGTGGCAGTGATGCAGTGGTGTTCACTGCGGGATCTGGAGGAAGCACAGGGTCAGACATGACATTGTTGATCGATTTAGATGGAGCCGCAAAAACGGTGGAAGCTGCTGAAAAAGCTGGCATTTCCCGTTATGTGATGGTAAGTGCTTTTCAAGCGGACAATCGGGAAAATTGGAATGACGAGCTTCGTCCCTACTATGTAGCCAAGCATTATGCAGATAAGGTGTTAATGGCAAGTGGCTTGGACTACACCATTGTGCGACCAGGTGACTTAGTGAATGAATCAGGTACTGGCATGGTGAAAATTGGGGATAATATTGAACCCGGAACTATTGCTAGAGAAGATGTAGCGAAAGTTTTGCTTGAGGTACTGGGGGCAAAGAACACATATGGCGCTTCATTTGACGTAGTTGCAGGTGAGGATGGCGTAAAGGATGCTGTGAGTAAGATATAAATAGTAAATTCGAGACTGTCTCTCTGGATGAGGCAGTCTTTTTACGTCTCCATTTTAATTTATTTTCCAAACTGCAGGTTTTATTTTCCGTTAGCGGAATATATGAGCCGTTTTGACAATAATATTTTCCAAACTCTATCATTTATTTTCCGCTACAGAAATATACGAGCCGTTTGACAATAACCAATAAATATCGACATCCCCTATAATTATTATATAAACACTTGAAACAAATCCCACCCCCATTTCGTTATAGTAATAGACAAACTAAATTAGATAAGGAAAAACAATAATGATAACTAAAAAGCAAGTAAAAACATTAACGAAAATCACAATTGTTCCACTGCTAATCTACCTAATCATCGTCCACTCACTCATCTACCAAACTGCCAAGCAGGAACCTCCTAAAGGTGTAGATTACCTAATTGTCCTTGGAGCAAGAGTGAAGGGGGAAGTGATGACCAAGGCCCTATTATTGAGGGTGGAAGCTGCGCTAGAGTACCTTGAAGAAAATCCAAACACGAAAGTCATTGCATCAGGCGGACAAGGGCCAGGAGAAGATATTACAGAAGCCGAGGCAATGAGAAGGTACTTTGTAGCACATGGCATCGATGAGAACAGAATTATCTTGGAAGACCAGTCAACTACTACCTTTGAAAACCTATCCTACTCCAAATCTTTAATGGAAGAAGGGGCTTCTGTTGCCATTGTAAGTAATGATTTCCATGTGTATCGGGCATCCGTTATCGGGAAAAGACTGGATTTTGCAGAGGTACATACACTTGCCGGTAAGACTCCCACTATTGCAATATTTAAGTTATGGTCACGGGAGTATTTTGCAGTAGCAAAGACGTGGTTGGTTGATAAGTAGTGGAAGATGTGATGGACCATAAACATATACTAAAATAAAGCAATCATAACTCACTTCTGAAACCTCCATAAAAGGAGGTTTTTTCAATCCCCACTTTCCTATATAATAAGCAGTACTAGAAATAATGAGGTGACAGCATGCTATATATACTTTCACAGTTGGGATTCAGCTTTGTAGCAGCGGCAGGTTTCGGGGTTCTTTTTAATGCACCGAGAAGGGCTTTGGTCCATTGCGGAACGGTTGGGATGATTGGCTGGATTTTTTACATAATATTGGCCGATGCCGGGGTGGATCCGGTGGTGGCTTCGTTTGTTGGGTCATTTATGGTAGCGCTTGTTGGTCATATAATGGCGAAGCGATTCCGAATGCCCATGATTATATTCAGTGTTGCTGGGATTATCCCGCTTGTACCAGGGGGCTTAGCGTACAATACAATGCGGCAAATTGCGGAAAATGATTACCTAGGAGCAATTCCCTTAGCGGCAAAGGCATTTATGATTTCTGGTGCTATTGCGATGGGGCTTGTGTTTGCTGAGGTCATCATGCAGGTTATCATGAATATCGTAAAACGAGTATCTTTGAATAGGAAACGTGAGGTGAGCTAGGTGACGAAGGAAATGACAGAGCGGGAAACGGAGAGAATTTTGGAAGTCTGTCTGCTTGCCGGAAGAATTATGATGGAAGGGGGAGCGGAGACGTACCGTGTAGAGGATACGATGACAAGGATTGCGGCATCATACGGGATCATTGAAACGCACAGTTTTGTTACACCTACCGGCATCATCGTTTCGCTTCAAGGAGATAATCCTACGCGATTAGTACGAATAAATTCTAGAACCACAGACTTAGAAAAGGTAGCACAAGTCAACCAGATTTCTCGTAAAATTGCTGCTGGCGAGCTTTCCGTGCAACAGGCCCATCAATCACTAATTCAATTAGAGGAATCACATCTGCTATTTCCGATAAGCTATCAGATCCTCGCGGCTGCCTTTGTGAGTGGATCTTTTCTTATAATGTTCAAGGGAGTATGGACGGATTTCCTCCCAGCAATGCTAGCCGGTGGTCTAGGATATTCAGGTCTTTTACTGATACAACATTACACGAGGGTTAAGTTTTTTGCAGAGTTTTTCGCATCCTTAATTATTGGCCTTGTCGCACTGGGGATGGTTAAGCTTGGATACGGGATGGAATTAGACAAAATAATTATAGGATCTGTTATGCCATTGGTTCCAGGGCTGCTTATCACCAATGCTGTCCGTGACCTAATGGTGGGGCATTTTGTTTCAGGATTATCTAAAGGAGCAGAGGCTCTTTTTACAGCCTTTGCCATTGGAGCAGGTGTGGCGGTAGTGTTCCTCTAAATCGCGACCGTGCCACCTCACTGGAATATATTACTCATTACAGTCATGACAGGTAATTAACAGTATATTTCGTTATTTTACAATAATTACTTGTTTCCTTAACGGAAAAATCATATTAGATTTATAGTATGAAAACTTTACAGAAAGTCCTCATAACTTTGTCGGTTGTCGCACTAGTCTTAGGTGGAAATTCAGCTGCCTTCGCAGCTACTACTCACACGGTTCAATCCGGTGATACGATGTGGAAGATTGCGGTGAAATATCAGGTTGGAGTATCCGAACTGATCGCTGCGAATTCTTCTATTAACAATCCTGATCTAATCTATCCAGGTCAAAGAATTACTATTCCAGAAAAAGGGGAGGGGCAAACGCAAGAAGAGCAAGTTGCTAAGTTAGTAAACCAGGAACGTGCTAAATATGGGTTAAAGCCTTTGAAGCTTAACTGGGAGTTATCCAGAGTCGCAAGATATAAATCTCAAGATATGATTGATAAAAGATATTTCAGCCACACATCTCCAACATATGGATCTCCATTCGATATGATTCGTAACTTTGGTATTTCTTACCGATCAGCAGGTGAAAATATTGCTGCTGGGCAACAAACACCACAAGAGGTCATGAATGCTTGGATGAATAGTGAGGGACATCGTAAAAATATTTTATCCAGCCAATATACGGAAATTGGAGTGGGCTATGCGAAAGGTGGCCAATATGGTCATTACTGGACGCAAATGTTCATCTCTAGATAATATGAAAGGCGGTACCTCCACAAGATGGTACCGCCTTTTCCTATGAAAATGTTAATTCCGCTCCATCTTAATCTGAAACTTATAACGGTCTCCTCTATAGACGGATTTGACTAATTCAAGGGGGGTTCCATCGTGGAGAAAGGTGTTCCGTTGAATATATAGCATGGGATGATCTTTTTCAATATACAAAAGTTTTTCATGTTCTTCTGAAGCCCTTACTGATTCTATCATTTGTTCGGCATGTGTTATTCGAAGTCCCAGCTTCTCTTCTACATAGGAATATATAGAAGCCTTAACCTCCTCTTCTGTGAGGCCTTTTACCAAGTTTGCAGACAGATAGTTTGTTTCAAGGTCCATTGGTTCTCCGTCTGCAAGGCGAATTCTCTTTATTTCATATACAGGTGCATATTCGCTTATATTCAGTTCTTTTGCGATAAATCTATTTGCAGGTATTACTTCAAAATGAATAAGTTTACTAGTTGGCGTCATGCCGCGTTTCTTCATATCTTCTGTAAAGCTTGTCAAACCTTGAAGGGGCTGTTCGATTTTTTTTTCGGAAACAAAAGTGCCACTTCCTTTTTTTCGATAAAGAAGCCCTTCATTAACAAGGGGATTGATTGCCTGTCTTACCGTCATTCTACTGATCCCATAGTTCTCGGCGTATTCTCTTTCTGATGGAATAGTTTCACCAGGCAAGATGAATCCAGCTTCAATCTGTTTTTTGATATGTGATTCCAATTGATAATATATAGGAATAGGCGATGTTTTATCTATCATTTAGGGTATTTCGCTCCTTTCAAGCAATGATGCTGGAAGTGTCCAGAACGGATTGGTCTGCCAAGATCTTCACGCATGGGTGCTTCTTCAGAATAGAGGCGGGGAAGTCCTCCGAAATCTCCCCGTACAACAGTTGCTCAAATGCTTCTCTTTTGTTGGCTCCGGCTACAAGAAGAAGAATTTCCTTGGCATCCATGATGGAGTCGATTCCCATTGTGATGGCATGTGTCGGTACATCTTCTATATCCTTAAAGAACCTAGAGTTAGCCTTTCGAGTAGAGTCAGTCAACTTTACGACATGAGTCCTGCTTCCAAATGAAGTACCTGGTTCGTTAAAACCAATATGTCCGTTTGCGCCAAGACCTAAAATTTGCAGGTCAATTCGCCCGTGTTTCCGTAATTTCTCTTCATATAAACTACATTCTATTTCTGGATGGTCGCTCATTCCATTCGGGATAAACGTTAATTCATTTTCAATGTCAATATGCTGAAAAAGATGTTTCTCCATAAAAGCATAGTAGCTGTTAGGGTTTTGTTTGCTCATCCCCACATATTCATCCAGATTAAAAGTGGTTACATGACGGTAGCTTGTACCCATCGTTATATGGTCTTTTATTAAATGCTCATACATGCCAGTTGTAGTGCTGCCTGTGGCAAGGCCAAGCACAATATAAGGATTTTCTCTAACTTTCTTTGACACAAAAGATGCGGCTTCCTTGCTTAACGCCTCATAAGAAGGGGTAGTGATGATATCCATGCTCTTACTCTCCTTTATATGAAAGATTCCCTTTACAAAAGGTCATTTTTACTTGCATTTCTTCATCTAAAATAACAATATCGGCATCCTTACCGATCGCAATGCTACCTTTTCTATCCCACACCTTAAGTCGTTTGGCAGGGTTGACGGATGCCATTTGGATTGCTTCTTGGATTGTGCAATCGGAGAATTTTTTCATGTTCCTAACAGCGTCATTCATTTTCAAAACACTTCCAGCTAGGGTTCCATCTTCAAGAAGGGCAGTATGATTCTCCACAAACACTTTTTGGCCTCCAAGCTCATACTCTCCATCTTCCAACCATTTAGCCCTCATGGAATCGGTTATCAATAGGATGTTATCCACTCCTTTTGCAAGAAACGTTGCTTTTACCATGGCAGGATGAATATGAATGCCATCTGCAATCATTTCCAAAAAGAGTTCAGGATGGGCCAAGCCGGCACCAGCAACGCCTGGTTCACGATGATGACTTCCCCTCATTCCATTAAAGAAATGAGTAATATGCTCGGCTCCAGCCTCCATTGCTTTTACTACCTCTGTATATAATGCGTCGGAATGTCCGATGGAGGAGATTACTCCGGTATCGGAAAGGTATTTTACCAGCTCCAAACCATCTCTTCCCTCAGGTGCCAACGTAACAACTTTAATATGGTTACCAGACTCTACCTGAAAATGACGAAACGTCTCAACTGAGGGCTCTAAAATATAGGCAGGTGGCTGAGCACCGGCACGTTTTTCATTGATAAAAGGTCCTTCAAAATGTACACCCAACACTTCGCTCCCTACATGATCCAAGTGTTGACTAGAAATGAAACTGCTCACAGTCTGTAAAGCCTTCTCAAGTGCCGCTTTTTCTTGCGTAATGGTGGTCGCTAAAAAACTAGTGGTTCCCTCTTTTGGTAAAGTCGTTGCCATAGTCATAATACTATCCCTTGTTGCATCCATCACATCTGCTCCATTTAAGCCGTGGATGTCGATAAAGCCAGGTGAAGCATATAAATCTTCCGATAAATGAATTTCTGGCAAATTTTCATCATTCGAATAATGGGTTATGGGACCAAAATCAGAGATCTTCCCTTCTTTGATGGTCAAATATCCATTTTTTATTACTTCCTCTCCCGTAACTATCTTCATAGCGAGGAGGGAGTAACTATTTGATTGAGAAGCCATGTCAAAGTCCTCTTTTCGTAATTATTATATGTTCAGCTTAGCAAAAATATGTCTAGTTGTATATACCAATTTTCGTATTGGTATATACAATTCTTCTCGCCTAGATTCCAAAATAATTCTATCTAATTTTCTTATGAAATAATATACTATTAACAGAATAAAAGCATAGAATACTAGAAAGGTGAATCATCATGAATAACTTGTCTATCCATATAAGAGATGCTGTTTTAGAAGACCTACCTATAATAGTTTCCATCTATAATTCCACCATCGAAAACAGGATGGTGACGGCAGATACTTCTCCTGTCACAGTGGAAAGTAGAAAGGAATGGTTTGATAAACATAATGAAAAAAGGCCTTTAAAGGTAGTGGAACTAAACAATCAAATCTGCGCTTGGATAAGTTTTCAAAATTTCTACGGTCGTCCGGCATATCAGGCAACAGCAGAGGTAAGTATTTATCTTAGCGAGGCATTTAGAGGAAAGGGACTAGGGTCAAAAATATTAGAAAAAGCAATGGAGGAGTGTTCAGCTCTTCAAATTGAGAATCTATTGGCATTCATTTTTGCACATAATGTCCCAAGCGTACGATTGTTTGAAAAGTATGGATTTGAAAAGTGGGGATATCTTCCTGGTGTCGCGGAACTTGATTCTGTAAAAAGGGATTTGGTGATAATGGGGAGAAGAATAATAGAGTAGGAGGAAGTAGAATGAAATGGAAATGGTTGCTCGTCATTTTCACAGGCATACTACTAGTCACAGGAACACTACTTGCATTTAATGAAGAGGTAAGGGGAGCGGTGAAATTAGCATTGACCGGTTCTCCAATTGTAACACTATCCTCAGCAGAAGATTCCACAACAGTCATGGCGAAAATGGATAATGGTGCAGGACTGCAGGATGTTCTTTCCCATGTGGAAGAAGATGGCTGGGAATTTGAAGAACAACTAGGCTCTACCTTTCTTTTTTCAAAAGGGGATGAGAGCCTTGTGATAATGTTGAAAATGTGGACAAACCAATATATCGTAGCAGAGATGACAGAAGGGTAGGTAGATCATGCTAAAGCCGGTACCAATGCTCAGAACGGAACGACTTCAATTAAGAAGTCTAAGCTTAAGAGATTCAGATGTTATTTTTTCTTATTTTTCCCAACCTGAGATGACGAAATTTTATGGAATGGAGCCTTTTCAGACAAAACTGGAGGCAGATAAATTCATTAAAGATTTCATTGATGACTATACAACTCTTTATAGATGGGGAATCGTCGAAAAGGAAACTAATAGTCTCATAGGGACATGCGGTTTTCATGCAATATCTGAAAAGCATCAACGTGCAGAAATAGGCTATGAGATAGATATTCCTTATTGGGGAAAAGGCTATGCAACAGAGGCCATAGGAGCACTGGTTCATTTCGGGTTCGAGGGGATGAATTTCCACCGTATCGGTGCAAATGTCTATCCCGAAAATGTCGGCTCGAGAAAGGTTCTAGAAAAAGTAGGGTTTACTCATGAGGGTCTTTTGAGGGGATATTTATATCAAGGTGGAAAATTTCATGATGCAAATGTATTTTCCATACTTAAGGAAGACCATGAATAATAAAAATAATACAATTACAGGTCGGAACAACAACTTTCCAACCTGTAATTTTTTTGAAAAGATTTAGAAAGTTTTTATATCCGTTGATTTCCGTTCCAGTGGCTTCGCTTGCCTAAAGCGAAGCCATTTGCGGAAAGGAACAGCTGCGATTAACCGATCAACTAGAATTTAATTTCAGAAAAATCTATTTGTTAGAATATACTGTAAGTTTTTCTGTTATTATTATAAGATAGTAATTAGGTTGGCTTGGCATGCATTTAGGGAACAAAGGGGGCATGTATATGTATCAAATAAAACGTTTGAGTGAATGTACACTTAATCAAGCACTTGAAGCTTGGAACAAGGGGTTTGAAGGGTATTTTTTTGATGCAACCATGGATGTGGACCGATTTGCTGCTAGATTGGGTCAGGAGAATATATCCGCTGCCTTATCCATTATTGCGTTTGACGGTGTAGAACCTGTAGGGCTTTTATTAAGTGGATACATAAAGATAGGGGAACAACTTGTTGCTTGGAATGGAGGTACAGGGGTAGCTGCTACTCATCGCAGAAAAGGGATTGGGAAGCTATTAGTAGAAAAAGCTTGTGAATTGTATAACGAAAAAGGGATACATACAGCTACTTTGGAAGCTATCTCAAAAAACAGACAAGCAATCGCGTTGTACGAATCAAAAGGTTATCAGATTGTAGATCATGTGGTGCACCTGTCCCTAGAGACGTCGTTAGAATTTAATGACTCATTGGAATATTATCCCATTTATACATCTGCACATGATGCTCAGTATCTATCAAGTTATCATCATGACACGCCATGGCAAAGTCAATGGTGGTGCATGAAAGATGGTTTGACTTTGCAAATATTGGGGACTGACGGCGAAACTGCTGCATATGCCTTGTTCAAAAGACAATATAGTCCTGATGGAACATTGAATTCCATTGTAGTCACCCATTGCTTTATAAATGAAGAACAGAAAAAACCTGAAAGAGTGTTGGAAGCTTTATTCTTTCATCTTTTTCCACCGACTGTTGCGCCTTACCAGTGCACGGTAGCATTCTTTCAAACGTCCAATAAGATGGTGTATGACTATCTTATCGACAAAGGTTTTTCGATGAAGGTAGAGCAAGTTTGGATGAAGAAGACAATAGCAGCTGCTGTGGACTCAGGACATAAAAGTTAAGAAGATAGAGTCGTATTTTACATATTGTTTTAATTTTGGAGGGAACGTTATGATGGTTGAAAAATTTTTAGATGAACAAAATGAACAGTTTCAGAAGCTATTAAAAAAATCCACCCACGCTGGATGGATGGCACAAACGACTGGAGAAAAGAAATGGGCAGAGGAAGCCGGTAAAGCCTCCAGTGAATTCAGCCTTTTTTATGCCAATCAAGATCGTTACAACCAGGTGAAATCTTACCTGCTAGATCCAGAACTTTCGATGGAACAAAGAAGACAGTTAGAAATCCTAGAGTATGGAATGAAAGAAAATCAATTGGATAAGGAAACAATTGAAGAGATGTCTTCTATGTCATCTGAACTGAATTACCTTTTTAATACGTACTTGCCTGAAGTGAATGGCAAAAAGTTATCCGCAAATGATATTAGAAATATCTTGTTGAATAGTACAGACAATAAGGAGCGGGAAGAAGCTTGGAAGGCAAGCAAAGAAGTCGGACAAGTTGTGTCGGAAAAGCTGTTGGCACTAGTGAAAAAGCGGAATGAAGCGGCAAGGAAACTAGGCTATGAAAACTACTATGAAATGTCGTTTGCCAATCAGGAGCTAGATTTAGAAGAAGTTTTTTCTATGTTTGAAAATCTAGTAGAACAATCGGATTCTACTTATCGTAGGTTGAAAAGTGAATTAGATAACGATCTAGCCAAAAAATTTGGAGTGAAAGCGGAAGAATTACGACCATGGCATTATGTGGATCCATTCTTCCAAGAAGCACCGGCAAACGAACAAACGAATCTGGATCAATATTTCAAAGGGCAGGATCTAGAGAAATTGACTGCAGACACGTTTGATTCCATGGATATGCCAATTGAAGGCCTGTATGCTTCCTCTGACTTAAACCCACGTGAAGGAAAGAACCCTACTGCGTTTTGTATGGATATGAACCGTGAGGGAGATATTCGGGTACTGTGCAACAATGTAGATAATACGTATTGGATGGGGACCATGCTTCATGAATTTGGACATGCAGCGTACAACAAATATGTAAATCGCGATCTTCCCTATTTATTAAGAAGCTTTGCTCATATCTTAACAACAGAGGCCATTGCAATGTTATTCGGAAAAATGACGGAAAATAGAGAGTGGCTATCTAAATTCTTGAAAGTAGAGGATGCCAAGCTTGATACATTAATGCCGTCTCTTGAAGAGCATGAACAATTGAAAATGCTTATATCAGCAAGATGGATTATTACATTTGTTTTCTTTGAAAGAAAGCTATATGCAAATCCTGACCAGGATCTTAACGCTCTGTGGTGGGAAACAGTGGAAACGATTCAATTACTTCATCCACCAGAAGATCGGAGCAATCCAGATTGGGCGGCAAAGATTCATTTCACACTTGCACCGGTGTATTACCAGAACTACTTGTTGGGGGAATTGACAGCTGCACAACTCTATCAGCATATCAAAAACAATGTATCTGATGAGTTCTTTTCCCTAAAAGTAGGAGCATTTATCCGTGATGAATTCCTTGCACCAGGAGCAACCTACCATTGGAATGAAAAAATTGAAAAAGTGACGGGCGAGCCACTAAACTCAGACCACTTCATAAAAGCCTATTGCCACTATGAAAAAGTGAATAACTGATAGTTTAGGGTAAGTAGATATCTCCTCTACTTACCCTTTTTTTGTTAAGTTTTTATGACTTTTCTAACAAATCCTTAATTTTGCATGAAAATCCAATGAAATTAATATAGACTAATAGACAGAAAGATTTTTCGAGTTTTTATGACATAACACTACACAAGAAACTAGAAAGGTATGTCTTCTTTTATGATAAAAAAAATACAACTATGTATCATCATCCCACTACTTGTTATGGTTTTTGGGAATTCGATGGCAGTGCAAGCAGAAGAACCTGGAGACTTATTTAGTGAGTCCGTTATATTAATAGATGCAAAATCTGGTCATATTCTTTATGAAAAAGACAGTAAACGTGAAATGTATCCAGCTAGCATCACGAAAATCGTGACAGCTATCATTGCAATAGAAGAGGGGAACCTACAGGAGATTGTAACGGTAAGTAAAAATGCAAGGGATCAGGACGGATCAAGAGTATATTTACTTGAAGGGGAAAAGGTAACGCTTGAAAAGCTTGTTCAAGGCCTGATGATTAATTCTGGTAACGATGCCGGTACTGCCATAGCAGAACATTTTGATGGCAGTGAAAAAGCTTTTGCCAAGAGAATGAATACATTTGTGAAGGAAAAAGTGGGTGTTGGGGATACGAATTTCACTAACCCGCATGGATTGTTTCACCCTGAACACGTGACAACTGCACAGGATATGGCAAAGATTGCCCAATATGCAATGAAGAATGAAACATTCAGGGAGATTGTCGGAACAAAGGAAATGGAGTGGATTGGTGAAGGGTGGGAGACCACATTGTACAATCATCACCGATTATTATGGGATTACGAAGGAACAACTGGCGTGAAAAATGGATATGTTCCAGAATCAGGTCATACATTGGTTACTTCTGCCCAAAGGGATGGAATGGATCTCATTGTGGTAACCATGAAGGCAGCTTCAAAATATTACAGCTACAAAGACACCATGACTTTAATGGATTATGGGTTTGCAAATTTTATGACAGATGAAATCAAAAAAGGTGAAATGGTCACAGATGCTACTGGTAGAGAGTACATGCTTGCGAAAAATGTTTATGTATCAAAGAAGGATGATGAAACGGTTACCTTGCGTGTAAACGAGGACAAGGATTTGGTTGTGAAAATCGGCAACCGTAAACATGTGGAAGAAAATGTGTTGGTTGAACAAGAAAGAAATGATTTGACTCCTGTTCCTACTGCATCTTCAATAGATTCCACAGATCAATCAGAAGGAGATACAAGTACAAAGAGCAGTGTGGGTTCTACTATTTTTATTTTCGTTGCACTATTAATCTTCTTTTTTGTTATGAATGTGCTGCAAAGAAGAAGAAGGAGAAAGAAAATGCAACAACGTTACGCTGATTCTTTCGTTTATTCTAGAAGAAGCAGCTATTATAGGTAAGGAAACAGCGGGGCATCCTGTTAGAATATCAGGTTGCTTCGCTGTTTTGTATTTAAAAAGAGGGGGAGGGTATGAATAAGGGTTTGGCGAGTTGTCCAAAGATTGTATATAATGGTGATATGTAGATAATAGGAGGGAAAGATTATGCCGAGAAAAGAGAATTCGCTTAGTAAAGAGCTAGTTGAACTATTGCAAGGGGAGAAAATCGTGTCCCTGATTACAACAGACAAGGATAGCAACAAACCGAATTTAAGCATCGTGTCATGGTTGGTTGCACATGAAGATGGTAAAACGATTAAATTTGCTTTAGGCCACAAGGCAGAGAGCGCATTCAACATTCAAGAAAACCCGGAATTGATTTTAGGTGTTGTTGGTGCAGGAAGCTGTTATTCCATTAACGGTAAAGGATCGGTATCTGAAGTCATTGATAAAACAATGAAGTATCGTGTAGTAACCGTTGAAGTAGAATCTGTGGAAGATGTCATTTTTTATGGCGGAAAAATAACGCAAGAACCTGACTATGTGAAAACATACGACGAAGACCTTGCCAAAAAGTTAGATGAAGAAGTTTATGAGCTATTGAAAGGCTGATGTAACGCTGTACGGGCTGTCCATATTTTGAGGGCAGCCTTTTCTATTTGTCTTAAAAATCTCTCAAAGTTAATAGAAACATAGAAAAGTAATACTTTACCATATATAATAATAGAATACTAAATTTTCTAAATGAAAGGGGTTTCTATGAAAAATTGGTCCAAATCGAACAAAAGTAAAGTCCTTCCATTTGTGGCAGTTTTACTTATGGCCGGAGCAATCATTACTTACTATCTGTACACGTCCCCATCCCAGGAAACCGGGTCTGCAGGGGTACAAGGGAACCCTTCTTCTAGTACATTATCAACATCAAACAATATTTCAGTTGAACAAGAAAATCCATTCAATCATAAGAAGAAACTGAATGAAGTCCATGTTGCTAATTACATTCATTGGATGTCTCACCAAAAAGTCAAAGCGGAAAGCAAATGGACCCACTATAAGATGACCCCTGAAAGAATTGATTGGCTATTAGAAAAAGTCAAAGAAGCCGATTATAAACATGAAAAAGTGTATGTGGAAATTCTAACAAAATGGCAGAAAGGTGACTTTTCCACGGCACACCTAGATCATAACAGGGTCTGGTCCTTGCTTAATGGGACGATTGGTAAAGCAACTGGCGTTATGACGGAAGAAGAAGAAAAAGAATACTTAAAAAATCCAACTATCAACTTTAAATAATGGCTACAACATCACCTTATGGTAAAATGATGGGGAATTCGCATGAGGCCACTGAAAAACTGATAACGGAAAGTATTTAATGATTCCTAGCTGGTGATTGGAGCAAAAGGCGAAGACTCCTCGAAAATGCTACGCATTTTCTTCGTGCGATGTTTCGCTGCCGAAGCCTTCCTTGTCCTGAGGGAGATAGCGTTAGCTGGAGACCCCGCAGGCGTAGCCGAAGGAGGCTCACGTCAGCCCCTAGGAAAGCGAAGCCATTTTCGGAAATCAACAGCGGTTTCTAAACACAGTCTTAATTCAATGACTTTTTCAGTGGTCTCATTCGCATAGGGGTGGTTATTTCATATGAATGGAATCAGAAGTTTTGCAAGAACACAAGAGCAAGAGCTGATCGAAAAAAAAGCATCTTCATTGGCTTCAGACTTTTATACCCGCGCTGGCAAGTATGATCAGAATGCTGAATTTCCTTTTGAAAATTTTCAAGCACTTAAAGATGCGGGTTTATTGGATCTTACCATACCAAAGGAATACGGTGGGAAAGGTGCAGGGCTATATGAGTTTGTATTACTGCAGGAAACCATTGCACAAGGTGATGGACCAACTGCACTAAGTCTTGGTTGGCATTTAGGTATCATGATGAACGAAGGGATAAATCAATCATGGCCTAAGGATATTTATAGAAAGATTTGTGGGGATATTGTACAACACAAAAAATTGATTAACAGTGCGCATAGTGAAAGAAAGACCGGGAGCCCTGCAAGAGGAGGGAAACCTGAGACAGTTGCCAAAAAGCTCTCTGGAGGCGGTTGGCAGATTAACGGAAGAAAAAATTTCACTTCCCTAGCGCCTGTTTTGGATTATTTCATTATCTCAGCAAGCATAGAAGGAACGGATGATGTAGGGGAGTTTTTACTTCCTCGCGAACTGAAGGGAATCTCTATTGAAGAAACGTGGAACTCTATGAGTATGAGAGCTACAAGAAGTGATGATTTGGTGTTAACGGATGTAATGACAGATGAACAGGCACTATTATATATAAAAAAGAAAAAAATTCCGGGACCACAAGGGTGGCTTCTACATATACCTGCATGTTACTTAGGGATAGCCATTGCAGCAAGAAATGAAGCTGTATCATTTGCTGATTCATACCATCCAAACAGCCTGCCTCATCCAATAAGAGAAGTACCTAAAGTAAGGGATAGGGTAGCAAGGATGGATATGGAATTGACGACAGCACGTCATTTGTTATACAGCGTGGCTAGAATATGGGATGAAGAGCCTGATAAACGAAATGAATTAATTGGAGAACTTGCAACAGCCAAGCTGGTTGCAACAAACAGTGCCATCTCAATTGTTGATGAAGCGATGCGGATTGTTGGCGCACAAAGCCTACATGCAGAACATCCTCTTCAACGCCATTACCGTGATGTCCGGGCAGGATTACATAACCCTCCTGCAGATGAGATTACAATTGAAATACTGGCTAAGCAGGCTTTTTTAAGAAATACAGACTGAAATAAAAAGAGAGTGATTTTATGCACGAAAAATTTAACAAAGGTAAAGGAGACTGGCGCTATCCCATCGCACACAGAGAAGCATGGATCGGGATTGCGCTGGTTCTTTTCCATTTTGCTTGGTGGTACGGTTTTGCTTATGGTTTTGGATCAAAGCCGGTCGAAACATATACATATATTTTAGGTTTTCCCGCTTGGTTTTTTTATAGTTGTATACTAGGTTTCATTATCATCATAATACTCGTCATTCTAGTGGTCAGGTTTTTGTTTAAGGATCTTCCTTTAGAGTCAGATGAAGAAGGAGATCGTTCATGAACATACAAGTTATTATTCCATTGCTGATTTTTCTGGTTATTATTTTTCTAATAGGAGTGTTTGCCTCCAAGAAATTAGCTAACTCCTCTTCATTTGTACAGGATTATTTCCTTGGAGGAAGAGAGCTTGGAGGACTGTTACTTGCTATGACCATGGTCGCGACATATGGGAGTGCCTCAAGCTTCATCGGAGGACCGGGAATTGCTTACCATAAAGGGCTCGGTTGGGTGTTGTTGGCCATGATACAAGTGGTGACAGGATATTTTGTTTTGACGATTTTAGGAAAGAAATTCGCTATTGTAGCACGGAAAATGAAAGCCATCACCCTGATCGATTTTTTAAAAGAAAGGTATCAGAGTAAATGGGTCGTGTTATTATCGGCCTGTAGCATCATACTTTTCCTTTTCTCTGCTATGGCAGCACAGTGGATTGGCGGTGCAAGGCTAATCGAGTCGATAACGGGTCTTTCGTATACCTCTGCGTTATTTGTATTTGCTGCATCGGTATTGGTATATGTAATCATCGGAGGATTCCGTGCAGTGGCCATTACTGACAGTGTGCAGGGAATCATCATGGTGATCGGGACGACAGTCATATTGGCAGGTACCATCGTTGCTGGTGGTGGCATACCTGCAATTATGAGCGATCTCTTAAAGGAGAATCCTAATCTTATCACTCCTTTTGGAGCGGATGGGTCATTGACACCATTATATGTATCTTCTTTTTGGATCTTAGTAGGCGTTGGAGTAGTTGGACTTCCTCAGGTGGCTGTCAGAGCTATGTCATATAAGAATTCCAAAGCTATGCATGCAGCATTGATGATTGGTACGGTCGTTGTTGGGTTCATCATGCTAGGCATGCACTTGGCAGGTGTGTTTGGAAGAGCGGTATTACCGGGCTTAGATACACCAGATACAGTCATGCCACTATTGGCCCTGCATGTTTTGCCAGGATGGCTGGCAGGGATTGTCTTGGCAGCTCCTATGGCTGCCATTATGTCAACGGTTGATTCTCTATTGCTTATAGTGAGTTCTTCCATAGTGAAAGACGTATACTTAAATTATATCCGTCCTGACGCACCAGAAAAAAGCATCAAGCGTATAAGTATTGGAGTAACAGCGGTCGTAGGGGTACTTGTGTTCTTTATGGCGATTGATCCACCTGCGTTCCTCATTACCTTAAATCTATTTGCATTCGGTGGGCTGGAAGCGGCCTTTATCTGGCCGGTTGTGTTGGGGCTTTATTGGAAAGGTGGCAATGCGATAGGTGCACTGGCATCCATACTGGTAGGGGTACTTTCCTATATCTATATAACTTTATATTATCCGGACGCATTTGGGATGCACAGCGTTGTAGTACCAGTAATACTTTCACTTGCGGCCTATTTTTTATGTAGCATTATAAGTAGTGATAGAAAGAAGCAGGAACACCAAGAAATTATAAAAAAATACCTGCTTTAATAAAATGAGTAGGAGTTTAAAATGAACAAGCTAAAACAGCTTTATGATAACAGTGTAGAAAAAGCTAGTAGCTTCATGAGCGAAAGCAAAAGGCAACTGGTAATAAGTCTCCTTCTTTATATATCGTTTTTTGTTGTGGTATTAAGTTATTTTTTCTTTACGGGTGCAGGAAAGTGGTTTGATATACTTTTGATTTCAGGTACTGGTGCATTGGCATTAGTTTTGGGGATAGGGATTACGCTAATCCTCTTAAATATTTTAAGGGGTTTACCTAGATTTCTTGTGTCAGTCATCGTAGCTTGTATAGCTGTAATATACAGTGTTGGCTCATTTATGGGCCCATTCTTCCGATTGATGGGTTTTGCCGTAATGGTACTGGCCATATTATTAGGAATCACCGTATTTCTCTATCGTAAACGGAAAAAAGCACTTTTTCTCTTTTTTAGTTTTCTTACGCTAGGCTTGCACGTAGCCGCTATTTATCTTGCAATTACAGATGGAAAAGATGGTCCTTGGTCACTTGAGGTAGGAGAAGTTGCCACTACTTTAACAAATCCAGCCGAGAGTGGAAGTGCCAAGGTTCAATATTTTACCTATGGAAGTGGCAAGGATGAACGCAGGAAGGAGTATAGAGATGTTAAATATGAAACCAAAACTGTCAATATGTCATCGTTTGTTGCACAACCTAAGGGCTTGAATAAATGGTATCGAGAATGGTTTTGGGGTTTTGATTTATACAATGCCCCGTTGAATGGGCGAGTGTGGATGCCTGAAAAAGATGAGGGAGGTGCATATCCTCTTGTATTAATCGTTCATGGCAACCATAATATGGTTGATTTTTCAGACGGAGGTTACGCTTATCTTGGAGAAATGCTGGCAAGTAAAGGGTATATCGTTGCGTCGGTTGACCAAAATTTCATCAACTCCGGGAAAACAGGTCATATCGGCTGGGATAACGCCGGTAGGGCCTGGCTATTATTAAAGCACTTGGAACTTTGGCAGTCATGGAACAAAGACAAAACACATGCGCTTTACAATAGAGTAGATATGGACAATATCGCTCTCATCGGCCACTCTAGGGGTGGAGAAGCTGTCAGTATCGCGGCTCTCTTTAATGAACTTGACAGGTTTCCGAACAACGCAAAAGTGAGTTTGAACTTTGATTTTTCCATAAAATCATTAATAGGTTTATCCCCTGGTGATGGTCGATTCAAACCGGGAGATCAACCAGTCAGTCTACAAGATGTGAACTATCTTACTCTCCAAGGTGGTAATGATACTGACCATACGAACTACCTAGGGATGAAGCAATTTCAGCGTGTTTCTTTTTCTGAAGACTTTGACGGGTTCAAAAGCAGTGTGTATATCTATGGCGCCAACCATGGCCAATTTAATTCAGACTGGGAAGTGGATCAGCCAAGCCCATATTGGTGGTTTATGAACCGAAAAGAAATAATGGATCCTGAAACTCAAAGAGAAATCACCAAGGTGTATGTTTCTGCTTTTCTTGACGCCACGCTAAAAGGAAAACGTGATTACCGTGGAGTCTTCTCAGATAAGGAAATTGCTTCGACGTGGATTCCAACCGATCCACTTCGTGTGCGCTATGAAGATCGTGATTTTCAACCTATTGCTACATTCGAAGAGGATGTGGATGTAACGAAGACAACACAAAATGGCGGACAGCTACAAGGGTACAACCTTCGCGTCTGGAAAGAAATTAATTTACTTCTGAGAAATAAAGAACAGCAAAATAATCAAGTAGTTAAATTGGGTTGGACGAATAAAAATAGTCGATATACCCTTAAATTGCCTGAAGGTGCTGCTGATAACTTTTCAGAACAGACAGTATTAAGGTTTGATGCAGTACAGGCCCATTCATCAAGGTATGATTTTTATCATATTGACCTACCCGAGGGATCTGAAAATAAAGCGATTCCTGTATCAGTAAGTGTTAAAGCAAAGGGAATAGCCAATTTTGATGGCAGAGTAAGAAAAACCATCGATATCGAACCTACTTATACGACTACTTTGTACCGTTTTGATTGGTGGAACGAGCGGTACGGTAATCAGTATGAACATATGCTCCAAACTTACGGTATTCCATTAAATTATTTAAAAGAGAACTTTCCGGACATAGATTACACTCAGATAGAAGAGGTTACTTTTGAATTCAACCAGACCGATAGGGGTTTAATTTTCTTAGATAACATCGGCTTTACGAACTAATTAATGAATAAAAATACCGACTCTCCCTCATAGTAAATATAGAATCATCACACAAGGGGGGGAGTAGGTTGAACATGAAAAAAATCATCATACTGCTGCTTCTCTCCATTCTTCTTCAGCCTCTGAATACATCCCAGTCAAGTACTCTGACACCACTTTCCATTAATCAAACAGACGCACAAACATTTCTTTATGAAATAGAAAAACCTAAGAATACTAACATTGTTTCGCTGCCATTACTTATTCATTTCATTGATGTCGGACAAGGGGACGCAATTCTATTGCAAACACCTAATGGATCTAACGTACTTGTAGATACTGGCCCAAAGGATTCCTCTAAAAAGCTGCTTGCTTATTTGAAGAAGCTTAACGTTAAGTCCATTGATTTATTAGTTATCACTCATCCCGATTTTGATCATATTGGAGGAATCCCTTCTTTATTAGAAAAGTTACCCGTCAAGAAAATATTAGACAGCGGAAAGGCCCATACAACATTAACTTTTATTCAATACAAACAATATGTCTGGAACAATATTGTCCCCGTACAATATGCGAAGGAAAAAATGATGTTGGACATTGATCCAGAGTTGAAGATCAAGGTGTTAAACAGTGGGTCGGAAGAAAAAGAAACCAACAATGCTTCCATCGTCCTACATATAAAATATGGGGAGATGAAATTTCTTTTGATGGGTGATACGGAGGAGCAAGAAGAAAAGCGAATGAGCAGGAAGTACAACCTGCAATCGACAATATTGAAAGTCGCACATCATGGTTCTAATAGCTCATCAACAGCTTCGTTTTTGAAGGATGTTCAACCTAAAATAGCCGTAATATCCGCCGGAAAAGATAATGACTTTCACCACCCCCATTTGCCAGTCTTAAACAGATTGATTGAGAGCGGGGCGGATATATACAATACGGCAGAGTCTGGGAGCATCGTATTTTCAACAGATGGAAAGTTATTATTCGTCAATAATCGTCCCTGGCTTTATGCTAATCAGCAAAAGCAAGAATCTAAAAAATCAATTGTCATCACTGATTTGGATGTTAAAGAAGAAATGGTCACGTTAGAAAATAAAAGTGCTGAAACAGTTGATATGTCCTATTGGAAATTAGTAAGTAAAAAAGGGTATCAAACGTATGATTTCCCTGAAAATTATAAGCTCCAACCAGGCGAAACCATTTACATTGCTTCTGGCGCACATAAACAACATTTCAAAAAATATATCCATTGGCTGAGTGACCATTTATGGAATAATAATGGAGATAAAGCCCAGCTATATGATGATCAAGGAGATTTAGTGGATGAATATGAAGCAGGAGTGAAGGACGAATAGGTTTCAATAGCTTCGAATTGTGTTATGTAAGTAAAAAAGATATTATTTTCAAAGAACACAATGCGAGGAGCCTTACAATTGAAAAAATTAAAAAAACCAGTACGTCTTACACTAGCACTAATCATAAGCCTATTCTTATTTATGCTCTATATCCACACCACAAAAGAAGAAGTTATCGCTTCAGCAGTAAAGGAAACAAATCAAAATGGCATATCATTAAGCCTGCAAAACCCTTATGTCATGCCCATTAAAGTTTACAGGGCCTCCATGATGGACAGCAAAGAAAACGAGCTGCCCATCACGGCTTATAGCATCAAACTTAATGGAGTGTATTCTGGTAGTGACGCCAACGTGGATCAGTCATTCATGTCTACTCAAACAGAGGAGTTTGAAGAATTGAAGGAGGTTACCATTCCAAGTGACACTTCCAAAAAAGAAGAAATCTATAGCATCTATATCACTGATTCAAAAAGTAAAGGAAGCGTAGAAGCAGCAGAAAAAGTAAAGATCACCTTTAAAATATTTTCCTTCCTCCCAATAACGACAACGATATCACTCTAAACACTGCATAACCTGCAGTGTTTTTTGTTTGGACATTAAGGGATTGAGTAAATTAAGGGGTGTAGGGGAAAATAAAACAACTTATGACTGTTTTTATAAGTGTTTAAGGTAATAAAGAGAGGGAATGTACATAATGGAGATTGTCAATTATGACTACCTATACAACCGGATAGTTTTAAGCTCAATTGCCGATCCACGCTGGTGGCTTTTGTTAACATCCATATTTCTTCCATGGGTAATATGGTGGTGGATAGTAGATAAAAAGAGGGTATTTGAAATACTTGCATATGGTCTCTGTTGGGCTGCAATGGCAACTTGGCTTGACTTACTTGGGACAGAATATGGCAAGTGGAGCTACCCCTTTAAGTTAAACACAGACATTCAAACATTGCTCCCGGCGGATTCAGCTGTCATACCGGTTATGTATATGATTCTTTATCAGTATGTGTCTACTTGGAAAAGATTTGTCATAGGAAGTGTGCTTTGTGCAGCGGTTTTGTCTTTTATTTTTGAACCATTGTTTATGATGCTTGACATGTTGGAGTTGAAAGAATGGACCCATATGAAATCTTTTTTCTCCTTTATTTCTTTAGCACTGGCCACTAAAACACTTTTTTCTTTTATTAATAAAAAGCAGAGTACTTTTTAGTTGACTAACATGTATATACAAGTTAGACTAAATACCACTAGCATGTATATACAAGCCGCTATGTGAATGTAAGCGTTTTTTCGCTAAATTAAAAGAACAACCCATAAAAAAATAATTATTTGGAGGGATTATCATGTTCAAAAAGCTGTTCGGAATGAAAAATACCACACAAACTCAAACAGAGGAAACCATTGTTGCTCCTTTGAGCGGAAGAGTGACTGAGCTAAGCGATGTTCCAGATCCTACGTTTTCTCAAAAAATGATGGGAGATGGGTTGGCAATCGTTCCAACAGAAGGGGAGGTAGTATCACCTGTCGATGGAGAAATCGTTCAGTTCTTCCATACAGGACATGCAATTGGTATTCGTTCCCTGACAGGTGCGGAAATATTAATTCATGTAGGACTGGAAACGGTGTCCATGAATGGGGAAGGTTTTGAAGGACATGTAAAAGAAGGCGATAAAGTGAAGGCTGGAGACAAGCTGATTACTTTTAATATCGACCTTATTAAAGAAAAAGCTGCTGACATTATTACCCCAGTTGTCATCACAAATGGAGAAAATGTGGAGAGTCTCGAAAAGATATCAAGTGGAGATGCAGTGAAAGGACAAACGGAATTTTTAAAAATTAAAATGAAAAATTAAATGAGATAGAATCTCAATATTAAAAGAGAAGGCATACAGGAGGAAACACAAATGGACATAAGAAAACAGACGGAAGAAATTGTCCAAGCCTTAGGGGGAAAAGAAAACGTTAGTGCAGCCACACATTGTGTGACTCGTCTCCGTTTGGCTTTGCATGATGAAAGTAAAGTAGATCAAGAAGCGTTAGAGAGCATTGATGTGGTGAAGGGTTCTTTTTCCACTAATGGTCAATTTCAAGTTGTTATCGGACAAGGAACTGTCAATAAGGTTTACAAAGAGTTTGTAGATATTACCGGTGTGGGGGAAGCTTCAAAGGATGAAGTAAAGAAAGCTGCTGAATCCAACTTGAATCCCCTCCAGCGTGCAATAAAAACACTTGCTGATATTTTTATTCCAATCTTGCCTGCCATTGTAACAGCAGGACTATTGATGGGAATTAACAATCTGTTAACCGGGCCGGGTATCTTTTATGATGAACAATCTGTTATTGATGTTCATACAGAATGGGCAGATATTGCAAGTATCATTAACCTGATAGCCAATACGGCCTTTGTCTTTTTACCGGGGCTTATTGGTTGGTCTGCTGCCAAACGATTTGGCGGCAGTGAACTGTTAGGGATTGTGCTTGGACTAATGCTTGTGCATCCTGATCTTCTTAATGCATGGGGATATGCAGAAGCTCAAGAAGACGGAGCGGTTGAAACTTGGAAGTTCTTTGGATTAGAAATTGAAAAAGTAGGATATCAAGGTCAAGTATTGCCTGTTCTTGTGGCAGCATTTGTACTGGCTAAAGTAGAGCAATTCTTATCCAAACGGGTAAGTGATGCATTTCATATGCTTATCGTCCCACCGATTACCTTATTATTGACAGGATTTGTAACGTTTGTTGCAATCGGACCTGTTACATTCGCGATCGGTAATTTCCTGACGAACGGATTTGTCGGAATTTTTGATGCTGTTCCTGCACTAGGTGGACTTATTTATGGTGGTCTATATGCGCCATTAGTAATCACAGGGATGCATCACACATTCCTTGCAGTCGATTTCCAGCTGATTGCAACAATTGGGGGTACATTCTTATGGCCGATGGTTGCCCTGTCTAACATAGCACAAGGCTCAGCTGCCTTTGCCATGATGCTTGCAACCAAAGATGAGAAGTTAAAAGGGTTGGCATTAACATCTTCCATTTCTGCTTGGTTGGGGATTACTGAACCAGCAATGTTTGGTGTTAACTTACGTTTCCGCTATCCTTTCTTCGCAGCAATGATCGGATCTGCCATTGCAGGGATTATCATTACCATTGCTGGCGTTAAGGCTCCGTCTATAGGAGTGGGTGGAATACCCGCATTCTTCTCGATTATGGCGGAATACTGGCCAATTTTCTTCCTTGGCATGGGAATTGTGCTCGTCGTACCATTTATCATTACTTTCTTAATAGCAAAAGTGAAAATGAGAAAAGAAGCGTAAAGATTGTAAAAAGGGTCTACCCCTTTTTACAATTTTTTTCAATTATGAAGGGAGAGCTTGATAGATGAAGCATTCTTGGTGGAAAGAAAGTGTCGTGTATCAAATTTATCCTCGTAGTTTTATGGATTCTAATGGTGATGGGATTGGGGATATTCAAGGTATAATCACGAAGCTTGATTATCTAAAGGGACTTGGTATCGATACCATATGGCTTTCTCCTGTTTATGAATCTCCTAATGGTGATAACGGTTATGATATAAGTAATTACATGAAAATAATGGATGAGTTCGGAAGGATGGATGATTGGGATGAGTTGTTACACGAGGTACATATTCGAGATATGAAATTGATCATGGACCTTGTGGTCAATCATACTTCTGATGAGCACGAGTGGTTCTTACAGGCGAAAACATCCAGAGAGAATCCATATCGTGATTATTATATTTGGAGGGACCCAAAAGGAGACGGAAGCGAGCCGAACAACTGGGCATCTAACTTTGGTGGATCTGCTTGGGAATACAACGAAAAGACTAAAGATTATTACCTGCATTTATTTTCCAAAGAGCAGCCGGACCTCAACTGGGAGAACGAAAAGCTTCGGGAAGAAGTGTATCACATGATGAAATGGTGGCTGGATAAAGGTGTCGACGGTTTTAGGATGGATGTCATCAACTTCATATCTAAGGTAGATAGCATGCCTGATGGAGAGATTAAGCCCGGCAAAAATTATGCTTCGGGAAGCAAGTTCTACCGTAACGGACCAAAGATACATGATTACTTAAAAGAAATGAATGGGAAGGTTTTATCTCACTATGATGTCATGACCGTCGGAGAGATGCCAGGTGTCACTCCCGATCAGGCTAAAGATTATACGGGTGAAGAAAGAAATGAGTTGAACATGGTATTTCAATTCGAACATATGGGATTGGATAATGGACCTAATGGAAAGTGGGACGTGCAGGAACTGAATTTGATTGAACTTAAACAAAGTTTATCAAGGTGGCAGTACACCTTAGCAAATAGTGGCTGGAACAGTCTATATTTTAATAATCATGACCAACCAAGGTCTGTTTCGAGATTTGGAAATGACGAAAAATACCGAGTTGAATCCGCTAAAATGCTGGCTACGCTTATTCATATGATGAAAGGTACTCCATATGTCTACCAAGGTGAAGAAATTGGGATGACAAATGTTAGGTTTGATTCGATAGATTCTTATAAGGATATTGAAACTCTGCAGGCTTATTCTGACCTGAAAAAACAAGGATGGAGTGAGCAGGAAGTGATGGAAAGCCTCTTTAAGAAAAGTAGGGACAATGCGAGAACGCCAATGCAATGGAGTGATGAGGAGAATGCTGGCTTCACTGCCGGAAAGCCATGGTTAGCCGTTAACCCGAATTACAAGTCTATTAACGTAGAAGCCGAAAGAAATAATGAACATTCTATCTTTAACTATTACAAACGACTGATTCACTTGAGAAAACAGAATGAACTGATCGTTTATGGGGATTATCAATTGATACTTGAGGATGACCCGGAGATTTTCTCTTATGTTAGAAACTATCAAGACAAAAAGCTACTTGTGGTATGCAATTTTTATGACAAGGAGCCTATTTTCAAACTGCCAAAAGGTATTAACTTTATGACCAAACAACTTTTACTAAGCAACTATACGGTGCAAGAACAAAGTAATATAGGTGAATTTACTATGCAGCCATATGAAGCAAGAGTTTATTTACTGAACTAACGTTTAAATATATTGAATATAGAGGTGCATGAAAATGAGCAAAATAGACCAAGAACCATGGTGGAAGAGATCTGTTGTTTATCAGATTTATCCAAAAAGCTTCAATGATACAACCGGAAACGGTGTAGGAGACATCCAGGGAATTATTGAGAAGCTAGATTATTTAAAAGAATTAGGAGTGGATGTTATTTGGTTGACTCCTATTTACAAATCACCGCAAAAAGATAATGGCTATGATATCAGCGACTATTTTTCCATTCATGAAGAATATGGAACGATGGAAGATTTCGATCAGCTTTTATCACAAGCTCATGATAGAGGAATCAAAGTTATTATGGATATTGTCGTGAATCATACATCAACTGAACATGAGTGGTTCCAGAAATCTATAGAACAAAAAGAAAATAACCCATATCGTGACTTTTATATTTGGAAGGACAGCAAGCAAGATGGCAGCGAACCGACAAACTGGGAATCCAAGTTTGGTGGAAATGCTTGGCAATATGATGAGAAAACAGGTCAATGGTACTTGCACCTATTTGATGTGACGCAAGCAGACTTGAATTGGGAGAATGAAGAAGTTCGCAAAAAAGTCTACGATATGATGACCTTTTGGTTTGATAAGGGAGTGGATGGTTTTAGGTTAGATGTAATTAACCTTATCTCCAAAGACCAGAGTTTCCCGGATGATGACGGTTCAGTGCCTCCAGGAGATGGCCGTAAATTTTACACCGATGGACCACGCGTTCACGAATATATGAATGAAATGTACGAAAAAGTGTTTTCTAAATATGACAGCATGACGGTAGGGGAAATGTCCTCGACGACAATTGATCATTGTATTAAATACACTCGACCAGATCGGAACGAGCTCAGCATGACATTTAACTTCCATCATTTAAAAGTGGATTATCCAAACGGAGAAAAATGGTCTGTTGCGGATTTTGATTTCCAACAGTTGAAGGATATTTTGTCTACGTGGCAGATTGAGATGGAAAGAGGCGGCGGTTGGAATGCCTTGTTTTGGTGTAATCATGATCAACCTCGTGTCGTTTCCCGATATGGTGATGATGGCAAATATCACAACAAGTCAGCAAAAATGCTTGCTACAAGCATGCATATGATGAGAGGTACCCCTTATATTTATCAGGGGGAAGAGTTCGGAATGACTAACCCCGGATTTGTGAAAATAAGTGATTATCGTGATGTGGAATCCTTAAATATCTTCAATTTGAAAAAAGAAGCTGGAATGAGCGAGGAGGATATCCTTGAGATCCTTCGCCATAAGTCTCGCGATAATTCCAGAACGCCGGTTCAGTGGAATGATGAAGAGAATGCTGGGTTTACAAAGGGTACACCTTGGATAGGAGTGGCAAAAAACTACAAAGAAATAAATGCAGAGACGGCGTTGAATGATAAAGATTCAGTTTTCTATCATTATAAGAAGTTAATTGAATTACGCAAGAACTATGATGTTATCACACATGGAGATTTCCAATTGATTTCAGGAGACCATCCGCAAATATTTGCCTATATCCGCAATAGTGAAAATGAGAAACTTCTTGTAATAAGCAACTACTATGGCAAGGAAAGTGCCTTTGTGTTACCAGAGGATGTTGATGTGGACGGCTACAAATCCGAAGTGCTATTAAGCAATTATGATGACTCTAGCAGCCAATATAACGAAATAACCCTACGTCCATACGAATCCATCGTTTATCACCTGAAAAAGTAATGCTACAATAGCCATAGGTGGTAGAAAATGAAAAATAATAAATATCAAGTAATTTATCAGCAGCTGGTTAGGAAAATAGAGAAACAGGATTTCAAGGCAGGAGATAAACTTCCGTCTGAACATGAGCTGATGGAGCTTTTCACAACATCAAGAGAAACGGTAAGGAAAGCGTTGAATCAACTTGCTCATAACGGCTATATCCAAAAAGTCCGAGGTAAAGGATCCATTGTCCTAGCCCGTGATAAATTTGATTTTCCCATTTCAGGTTTGGTAAGTTTCAAGGAATTAGCAGAGAAAATGGGGAGACCTTGGGAAACAGTCGTACACGAACTAGACACTGTACATGGCTCTTCTGATTTACTGGCTAAGTTGGGAGAGAGGGAGCTGTGGAAGGTGGTACGCTCTCGCAGGGTGGATGATGAAAGTATTATATTGGATAAAGACTACTTCATCAAAAGTCAAGTCCCTTATCTAGACACAGAAATATGCAAGAACTCCATCTATGATTACTTGGAGTCTGAAAAAGGGATGCAAATAGCCTTTGCTGATAAAGAGGTAACAGTTGAGGAAGCAACGGATGAGGATAGGCAGCTATTGGACTTAAATGGACTGACCCACGTGGTAGTGGTAAAAAGTATCGTCCATTTGGATGATGCAAGTCCTTTTCAATTTACGGAATCGCGTCATCGGTTGGACAAATTCCGATTTGTTGATTTTGCAAGAAGGATGAAATAAAAACAAGGGAGCACTCTCGGTTTAGCGAGAGTGTCTTTTTTATTGTTTAGGAAATATAAAGTAATTTAATGGTGAGATAGTCTTGATAGTAATTCTTGATCGACCTCATGATGACCTCGGTGATGAGGAAAAAGGAGGAGAGAAGTCCTGATCGCCGTTATGAAGACCTCCGTGACAAGAAAAAAAGAGGAGAGAGGTCCTGATCGTCGTTATGAAGACCTCAGTGACAAGAAAAAAGGAGGAGAGAGGTCCTGATCGCCGTTATGAAGACCTCGGTGACAAGAAAAAAGGAGGAGAGAGGTCCTGATCGCCGTTATGATGACCTCGGTGACAAGAAAAAAGGAGGAGAGAGGTCCTGATCGCCGTTATGAAGACCTCGGTGATGAGGAAAAAGGAGGAGAGAGGTCCTGATCGCCGATATGAAGACCTCGGTGACAAGAAAAAAGGAGGAGAGAGGTCCTGATCGTCAATATGAAAACCTTGGTGAAAATGAAATTACATAGAAATGGCAAAGTTGAAGCGCAAAGGCAAGATTCTTCCAAGGTTAATATTTTCAATATATTCCATAATCGAGAGGAGTTCCAAGGGATTGATATCTCATTTGTAACGCGGGTTTAGGTGTGTTAGCGATTTTTTCTTTTTGTAAATATCGAATTTTCAAAAATATCATTTAAATTACTTCCTCCTTCTTATATAATAGTTATATTAAAGATTCGATTATCGAAATAAATGGAGGGGAAGTTAATGGCAAAGGTTATGAATAAAGCATTAAAAAGGGAGGAAGTCCCAGTTGAGCAAACATGGAATCTCGAAGATTTGTTTGTTTCACAAGAAGCTTGGGAACAGGAGTTGCAAGCCGTACAACAAGACCTATCAACTGTCACTTGTTATAAAGGAAAAGTTGGAAAGGATGCTAAATCATTGCTTCGTTGTTTAAAAGACAAGGATGCCTTAACAGAAAGAGTTATGAGAGTAATGACTTTCGCATCCCTAAAACAATCTGAAGACGGAACAAATCCTGAGAATCAAGCTAATTCGACTCGTGTAGGCGGCATGCTTTCCAACTTCAGCGCAAGTATATCATTCATCCAATCTGAAATCCTTCAACTAAATGAAGAAACATTGAATGCATACACAGCAGAAGAACCAGAATTGGAAGAGTACAAAAAGACCTTGATGGATGTGCTGGAAACAAAGCCTCATAAGCTATCCCCAGAGGCGGAAGAAGTACTTTCTGCCTTTGGAGAAGTGCATAATGCACCATATACCATTTATCAAAGAAGCTTAATATCGGATATGAGATTTCCATCTTTTTTTACAGATGATGGACAGGAACATCCGCTATCTTTTAATTCTTTTCCTAATTATGAAGGGTCTTCTAATACTGAATTACGAAGAAAAGCCTATCAAACCTATATTGATACACTAAAACAATACAAGCATACATATGCGGCAACTTATGCAACAGAAGTGAAAAAGCAGGTGGTGGAAGCGCGTCTAAGAAACTATGAATCCGTCACAGATATGCTGCTTCATGATCAACAGGTGACAAAAGAGATGTATCATAATCAATTGGATACTATACAAAACGAGTTGGCACCGCATATGCGCAGATATGCGAAATTGAAAAAGCGGGTGCTAGGTTTAGAGACAATGCAATTCTGTGACTTAAAAGCACCACTAGATCCAGATTTTAATCCTGAGATTACTTATGAGGAAGCATCTAAATTAATTCTAGAGTCATTAGAAGTGATGGGACCTGAATATATGGAAATAATGGAAGAGGGGCTTAATAATCGTTGGGTTGATTTGGCTGATAACGTAGGGAAGGGTTCGGGTGCTTTCTGTTCCAGTCCTTATGGTGTCCATCCTTATATCCTCATGACCTGGAGTGACTCTATGAGAAATGCTTATACGCTTGCCCATGAATTAGGTCATGCAGGGCACTTCCGCTTAGCAGGCAGATACCAGAAGCTTTCTAACACACGTCCGTCCCGATATTTTGTAGAAGCTCCCTCCACGATGAATGAAATGCTGTTAAGTCAGCATATTCTATCAAAACCAAATGATGAGAGAATGCGCAGATGGGTAATCTTACAATCATTGGGGACGTATTATCATAACTTCGTTACACATATTCTAGAAGGTGAGCTTCAGCGCAGGGTCTACAATCTAGCAGACGAGGGAATTCCTATCACCGCAAATGTTCTATGTGAACAAAAGGCTGCCTTGCTTTCTGAATTCTGGGGAGATGCAGTGGAAATGGATGAAGGAGCTGGGTTGACCTGGATGCGCCAGCCACATTATTATATGGGGCTTTATCCATATACGTATTCCGCTGGGCTTACTGCTTCTACAGCAGCAGCCAAACAGATTCAAGAAGAAGGTCAAGCTGCAGTGGACCGTTGGCTGTCAGCGTTAAAAGCAGGGGGCACGTTGAAACCGTTAGAATTAATGCAACTGGGCGGAGTCGATATGACAACACCTGAACCAATTAAGGTAGCTGTTGCTTATGTCGGCTCCTTAATAGACGAACTTGAGAAAAGCTTTTCTTAATCCACCTTAACGAGGCTGGGACAAAAGTGTTTTAGTCTAAATAAAACCCGAACTAATTTAAAATCTTATATTAGTTCGGGTCTTTTTTCGTTTAAAAGATACATTTATTTTTTGGGTTGCACCAGCTGTTAATTGGAGC
>NZ_JAAZWB010000091.1 GCF_012524115.1 Bacillus sp. RO1 | reverse complement strand
ACTCTCCAATAAAGAGTCTGAGCTTTTGCTCAAAATTTGCTAGCTTGTGTTACTTAAAATCATTTTGTCGTATTCCGTAGAACCGACGTTATGACGCTGTTGTTTTGTTTAGTTTTCAAAGATCATTTGCTCTGTCGTCTCTCTCAAGGCGACTTTATTATCTTACCAAATCAATTGGCTTGTGTCAACAACTTTTTTCAATTCTTTTTTTAGAAGAAACGATGTCGTTTGTGACAACGAATATTAATATACCATCGCTAGAATACAAAGGCAATAGGTTTTTTAAATTATTTTCGTTAAATGATAATGTTGTAATAGTCTCATTATTCAGTGCGCCTTTTTGTTCTTTTTCACAACTCCTTTTATTCTTTCTCTATACTAAAAACGCCGCACTGCTTATTCTACAGTGCGGCGTTACATTTTAGAATTAACGATGTCTCATTTGCGGGAATAACAACACATCTCTAATAGAAGGAGAGTTTGTCAACAACATAACAAGGCGATCAATTCCAATTCCCAGTCCACCTGTTGGCGGCATACCGTATTCAAGTGCCTCGATGAAGTCGTGATCCATTTCGTGTGCTTCGTCATTACCTTGCTCTTTTTCTTTAAGTTGCGCTTCAAAACGCTCTTTTTGATCGATTGGATCGTTAAGCTCAGTAAAGGCATTTGCATGTTCACGACCAACAATGAACAATTCAAAACGATCGGTGAAACGTGGATCTTCTGCATTTTTCTTGGCTAGTGGGGAAATTTCCACTGGATGCCCGTAAATGAATGTAGGTTGAATAAGCGTCTCTTCTACTTTCTGCTCGAAGAATTCGTTCAAGATATGACCGAACTGCATATGTTCTGTAATTTGAATGCCGTGTTCTTTTGCAAGAGCACGAGCTTCTTCGTCTGTCATCTGCTGCCAAAAGTCTACACCTGTTGCTTCTTTGACCGCGTCAACCATGTGCAGTCGCTTCCACTCAGGTGTCAGATCAATTTCGCTGTCGGCATACTGAACCTTCGTGCTGCCCAATACTTCCTTGGCGATGTGAGCAACAAGATTTTCTGTAAGGCTCATGATGTCTTTGTAGTCTGCGTATGCTTCATATAGTTCTATCATGGTGAACTCCGGGTTATGTCTAGTGGATACACCTTCGTTACGGAATACACGGCCAATTTCATAGACTTTCTCTAAGCCGCCGACAATCAGGCGTTTTAGGTGAAGCTCAATGGCGATACGCATGTATAGAGTCATATCCAATGTGTTGTGATGTGTAATAAACGGACGTGCTGATGCTCCGCCGGCAATAGAGTGCATCATTGGCGTTTCCACTTCCAGGTAGCCATGATCGTCTAGGTAACGGCGCATCGCTTGGATGATTTTAGAACGTGCAATGAACGTTTCTCTGCTTTCTGGGTTTGTGATTAAGTCAAGATAGCGTTGACGGTAACGTTGTTCTACATCTTTAAGTCCGTGGTATTTCTCAGGCAGTGGACGCAATGCTTTTGTAAGCAGTTCAAACGAAGTCGCTTTAATAGAAAGTTCTCCTACTTTTGTTTTGAAAACAAAGCCTGTTACTCCGACAATGTCCCCGATATCTGCTGAGTTGAAGATTTCGTATGCTTCATCTCCTACAGCATCTTTACGAATGTATAATTGGATTTGGCCGGTTAGGTCCTGGATATGTGCAAAACCTGCTTTTCCTTTACCGCGCTTTGTCATGATACGACCTGCTAGCGTTACAGCGATTTCCTGTTCGTCCAACTGTTCTTTTTCGATTTCACCGTATTGGTTAATCAGTTCTTTGGAGTCATTTGTGCGTTCAAATCTAGCTCCGAACGGATCCAACCCTTTATCGCGGTGTTTTTGTAATTTTTCTCTCCTAACCATTAACTGATCATTCAAGTTCAATTCTTCTTGACTCATTCTATTCAACTCCAACTAGTAATTTATCTACTCATTTATGTAGCAGCTTTTCTTTTATCTATCATATAGACTTTCCAACTATAAATAAAGCTAAAACTGCCAGTAGCAACTTACTGGCAGTTCGATAGTGTTTTTGGGGTACAGTCGCCTAGTGTAGTTTTATATCGCTTGGGAAGTCATTGCTTCTTTTGCCTCAGACTCTTCTACAAGGTTATCAAGCAAGCTTACAAGATCCATTCTCGTGTTGCATTCATTAATAGAGTTGCGAACTAATGCATTGCCGCGGATACCTTTTAGGTACCACGCTGTATGTTTTCGCATTTCGCGCACTGCTGTATTTTCTCCTTTAAGGTCGATAAGACGATCAAGGTGCAGCTTACATACGTCCATTTTTTCACGTACAGATGGTTCCCCGACAAGCTTTCCTGTTTCTAAGTACTGTACCGTACTGTAGATCATCCAAGGATTCCCGAGTGCCGCGCGTCCAATCATAACACCGTCGACTCCCGTTTCCTCTAGCATTCTTTTAGCATCCTGAGGAGTTTGAACATCTCCGTTTCCGATGACTGGAATGTTGACAGACTCTTTTACCTGCTTGATGATGTCCCAATCAGCATGTCCCTCATACATTTGCACTCTAGTGCGCCCATGGACCGCTACCGCTTGCCCGCCTGCGCGTTCAACGGCACGAGCATTTTCAATGGCAAAGATATGATCTTCGTCCCAGCCTGTGCGCATTTTAACTGTGACAGGCTTGTCGACTGCATCGACGACAGCTGCCACCATTTCATAAATTTTGTTCGGGTCAAGCAGCCATTTGGCACCTGCGTCACACTTGACGATCTTTGGTACCGGGCATCCCATATTAATATCAATGATGTCTGCTGTTGTGTTTTTATCCACGAATTTCGCCGCTTCAACAAGTGTATCTTTCTCGCCTCCGAAGATTTGCAGGCTCAGTGGTTTCTCACGCTCATCAATATAAAGCATGCCCATCGTTTTGGCATTTTTATAGAGAATCGCTTTGTCGCTTACCATCTCGGCACAGACAAGGCCTGCTCCAAATTCTTTCACCGTTAGGCGGAATGCTGCATTACAAACTCCAGCCATTGGCGCTAAGACCACTTGGTTTTTCATGGTGATATCGCCGATCTTTAACATCAGTTGTTGACCTCCTCCCTGGTTAGTTCTGGTGGTTCCAGTTCCTTAACTGTAATATTTAGTTCCTCGGCAATCGACTGAACTAGGTCTTGTGAAGGAACGCGGTTTCCCCGTTCAACCTCTCCTAAAACAGAGACTGATATATGAAGATTTTTTGCGAATGATTCTTGGGTATATCCCTTCAGCTTTCGGTATGCTCGGATACGTCTTCCCCACTTCTCGGCTTCCATACATGTACCCCTTCTCTATCTTGTTGTGCAAGTAGCTCTTTTCTATCTATCTCTATGGGCAGATCTTTACTTTCCGCGATCTCCATTAAAGGAACAAAAACAAAAGCTCTTTCCCACATTCTTGGGTGCGGGATTATAAGCTCTTCTGTTTCAATATTTTCTTGGTTATACAATAAAATGTCAAGGTCTAAAGTACGCGGCCCCCATCGTACTTCTCTTTTCCTGCCAAAAAGATGCTCGAATCCTTGTAATACCTTTAATAAACCAACAGATGTCAATGGAGTTTTAACTTTAATTACCATATTTAAAAATTTATCCTGTTCTGTATAGCCGACAGGATCTGTTTCGTAGATGGAAGATTCCTTCTCTACCGTTATCTTGTCATGTTGATGAATCTGTTGGATAGCATCCTGAAGGTACCGGGCACGGTTCCCTTGGTTGGACCCCAGGGCAATATAAGCTGTATTCATTAGGAACGGCCCCTCGTAATTTCTACTGCGACAGATTCATAATGTCCAGGGATTGGTGGATCTGGCTTGATGGCTTTGATGGTGCAACTTTTAATCCGTTCAAAGGATGACAAAATCTCCTCTGCAATTCTCTCCGCAACTGTTTCGACTAATTTATGCGTTTCACCCTCGACTACTTTTTTACATGTATTATAGAGGTCCGCATAATTGACGGATTGTGTTAGGTCATCGGATTTACCTGCTTTGGATAGATCAAGTTCCACTGTCAGATCAATCATAAACCGTTGGCCGAGTTTTGTTTCTTCCGGAAAAACGCCATGGTATCCGTAGAATTTCATCTGATTTACATATATCTTATCGATAGGTAAGCCCTCCTTCATAGAGCATGGCATCCATCATTTTCGCCATACGTGCAATCTCTTTCACATCATGTACACGGACAATGTGGCAGCCCTTCTGTATGCCAAGACACACCGTAGCCCCGGTCCCTTCCATTCTTTCCTCCGCCGGAAGGTCTAACACATGGCCGATAAACCTTTTTCTAGACGTCCCAAGGAGAAGTGGGTAACCAAGCGTATGAAAGTGTTCGAGCTTTTGCATCACTTTGATATTGTCCTCATATGTTTTAGCAAACCCTATCCCCGGGTCCAAGATGATATTTTCATCCTTCACCCCGGCACGCTTTACCAATGTAATACTCTCAAACAAGTCACTGATCATATCCGGAATCAATTGGTGATAGTCCCGCTCTTTCCGATTTTGCATAAGGATGATCGGTACTTGAAGCTCGGCGGCAACAGCGGGCATATCAGGGTCCCCCTTTGCCCCCCATACATCATTGATGATGTGGGCCCCTGCCTGAATTGCCTGCCTTGCCACTTCTGCTTTATAGGTGTCAATGGATATGGGCACTTGCACTTCCTTGGATATCGCCTGGATAACTGGAATGACCCGCTCCAGCTCCTTTTCCAGACTCACCTTCTCCGCTCCAGGCCTAGTCGATTCCCCGCCTATATCAAGGATGTCCGCCCCTTGTTCCACGAGTTCCTTAGCGCGTAAAACTGCCCTTTCCACTTCGTTGTATTTGCCTCCATCGGAAAAAGAATCCGGCGTGGCATTCAAGATCCCCATAATTAAGGTTCTTTCACCCAGCGGCAAGTTATATGGTCCACATATCAGATTCGTTTGATATAAGTTCGTATTTCCCATTTTTCCAATCTACCTTCTTTACCTGTTGATAGGTCATCAATTGCTGTTCTGTACTCTGTTTATATATATCTTTCAGACAAGTGAGCCACGATGTTTCAACTATAGGGAATACTGTGTCATCTAGCTTATTGATCCTTATTATTTCCTGGGTAGAGTTAGTGATAAACACCTCATCCGCTTGCAAAAGTTCTTTAACGGGGAATTCCCCTTCTTTCACTTCCAGTTTGAGAAGGGTGCATAAGTGCAGTATGAACCTTCTAGTCACTCCATTTAGAATTCCTGTCGAAATGCTCGGGGTATAGACGGTGTCCCCTTTTATCCAAAAAACATTGGAAACAAGTCCTTCTGCCACAAAGCCTTCCTGCGTGAGAAAGATCCCCTCTACATCCAGCTGTGTCCCTAACTCCCTTTTACCTAAAAGATTATTTAAATAGTGGTGAGACTTTAATCTCGTATCACCTTCTGGGGTATTGCGTCTCCGGTTCAAAATTACAGCCTGTTTATTAGCTGCATTGTGTTCAGGTACAGGCCTTGTAAACAACAACAAGGACGGGGCCCGGTACGTCTCTGTGGGAAGCCCCCAGTTACTGATGCCGGCAGTGACATTCAGCCGGATTACACCATCCGTTAAGTCGTTTTTCTTTAATGCTTCTGTTATCAATTTATATAACTGCTCATCTGAATGGTCCCACTCTATATAGACCGACTCTAACCCGTCCCTTAAACGCCTCAGGTGATCGTGAAACAAGAACGGGAGGCCTTTATACGTGCGGAACGTTTCAAAAAGCCCCACTCCATATAGAAAACCATGATCCATAACCGAAACATTTGTCTCTTCTATCGGCTGCCAGCTTCCGTCTTTATAAACAATCATGTTATACCTTTTTGGGAGAATAAGTTGAGATGAAGTTGCGCAATAATTCTTTCCCTACGGAGGTCATGATGGATTCCGGGTGAAATTGAACTCCTTCGATTGGAAGCTCTTTGTGGCGGATGGCCATTATCTCATCCTGATCTGTCCATGCTGTTATTTCAAAGCACTCCGGAAGGGTTTCCTTTTTCACAATTAAAGAATGGTATCTTGTCGCAACAAATGGATTTGCCAAGGTACGGAAAATTGTCTTCCCGTCATGATGCATCTCAGATGTCTTGCCATGCATTAATCTTTCCGCCTGTATCACGTCTCCGCCAAACACTTGGGCAATCGATTGGTGTCCAAGGCATACTCCAAAGATTGGTTTCTTACCGGCAAAATGCTTAATTACTTCTAAACTAATTCCTGCCTCATTCGGCGAACAAGGTCCAGGAGATATCATTAAAAACTCAGGATTAAGCTCTTCTATCTCCTCAATGGTAATTTCGTCGTTTCTCTTTACCACTAATTCCTCTCCAAGCTCTCCTAAATATTGCACCAAATTGTACGTAAATGAATCATAATTATCAATCATTAAAATCATACTCTCACCTCTGCTCTTTTTTTTACCTCTTCTTCACTCAGCTCTTTCGCTTTCCATAGGGCCGCGGCTTTCTTTAAGGATTCCTTATATTCACGCTTCGGCACAGAATCAATGACCACACCAGCACCGGCCTGCACATAAGCCATGCCGTCTTTGGCAATCATCGTCCGGATGGAGATGTTTAGTTCCATTTCTCCATCATAGCCAATCCACCCTATGGAACCAGTATATACAGAACGTCTTACCGGCTCAAGTTCTTCTATGATCTCCATCGTCCTAACCTTTGGTGCACCTGTTATCGTACCTCCAGGAAAGGTCGCCTCAATAATATCAGAAATATTCTTTCCTTTTTTCAATTCCCCCTGAACATTGGAGACAATGTGCATGACATGCGAATATTTTTCGATAGCCATGAACTCATTCACTTCTACCGTGCCGTACTCACAGACCCGGCCCAGGTCATTCCGCTCCAGGTCCACTAGCATGACATGTTCGGCACGCTCTTTTTCATTATCAATCAGCTCTTGTGCAAGCTTGCGGTCCTCTTCGTCCGTCTTGCCACGGGATCTGGTCCCTGCAATTGGCCGTGTACTTACCACGTCGCCTTTTTTCTTCACTAAAAGCTCCGGGGAACCGCTGACCAGCTGGAAATCAGGAAACTGCAAATATCCCATATATGGAGAAGGGTTTATCTTTCTCAAAGAGGAGTAGACTTCCATCGGATGAGTCATGAGTGTCTCTGCCTGCCTGACAGAAAGATTCACCTGAAAAACATCACCTTGTGCTATATATGCTTGAACCTTCTTCACAGCTTTTATGAAGTCCTCTTCTGTAAAAGAGACCTCTCTGTTTTTTAAAGGTTGTCTTTCTGGTGTATATGGATAGCTAGCTTCTTCTAAAGGCAGTTCCCATTGCTTTTTATATTGCTCGAGTCGTGTTTTGGCAGTCTCTTCTTGTCCTTCATGAGAATGGCTGATTAAATAAAGCACGCTTTCTTGCTTGTCATATACAAATACATCATCAAATAATAAAAAATAAAGGTCAGGCAGGGCAAGGTCATCCTCCGCAATTTCCGGTAAACGCTCAATATATCTGACACAATCATAGGTCAAATAGCCAATTGCTCCTCCTGTAAAGTCAGGGAAACCTTGTAGTTTCTGAATAGATCGCTCAGAAATGATTTCTTGTAATAGGGACAGAGGGTTCCCATTTCTTTTTTCCTTTTTCCCATCCAGATGATCAATGTGCAGCTCTTGTCCTTTCCCTTGAATGGAGGCGATTGGGTCGAGTCCGATAATATGATATCTTCCCCCACGTCCACTCTCCAACAGGACATGATAAGGCTTGTCCTTTGCGAGTGCTTTATATTTTTCAAACCATTGATTTTCATTTAACGTTAGCTTAATTCCTACAGGCACCTTTTGCATTCTTGCTGTCACGCTCCTAAATTGCATACTACCCTTATATTACATGAAAATTACACTCTGATGCACGATAAAAGAAAAGGGAAACAGTCCAACAGACTGTTCCCCTTAAGATAACCTATTCTTCAAATTGATATAATGGTGTGCTCAAATAGCGCTCCCCGTTACTAGGGATAATTGCCAGCACCTTTTTGCCTTTTCCTAGCTCTTTTGCCACTTGCAGTGCCGCAGAAATGGCAGCGCCGGAAGAAATACCCCCAAGCAACCCTTCACGTTTAGCAGCAAGGCGTGCATATTCAAATGCCTCTTCATTTTTCACTGTGATAATTTGATCGTAGATGTTTGTATCTAAGATTGAAGGTACAAACCCTGCACCAATTCCTTGAATTTTGTGAGGCCCTGGTTTTCCACCAGAAAGCACCGGGGAATCCGCAGGCTCCACAGCTATAATCTTAATTCCAGGGAATGCCTCCTTTAAGACCTCACCAGCACCTGTAATAGTACCGCCTGTTCCGATACCAGAAACAAAGGCATCAAGACCGTCGCTGAATTGTTTTACAATTTCTCTGCCTGTCGTGTTACGGTGAATCTCAGGGTTTGCCGGATTATTGAATTGCTGCGGCATGAATAACCCTTTTTCTTTTGCCAATTCTTCCGCTTTTCTAATTGCCCCACCCATGCCTTCTGGACCTGGTGTAAGCACTAATTCTGCTCCATATGCACGGAGGAGATTTCTTCTCTCCAAACTCATCGTCTCAGGCATGACCAAGATAGCCTTTAATCCTTTAGCTGCCGCAATCATTGCGAGTCCGATTCCGGTGTTTCCACTTGTTGGCTCGATAATGGTGTCGCCTTCTTTTAACTTGCCGTCTTCTATAGCAGCGTCAATCATCGCTAGGGCGATACGATCCTTAACACTGCTGCCAGGATTCATAAATTCAAGCTTCAGATACACATCTGCCATGTCTTCTTCTACAATTCGATTTAGCTTTACGACGGGAGTATTCCCGACTAACTCATCAATAGAATTTGCTACTCGTACCATTATTTTTCCCCCTGCCTTTAAAACTTAGTGTTTTTGTCGGATTAATCCCATTTAACACCATTAAATCTGAATTGTCAATTTATTTGGTTCGACCTATTGTGCAGAAGGAAGGTTCCACTCCACACCAACTTCGTCCCAGAATATCGAGGCATCCACCGAACCGTCCATGTGTTCCATAGCAAGATGTCGGCGAATCTGATCTTTTACTTCTTCAAAGGAATATGTGACTCCGTCTATTTTTTCATGAAGGTAGATGATTGCATATTTTCCGTCAACAGAAATAGGATCGCTCCACGACTTTGCTTTCAGGTTTGCAGCTTCTGTCATATAGACAGTCGGATAGACTTGCGATTCATGTGTTAAAAATCCAAGGTCTCCTCCTTGATTTGCCGTCAACTCATCCGTTGAGACTTCCATTGCAAGAGACGTAAAATTAGAACCATCCTTTAATTCTTTTACAACAGTTTCTGCCTCATCCCTGGTCTCTACGATAATATGAGAGAGATGAAAAGAGTCCTCAATCGTATATAGCTGCTTGTTTTCTTGATAATAGCTTTGCAATTCCGTTTCTGGTATCGTGACATCTTTAACAAGTAATTCTTCGAGCAATAAGCTAGAACGAATCTGTTCTTTCACAAGCTCTTCAGAAGTATTCGTATGCATAGGAGAACGGCTGTACATCGTTTTAATCATTTTCCATTCTCTGTCGACCGACTGTTCTGATACTGTCACATTGTATTTCTTCGCAATTTGTTTAACCACTTCATTATTGACCATTTTCGTCAGCATTTCCTGTCCATACATGCCTTCAAGTTCCTCTAACATATCTTTCCTCGTAATGACGGTATCTCCAACTGTTGCAACAATATTGGCTTGACCATTTACAAAAGCTGCCTCTTTTAACGAGAAGCTCTGTTTTACCACTACAGCTAGAGTGAGACAATTAATAATCACAAGACCAAAGATGATATTCCATACCCACTTTTGTTTTAATCTCCGCTTTTGGTTCATATGTGCCCCCTAGCCTTTTACTTGCTCCCTCATTGCCTCTAATTCCTCTTTGCTGAAAAGATACCTTGCATTACAGAAATGGCAGTGTGTTTCTGCTTGACCGTCTTCCTCGATAATTTCTGTTATATCCTTTTCTCCCAATGAAATGATTGCTTGTTCAAAACGCTCTTTTGAACATGTACATTTGAATTCAATCGGCATGGTTTCCAGGAACTTAACATTCCCTTCACCAAGAATTTCTGTCAAAAGTTCCTCCGGCGTTAAGCCTCTTTCAATCAACTTGGATACAGGAGTCATATTGTTGATTTTCTCTTCAATCAATGTAATCGTCTCTTCTGACGTTCCTGGTAAAAGCTGAATGATGAATCCTCCCGCTGCAAGAATGGTATTGTCAGGGTTAACAAGCACGCCCACTCCGACTGCAGAGGGAACTTGTTCGGAAGATACAAGGTAATAAGTAAAATCTTCTCCTAGCTCTCCTGATATCAATTCGGTTTGACCAGAAAAATGTTCTCTAAGTCCGAGGTCCTTAACAACAGAAAGCGTTCCGTTGGTTCCGACCGCACGTGCTACATCAAGTTTACCGTGCTGATTCAAGTCAAAATGCGTTTGTGGGTTGGTAACATAACCACGAACTTGCCCCTTTGCATTGCTGTCGACTAAAATTACCCCGATTGGACCACCGCCATCAATTTTCACGGTAAGTTTATTTTCTCCCTTTAACATCGCACCCATCATGACGGAAGCAGTCATCGCCCGTCCTAATGCTGCAGAAGCGGTTGGCCATGTCTGATGGCGTTGTTGAGCTTCTCCCACTGTTTCTGTTGTTCTGATTCCATATGCACGTACCTGGCCTTCAAAAGCCAAAGCTTTTACGAGATAGTCTGACATGCTAGTTAGCTCCTTTCAAATTTCAATCCTCTTTAGTATTTTTCATGTAAATCAAATGCAGTCCCTTCAACGTTAAGAAAGGATCTACGATATCAATGACATCTGATTCATTACCGATAAGCGCAGCAAGGCCACCAGTAGCAATAACTTTAGGGGTTACGTCACTTTGTCTCTTCATACGATTTACGATACCCTCAACTTGACCAACATAGCCAAAAAGAATACCCGCTTGCATCGCACTTACGGTGTTTTTACCAATTACTCCATCTGGTCTTGCTATTTCTATTCTAGGAAGCTTGGATGCACGGGAATAAAGCGCTTCTGTGGAAATGCTGATTCCCGGTGCGATTGCGCCACCCATATATTGCTTGTCCTCGTTTATGTAGCAATACGTGGTTGCAGTCCCAAAGTCCACAATGATTAACGGGCTTCCGTAAAGATGGATCCCTGCGACCGCATTGACGATTCTGTCTGCTCCAACTTCTCTTGGATTTTCATACTTTATATTTAAGCCTGTTTTGATTCCTGGTCCGACAATCAATGGTTTCAGATGAAAATATTTTTGACACATTCTCTCAAGGGAGAACATGATTGGCGGCACAACGGAAGAAATGATGATTCCTTCAAAGTCTTTAAAACTTAAGCCCACATGTTCAAGGAGAGATTTAAAGATCATGCCAAATTCGTCTTCTGTTTTATTACGGCTTGTTTCGACACGCCAGTGATGCTTTAATTCTTCTCCGTCATATACACCTATTACGGTATTGGTATTACCGACATCTAACACAAATAACATTTATATCCCCACCATGCTTTAAAATTAGTTTCATTATACTATATGGTAACCTAACTGACCCAATAGAAATTATTATTCCTTGGGAAATCATGATTCGACAGAATTCTACTGTTCTTGTTAACTCCCTGTTCCCTTCCGTTCCGGGCTTCGCTTTCCTAGGGGCGCTGCTGGAGCCTCCTCGGCTACGCCTGTGGGGTCTCCACCTAGCGCTATCTCCCTCAGGAGTCTTCGCCTTTTGCTCCAATCAAAAGCTATAAATTCTTTCACCACATAAATTTTCAGTTTTTCTGCGTTCTCCTTCGTGATTGCTCTCAACATTGCCGCTACTTCCCCGCAGGAGTCTCACCCCTGCACTTCCATCAACAGGGGATAATCCTATTTGACACTTTGGATCACATAAAAAAGGTGCCTGATTTTACTCCAGGCACCTTTTTATTTATTCAGGTTTGTTTTGATCAGTGGATTCAGTTTTGTTTTCATCTTTTTTAGAGTTGATATTCACTTTCACATCTTCGCCACCATCAGCCTTTGTAGGAAGTTCTGGAAGCTTCCCTTTGTCAAATAGGTGTTTGATTTGATCTGCATCAAGTGTTTCAACTTCTAATAGAGTTTGCGCTACAAGCTCCAGCTTATCTCGGTTCTCGGTAAGAATTTGCTTCGCTCTTTCATAACACTCTTTGATGAAACGTTGAATTTCCATATCAATTTGGTGTGCAATGGCATCACTGTAGTTTTGCTCATTTTGGATATCACGGCCAAGGAATACTTGCCCTCCTGAAGCCTGACCAAATTGTAACGGGCCAAGCTTTTCGCTCATTCCGTATTCGGTTACCATTTTACGCGCTATACCTGTTGCACGTTGGAAGTCATTGTGGGCACCAGTACTTGCTTCACCAAATGTGATTTCCTCTGCAACACGACCACCCAATAGACCTGTGATCTTATCTAATAGCTCTGGTTTAGTCATAAAGTAACGATCTTCTTTTGGAAGCATGACCGCATAACCACCAGCCTGCCCGCGAGGTACGATTGTCACTTTATGTACCGTATCAGCTTCATCCAATACGACACCAATAATCGTATGGCCCGCTTCATGGTATGCAACGATATTTCGCTCTTTTTGAGAGATAACTCTGCTCTTTTTAGCAGGTCCAGCAATTACTCTATCAATTGCCTCATCAATATCCAACATATCGATATGCTTCTTGTCTTGTCTTGCAGCAACAAGTGCCGCTTCATTCAACAAGTTTTCAAGGTCCGCTCCGGAGAAACCAGGGGTACGCATCGCAATTGTCTTCATATTGATACTATCATCGATAGGTTTGTTTCTTGCATGGACTTTCAGTACTGCTTCACGGCCTTTCAAGTCAGGACGATCTACCGTGATTTGACGGTCAAAGCGACCAGGTCTCAATAATGCCGGGTCAAGAATGTCCGGTCTGTTCGTTGCGGCAACGATAATAATCCCTTCATTCGCTCCGAAACCATCCATTTCAACAAGCAATTGGTTCAAAGTCTGTTCACGCTCATCATGACCTCCACCTAGGCCTGCGCCACGTTGGCGACCTACTGCATCGATCTCATCGATGAAAATGATACATGGAGCGTTCTTTTTCGCATTTTCAAAAAGGTCACGTACACGGGATGCACCGACCCCGACGAACATTTCCACAAAGTCAGATCCACTGATAGAGAAGAATGGTACGCCAGCTTCTCCTGCCACCGCTCTCGCTAGTAACGTTTTACCTGTACCAGGAGGTCCAACAAGCAGAACCCCTTTAGGGATACGTGCACCAAGCTCGGAGAATTTGCGTGGATCCTTTAAGAATTCCACAACCTCGACAAGCTCTTGCTTTTCCTCATCTGCACCGGCAACGTCTTTAAATTTAACCTTTTTCTTCTCTTCGCTATATAGCTTTGCCTTACTTTTACCAAAGTTCATGACACGACTTCCGCCGCCCTGCGCTTGATTCAGTAAGAAGAAGAATAGGATAAAAATAATGACAAAAGGAATGATGGAAGTAAAGAAGGTTACCCATCCGCTCGTTTCTTCCGCCGGATCTACTGTCATTGGAATCTTCTGCTCTTGGGCAATGGATTCTACGCGTTCCAAAGCACTTGCACTATTTGGAAATACGGATACAAAAGTCTCTCCTTCTGCAGCGCCTTCCAACTTACCACGCGCTTCATACACCGAACGCGTTGGCTGAATGGTGAATTCCTCCACCTTATTTTCTTCAAGATTCTGGATGAATGTATTATAGGTGATCGGTTTTTCGCTCGTGTTAGGGCTATTGAAAAAGCTCACAACACCAATGACCACTAAAAATATTAATAAATAAAAGATGGTATTACGAAATATTCTGTTCATCCCTTACCTCCTCCCACGATAGCCAAACTAAACCAATAGTAACATAGTAAATTAATCCAATTCAAGGAATCTGTATTGGGATAGCTTATTCTTCTACGTTAGAATAAATTTCAGGTTTTAATACTCCGATATACGGAAGGTTACGATATTTTTCAGCATAATCAAGGCCATAACCTACAACAAATTCATCTGGTACGATGAACCCAACATAGTCAGCTGTGATATCAGCTTTTCTTCCACTTGGTTTGTCAAGTAGTGTAACAATCTTGATGGATTTCGCTTTACGGTAGCGGAATAATTCCACTAGGTAGCTTAGCGTCAAACCGCTGTCGATGATGTCTTCGATGATCAGGATGTCTCTTCCTTCAACTGAAGTATCTAAGTCTTTTAGGATCTTTACTTCACCAGAGGAAACAGTGGAGTTTCCGTAGCTTGAAACGTCCATGAAATCCATTTCCAAATATGTATCCATACGTTTGATAAGGTCACCCATGAAAGGCATTGCGCCTTTTAACACACCAATCGCCAAAGGAAAACGATCACTGTAGTCCTCTGTTAATTGTGCACCTAGTTCTCTAACCTTTACTTGAAGCTCTTCTTCACTAAAGAGTACTTTTTCGATATCTTTGTTCATTTCTTTGTTGCCTCCCAAACTTTTTGACTCGTTTTGCAAGTTAATACTAAAACAGGACCCATCGTTTCCTCTGTTGCTTCGAAAGCGGAACGTTTAAGCATGGGTATCCACAAAATCTCATGGTTGGCATCGACAATTAAAGGCCATATTTCTCGTTGTTGAAGAGGTATTTTACCTTCAATGAAGATGCTTTTGATTTTTTTGGAACCGTTTGTCCCCTTCAGTTTCATTCGATCGCCGTCGAAACGGGTTCTCACATATAACGGAAGAGCGACCTTCGATAAATCAATCACAGCTTGATTTTCTTTGACATCTTGAGGTTTTTCAAGTGTCCGAATCTCGCTGGTGATCTTAAAATCGGTTGCTAACGCCACATTACCAGGGACTTCAAGCTTATGCTTGTAGGCTTTATCATATTCATCCTTATCAAATGTCAATGTGCATTCATCATAAGATTTGAAAACCTGTAAGCCATTTGGGAAATGCAGCCTTCCAGAAGGGTGTTCACTTTCCAATAAGGATAATAAATTATCAATATGTATAGAGGAAAGAGATGGAGGAATTTCATTATTATAGAGATAGTTTAATATTAGTTGAATCCCACGCCTTTGTAAAGGTTTAGCCATTAAAAGCAATGGTTTGATATCCAATATCACTCTATCGTTTGCTTTACTCTTAATAACGGCAATCCATTCCTTTTCCACTAACGCCCCTATGTATTGTTCACTCTCCTGTATTTGCTCGCTGAAAGCTTGAAACCTCTTATGAAGTCCAGGAAATTCCTCCTTCAAAACTGGTAGAATGTGATGCCGCAGCCTGTTTCTTCTGTAGGCGTCCTTGTCATTGCTGGGATCATGCCTGAATGGAACGCCATGGACAGTTAGATATTCCAAGATTTCAGACTTTGTTACAGTTAAGAACGGACGAATAATCACTCCATCTCCAAAGGCCCGTTTAGGAAGTATCCCTGCGTAACCAGTCATAGAAGATCCCCTTCCAAGTCTCATCAGAATGGTTTCCACCTGATCGTCTGCATGGTGACCGAGCGCAAGGAAGTCAGCATGATGTTTCTTCATCACTTTTTCATAAAAAGCATAGCGGCATTCTCTTGCTGCAACTTGCACGGTGAGTTTCTTCTCTTTCTGATAGGCAGACACATTGATTTGTTCTGCTTCAAAAAGAAGACTCCTCTTTTCACTTTGTTGCTTTACAAATTTCATATCCTCTTCGGATTCCGCCCCTCGGAACATATGATCGACGTGGGCTACTACTAGCTTCAGGTCCTTAGCTTCTTTAATGGAATCTAAATAATGAAGCAAACCCATGGAATCTGCTCCGCCACTGACACCAACCACCACAGTCGAGTTGGCTGGCAGCAAGTCATATTTATCTATGAATGTCGAGACAGTCTCCCACATATTGTGTACCCATTCCTTTAATCTACGCGTATAATTTCTATTTTATCCTACCATTTGACTTCTTCTCCTGCAAAAATAGATGCTTATCCAAAAACATCCATACTGCTTTATACCCCCGTACACATCCTCAAAACGCTTATACCTACATTATCTGACCATATAAATAGAAGAAATAAGCAAACAAAATAACCGATAATAGCACGGCAGTTTCCATCCACCCTTTGCTTGTGGCTTTCTGTGGCACAGGATTTACAGGTTTACTCGTAGCTGCTCTTCCTCCTACTCGACTTGTCCTTGAGGTTAGGCCTTGTTTGGCTTTGTTGTTTACTGTCCGCTGTGCCGGCCCTTTTGGAGAGTTACTTGGGTTACGTTGGCTCATGACAGAAAGCATACCGTTTTTCATTTCATGTGCAGAGGAATATTCACCGGCTAACGCTCGCATCAGGACAATTTTATACCTTTTTAGCCAAGCGTTTTTGTCAATCTGCTCTTCTAGTTGCTTAATTCCGCCCTCTCCGTTCTTTTGGAATTGTTTTGGGTAACAGATGTGAATCATAATCATTGCTACGGCAAATAGATCGTAATTAGCTTCTGCCTTCCTAGAACCCAGTCCCCAATAACCCCGGTCAAAAAACTCTGTGAATTCTTTAATGGCCCGGCCATGCTGGGTCGTGCCTCCAACATCCACAAGCCGTACTTTTGGAGGGGTTGCCGTTACAATGAGATTATCGGGCTTCAGATCTCCAAACACCCAACCTTCACGATGAAGCGTTTCAAGATCTGTAAGCAATTGCAAAGTTAGAATGCCAGCCCATTCCATTCCCCTTTTTTGGACAAAAGATAAAAGAGGCTCCCCTTCGAGAAATTCCATCACATAAAAGGAAAAAGTCTGTTTTCCACCAAGGCTTGGCCTCTCCCAATCATCTACATCTAACAAAGAAGGCCCCAGGGAGAACCCTTGGACCTTCGAAAAATGACGCAGGACATTAACCTCAGAAGTAATGGACATGCTGTTTTCACTTATTTTTAATGCAGCTAATCCCTTTGAACTCCTAGTTAGATATACATACCCCGTCGCACCGTACCCGAGTGTTCTGACAATGGTGTATCTCTCTTTATGCCATTTTCCGATAATGGTCGTCCCTTGAGGCAGATTACCTACCGGATTCTTCATAGTATTGTTCATCATCGGAAATCAAGCTCCTCAGGTTACGTGTTTCTTTAAAATAAGGAATGGCTTCTTGAATGGCAGGACCTGTTGGCGTGATCCCGCCTGTCGATAGCTTTGGAAAAATACTGGACAGCGATTCCAACTTCGGTGTCCAATCTAAGATCTTCTCCACTTCTTGGCGTTTTCCCGGGAAAACAAAGGCTGAAAACTGGTTATCACCAATTCTTGCATTCAAGCTTAGTGCCAAATCCAATAGTGCTTCCTTGACGGTTGGAAGCTTGGACTTCATGCTAGCACTAGTATCAACAAGAATCAGCACCTGCAGGGAAACCGTTTCACCTAGTTCATCCACTACTTCCATCACTTCCCCGCGTTTCTCAGGCGGAAGGTCCTCCATGGAAGTTTCTGAACCCAATATTTGTTGAAGCTCCTTATTAATAACCCCCTGTAATGTTTGGGTCATCGCTTTTCTGGTCACCATCTGGACTGTCTGAGATAAGTTCTTGGCATACACAATTTGACTGACGCCACCACCAGACATTGCGATCCCCTCTATCTCTTGCATTCCTCTTTCATCTATCGTATCCTCATCCATCACCCCAATAACATTTACTGTAATACCCTGTTCTTTCGCTAGGGCTGCCATGGCAATTGGGTCATCCCCTGAATTTGAGCATCCGTCTGTAATTAATAGAATTTGTTTTAACGTTCCTTTATACACGTTTCGTCCCCTCCTAATGCGTATAATTTACATTAGCCATCATGGACGAGACGGGCTTAATTTATACCTTTTGTGTGGAATTTACCTTCTAAGAGGTATTCACCCCGGCCACTTCCTTGTTGCTAGAAAGAGATAGTGCAAACTTGAATTCAGCCAGTACGTTGATTGGCAGTTTTGAAAGGTGTCCTATTCGTTCCTTGACTCCCTTTGCTTTTTTCGGCATTGCTACTTGAATCTTTCCTTTTCCATTCTCTTTCGTTGCTTTCATACCCGTTAAAGCGATCATCTCTTTTTCCGTCATATTTCTTGCAATCACTGCCAGCATGTTTTGCTTTCTCCACATTGTGTTCTTGGCATTATCTGACTCGTTGGCTGCTCTTCTAAACATGATCTCCGCATTCATTGCCAGTTTCAGGACTTGTCTCCCCAGCAAATTCATCGGACTAACCGGCACCACACTAACAGTTGGGCTCTCAAGTACTTCCTCTACAATCTCACGACGGCCACCCATTTCTTTCACAAGACCCGTTACCATTTTAGATAAAGTTTTCAACATTTAAAGCGCCTCCTTCATTCCTTGGTTTTTGGATAAATAGTGATAGGCAGGAATGGCTGCCCATTTCGGAATATTCCTCTCTATTTTTGCTACCACAACCGTCATGTCGTCCTGGATCTGACCTGATCTTGTCCGAATGACTTCCTCCATTATGATGTCTGCCATTTCTTGCGGGTCGTCCGTTCTAATTTCGGATACCTTTCGCTTCATCCATAAATCATAGTTTTCTACATGCTTTGGTCCTTCAAAAATTCCGTCGCTCATCATAATGAGCAGGTCACCAGCTTTTAACTGGGAACTCACGACGTCCACATCGAATTCTTGAATAATCCCCATTGGTAGATTACTTGCTTCAATTTTTATTACTTTATCTCCCCTCTTCACAAAACTTGGAGTCGAACCAACTTTTAAAAACTTGGCAGAAGCATCTTGAAGGTCAATCATTGCTAGATCGAGCGTAGTAAATATCTCATCGGTCGTCCTTAATGATAGGACCGAATTAACCGATTTGATGGCTACTTTTTCTTTAATTCCAGACTGTAGAATCTCTTGAAGCAACTTTAATGTTTCTTTACTTTCATAGTGCGCGCGCTCACCATTTCCCATCCCGTCACTAATGGCAATGGCGTATTTTCCGTGACCTAATTCTATGGTGGAATAGCTATCTCCTGATATCAGTCCTCCTCCTTTAGCGGCATGCGCAACGCCTGTGTCGACTACAAACGCTTTTGCAGAGCCGAATGATACATGACAGTACCCATTGTTATCAGAATTACATTCTTCCTTTTTAACAATAATATTCTCTCGCAATATATCTGAAAGCATCGGGGCGATGAGTTTTTCACACTCACCTCGCCCTTCGCAGTACGGAACGGTCATTTCAATATCCACATTCCCCTGCTCGACGCTGTAAATTTCCACTTGTTCAATTTCAATACCAAATGCTTGGAGGGCATCTAAAATCTGATCTTCCTGAACATAATGATTCTCCCTCTCTCGCTGAATCTCCCTTGCAAAGTCCTCCATTACTTGTGATACTCCCATCAATTGATCCGCTACCAACCTCCTACTCTCCATTAATTGTTTTTTCAGTTTCTCACTCGCGTGGAACTGGGCTAGCTCGTTTTTGATCACGGTTTTTACCTTTTCCGATTTTACGCAATGGCGATCCCACTCCTTTTGCAGTTTGACATTCAGACTAATGGTTCCTTCCTCTGTATCCTCCATTAAATGAGTCATATAATCATAGGTTTTCTGGAAATTCTGTGTCCAACACTGCTCTTTTTTAAAGCAATTTTGACACGTTTTCTCTGTAACATTGCTCAAAAAGAGGTCCACTTCTTTTTCAGAATTAGGGTGTTCAAATTGAAATTTTGAAAAGCTATTGGATAATGCTTGGAAAACGTGTGAAAATTGTTCCACTCTATTGGCAGTTACATCACGGATTTTCCGCATGTATTGCTGTTGCTCGGCTGTATGTTCAGCTGTTCCGGGAATGGATTTCGCCAAATTAGCAATAGCTCTTTGCGGGGTTAGCAGAAAGAGTGCAACAGCTACCATCGACTCCATGATAGTAGGAACAATTAGCGTCATCCCATCCCCATAAATGCCAATTAGTAATGTGCCTAGAAGCAGTCCCACCGATACACCAATCTTATTTCCTTCCCGCAGCAGCCCTCCTAACAAACCGGCAAAAGCCAGCAGACTCATCTGATATAGATTAGATACAGTAGCTAAGCTTAATATGAGACCTGTCACCACACCAACCGTGGAACCAATGGTGGCCCCAGCAACAAATGCAAAGATTAACACAAGATATCGAGATAATATATGTTCAACAGAAAGATCATAGGCTGTCCAACCGATGGTCCCTGTCAGAACGGAAGCGAATAGAATAATGAGGCAAATAATTTCTTCTGTTTTAAACGCCTGTCTCTTTTTCTTCATTGTGATAAGCGGTAGACTCTGAAAGAAAATAAGTGTGAGGATAAATCCAAGCCCCGCCTCTACTCCAATCATCAGCCAATCATACGTCACAATTCCTGTTGTAAAATAAATCATTGTTGTTTTGGAGAGAAAAGCCGAGAGGAAGACTAGGAACGGCATAGACTTAAGTGGCTCTATCTTTAATGCCTGTGCCCACTTGAAGAGAAGAACAAATAATATCATCCCACCCAACACATATGCGGCTGTAAGTGCCGAGATGGTGGCCGATCCAACCATTAAAGCAATTAACGTGAGCCCAGCCCGTTTCTTTTTTAAAAAATACACTGCTGCGAAAAACGGTAACGCAAAAGGTGTAATTTCATTTAGGATCAAGGCTCGTCCCAGTAAAAATCCGATAAAGACTAAAAGAAATCCTTGGTGAAAAAGGATAGTCGTAAGCTTCGTTTTCGTCGAATGCATTGACTTCACTATTGTTTTTTTGATTTTCCCAAACTGAAGATTGGAAACCGGTTCCCCCAAATCTCTTTCTAGTCCTTGCATGATATCCACTCCCATATTTTATCTATTGGGGTCATTATACAAGCTCAAAAGGAAAAGATTTGTCAAAAGAACCGCCCAGAACCTAAGAAGTGTTCGACTTATTACAAGGAAAAGAGGGAAAAGCTGTCATGAAATCATCGCATTTGCTAATCACTCTCATCAGTTTTTGTAAATTCAATAGGTAATTGCTAGGATAATGTTCTAATAATTCTTACATTTTTAAAATGTATTGACATATGAATGATAAGTTAGTATGATAATTCTTGTGTCTTATGAGAGACTTACTTTTTGAATCTCATGCAATCCTTATAAACTTGGCGGTGTAGCTCAGCTGGCTAGAGCGTACGGTTCATACCCGTGAGGTCGTGGGTTCGACTCCCTCCGCCGCTACCAACTTTATAAGGCCCATTGGTCAAGCGGTTAAGACACCGCCCTTTCACGGCGGTAACACGGGTTCGAATCCCGTATGGGTCATAATAATAAAAGCTGCCACAGCTTCAGGGAATACCTGAAATTGTGGCAGCTTTTTTGTGTTAGCGAACTTTAAATTAAGGGGTTTGGGGTAACTTTCTTGTTATTTTTGGGTGGATCACTCGATATTAATTGTTCCTGACACGTAAATTTCGGATGATTTTACGTTTATCCATTGTAAATTGATTTTATCCATTGTAAACGCACAGATATCCATCGTAAAAAGGATTTATCCATTGTAAAAGAGATTTATCCATGTATACAACGCCTTTATCCATTTTAGCAAAAGGAGATTTTAAGACGGTTGATTTCCGTTCCAGGCGCTTCGCTTTCCTGCGGGCGGTCCGGGAGCCTCCTCGGCTTCGCCTGCGGGGTCTCACCTGTCCCTTCCTCCCGCGGGAGTCTTCGCGCCTTCCACTACAATCAACTAAAGGGTATGCATTCACCATAGGAGGATATAGTTAAGTGTACTAAATAAAAAAACACGCCCCACATAAAGGGCGTGTTCAAACATTACGTTTATATATATGAGATTTTCAGCAGCAAGTTACTTTCTACTTGCTCCACGACCTCCACGTTTTGATTCCGTGTTGCGCTTCAGGGAAGATAAACGATCTTCACTATCTTTTAAGAATCTTGCCATCTTCTGTTCGAAGTTTTCCTTTGGTTTGAATTCTTCTCTTCTTCCTCGTGGTGGGCGTTGATTTGAGCGTTGTTGATTGTTGTTCGGACGTTGTGATGGTGCAGCAGAACGTGGTTGTGGCTCACGGTATGTGTCGCTTGCCTTCTTGATGGATAGACCAATCTTGCCATCCTTCTCCACGTTGATTACTTTCACCTGCACTTCGTCACCAACCTTAAGATGGTCGTTGATGTCCTTAACGTAGTTGTCTGCAACTTCACTGATGTGAACAAGACCAGTAGCTCCTCCTGGCAATTCAACAAACGCACCAAAATTAGTTATTCCTGTTACCTTTCCCTGTAACTTGCTGCCTACTTCGATTGACATAAAAAAAATGCTCCTCCTTAAAATCATAAAAAATAAATCACTTTACCTACCATTATACCTAGAGCAAAATTGAGGTGTCAATATGACGACTAATCTGACGACGAATCGTCAGGCATATTGAAGATGATTTCATCCTCTTCTGACATGAAATAATCTCTACGTGCGATCTTCGCAATATAATCATCATCGTTCAGTTTTACAATTTCCTCTTCTAAACGTTGTTGTTCTTTTTTAAGTTTTGCCAGCTCTTGTTGAACAACTTCTTTTCTATCCTCTTTTTCCTGAAGGATAGCTCGTTGGTCTAAGAGTGTTTTTCCCATTAGTATTCCAAAGACTAATGCTAAACAAAAGAATAATGATAATCGGCGATAAAGCCCACGGCGTCTTTTCTGTTGTTTCAACTGCTGGTCCTGTTTTTGTTTGGAATAATCGGAATGGATTTTTGCTACCTTTTCATCTTTTGCCGCGCTCATCTTATCATTCCTCTCCTAGCGCTTTTTCCAAAAGTTCTTTACTCTATTTATTATACTATGTTTCCTATTCTTTACTAGTGTGAAAAATCCTTCAAGTTTTTTGAAAACAATGTGTAAATATTTTTTCACCACGTTCGGGACCAACTTCCATACTAGCATAAGGATCCACTTGAATGGTAAGGAACAAATTTTAACAATTCGCCATAAAAGCAAAAGCAGAAAGCGAACGGTCGAGTAAAGAAACTTCCAAATACCCAATAATAATACAATAAGGGCTTGTACTAATAGTTGAATTGGCTTCACTATTAGCATTCTAACCATTTTTTCCAAGAAGCGATATAAGTTGATGACAAGTTGTATGATGGATTCCAGCAAGCTCAAATAAAAATATCGGAATAAGCTTTGATAAGCTGCAAAGCCACACACGAGTGCAATGAGAATATAAAAACGTATTTCTCCTTCATTGACTCTCAGCAATACATAAAAGCCGATAAGGGCTTGCAAGAGCCAAAAGAGGATATCATGAATAAACACAATCCACTTGGCTCTCTTTTCCCGTTTCAGAAAACGTCCATACGTATCGATGGCAGCTCCAAGCCATGCCCCCATCCCAATCATGGCAAGCATTGTATAAAGCTGGGTGCTAAGTGTCATTTGAACAACTTACTAAAGAACCCTTTAGCTTTCTCCGCCTGTTGGTCATCTAAATAAATGATTTCCATGATCTTTCCTTTGATCGAGACGACGCCACTTTCTACATCCAGGTTTTTCATCTGGAGATTTTGGCCCCTTACAGAGAGAAATCCCATCACTGTTTCTAATAAAAACTCTTCGTTATCAAAACTTTCCACTTGCTTTACACCGGTGATATCCAACATTCTGCGACTTCTCATCACGATGTCTTGCTCTTGGACAGTCTGCTTATTTCCTTGATTTGAATCATAGTATTGGTTCATATTCATCCCTCACCTATTTAGTACTTGAAGATAGTACATGTATATGAGAGGGATAATTTTTTAGAACATGCCTGTCCGTTACTCTTCTGTTTGTTCTACTCTTTCTTCTTTCACGATGGTGTACATCATGGCCGCATCTTCTTTTTTGGCATTTTCCTGAATGTTATCGACGGAAGCAGTCACGATTTTTTGGCCAAAATGGATTTTCAATTCATCTCCTGCTTTTACATTGCTGCTAGCTTTAGCTTGTACGTTGTTGATATAGATACGTCCCTGCTCTGCCACTTCTTTAGCAAGTGTACGACGCTTGATGATTCTTGATACTTTCAAAAATTTATCTAATCGCATTCTGTTACTCCCCCTAAATTATATGTCTGTTAAACCCGGCTGGTGATTTCCGCACTAGGCTTCGCTTTCCTCGGGGCACTTGCCGAGCCTCCTCGGCAAGCCTGCGGATCTCCGCTAAGTGCTACCTCCAGCAGGAGTCTTTGCCATGTGCTTCAAGCACCAGCTAGGATATTTGCGTAGAATGGAGAATCTTCATCAAATTATAACCCGTTCTTTTTCGCTTCTTCCCAAATAGCATCTAATTGTTCTAATGATAGATTCTCGAAGGTTTGCCCTAATTCCTTTACCTTGTTTTCGATAAAAGTAAACCTGCGGTAAAATTTTCGGTTGGTTAGGGACACGGCTTCTTCTGGGTCTATTTTATAGTATCTTGCAATGTTAACGAGAGCAAAAAGTACGTCCCCAAATTCTGCAGCCACAAGGTCCGAGCTTGCATCCTTTGTCAATTCTTCCTGCAACTCCTGAATTTCCTCATTCACCTTATCCCACATCGGGGCGACGTCGTTCCAATCAAACCCTACTTTACCGGCTTTTTTCTGATATTGGAATGCTTTTGTAAGATTAGGAAGCCCTTTTGCAACCGAATCAAGAATGGACTGCTCGGCCCTTTCTCCTTTTTCCTCAGCTTTGATGGCTTCCCAATTGGTGATGACATCCTCAGCATCTTCCACAGAGGTGTCGGCAAACACATGAGGATGTCTGCGGATCATCTTTTCATTAATTCCTTCTATCACATCTTCTATGCTAAAGTAACCTTCATCCTCCCCGATTTGGGCATGAAGCATCACTTGTAAAAGAACATCCCCAAGTTCCTCAATAATTCCATCTGTGTCATCCTCATCAATGGCATCGAGCAATTCATATGCTTCTTCGATTAGGTATTTTTTCAGCGATTCATGCGTTTGTTTCTGATCCCACGGGCAGCCACCAGGACCTCTAAGTGTCGCTATAGTGTTTCTAAAAGAAGAGAATTGTTTATAAAGCAGTTCCTCCTCTTTTACTGCTGGGACATAGACACTTGTCAGGTTATTGATTTCTGCCACTCTATCGAGTTCGTATAACGGTACCTCTGTAATCTGTTCCATGGAAGACCCTGCTGCGGTTACGATGGTAACCGGATAGTCATCAGGCAAAATCTCCATCAAGGTGAGCTTCACTTCTGAAGCAATGAAAGCATCATATACCTGACAAAAGATCATCGCCTGGGTCGGTTCAATCGCTTCTTTTACAAGTGCGGTGGCATCATGGAATTGAAAACCATCGATGGGATCCAATCCTATTGCTGTAAACATCGGATCAAGGAAGCTTTGCCCGCCTTTGATATCAAGTTTGATGATGCCTTCTTTTTCTTTTTCAAGTAAAATCTGAACGGTTTTCTCAGCCACAAGCGGATGTCCCGGTACAGCGTACACAATTTCCTTATGTGCACTATGCTCGATTAATTCTTCCACAATTCTTTCATATACCGTGCCGAATGTCCCTTCCTGTTCATAGATAGAATCAAACGACTCGTAAGTCAGCCCTTCTTTTTCGAGCTCTTCGATAACAGGATGCTCTTTCGTTCGAAGAAAAAGATGGTCCGACTGCATTAATTGCTTATACACTCCCATTGGAAGCTGTTCGAGGTCACCTGCACCAAGGCCTAAAACCTTTATCGTATTCATATTTTGGACACCAACTTTATTATTATTTTGGCTCTGTTAAAGCATACTGTTGATTTTTGCAGCAACCTAGCTGTTGATTGAAGCAATAGGCGCAGACTCCTCAGAAATGCTACGCATTTTCTTCGTGCGATGTATCGCTGTCGAAGCCTTCCTTGTCCTGAGGGAGATCGCGTTTAAGGGAGACCCCGCAGGCGCTTTTCCGAGGAGGCTCCCCAAACGCCCCTCGGAAAGCGAAGCCTAGTGCGGAAATCAACAGCGGTGTTTGACAGAGCTATTATTTTAAAAGCTTCACCAATTTCTTTCCTAGCGGGAGAAGCATGAGTTCTTCTGTCGTAAAAAAATGATTTTTTATTAATATTAATAGATAGGTGATTCCGCCTATCATCACTCCCACCATGCTTTGGACGGTGGCCAGCGTACGGTTTTCCCCTACTAGTGAATCCGTAAGAAGCAGATAGACTGCCAAAACGGCAGACATTATTCCGATGCTCACAAGCAAGGGGACGGTTGGCATCCTTTCAAAAATAGAAGTGCCTGTTTTCTTTTTTAATGCCAGGACCAACATGACGGCGACCGCACTGAACGCGACCAATGTACTGACCGCCGCTCCCAAAGTTGAGTGAGTAGAAATCAATAGGACATTCAACAAATATTTCAAGCCAATTCCGATACCTACAAAAAGAGCAGGAAGATAGGGGTTACCAAGTCCCTGCAGGATAGCAGCCGCGGTCAAGGCCATACTGCAAAAGAGAATGGACAAACCAAGGACCAATAGAACGTTGTAGCCATTTTCATTGGAAAAAAGCATTACATTCACTGGTTTGATGAGCCATGCAAGACCCACTGCCGCTCCTGCTCCTACTCCTATGCTGACACGGATGGAGAGACTGATTTTTTCTTTTACTTCCCTTTCATTGCTCTTGGAGAGAATAATGTATGGGACAAGAGATAGCGAGAATGCCGTTGCTACCACTGTTCCAAGCTGAATCAGCGGCTGCCCCCTGTCATATACCCCTTTAAGCTCTTTGGCTTGTTGTTCGTTGACTCCGACCTCCAATAACCCCGCGTAAATAGTGAACGCGTCCACCATCTGAAAAAGGATCAGCAATAGTGAGCTGATGCAGATGGTAAAGCCTTGAAGCATCAGAACCTTTACAATAGACTTCGAAGACGGAAGCATGTTTGAAGGCACAACCGTATGTTTCTTTTTCTTTTGATAAAAGGCCAACAGTACTAAGACGGCAGCAAATCCCCCTATGACGGAACCGAATATGGCACCCGCTCCTACTTCATAAAGGGAAAATCCCGTGTTTACAAGCAGGTAGGAGAGCACTAAAATAGTCCCAACTCTTATTAATTGTTCACTGACTTGCGAAACGGCTGTCGGCGTCATTTCTCCAAGCCCTTGAAAACTTCCCCTCCATACCGAAACTAGTGGCATTAGTAAAAAAGAGAAGGCGACAATTTTAATTAATACGGAGAGCTTGATGTCCCCCATAAAAGCTGCTAAGTGGGGCGCACCTAGGTATAGCAGCAGGAAAAAGCTCACACCCAAAAGCGTTAAGAAACAAAAGGACACCCAGCGAATTTTGCGTGCTGCATGCTCCCTTGTCTTCTCAGGGTGTTCTGCGATAACTTTAGAAATGACAACCGGAAAGCCATATGTAGATAAAATGATAGCCACCCCGTAAAAGGGATATACCTGCTGATAAATATAAAAGCCAACATCTCCTACAATATTTTGGAAAGGAACGCGATAGGCTGCACTGAGAATTTTAATGATGATCCCCGCAATTGTAAGAATCATAGCGCCTTTCCATACCTTTTGATAGGAATGTGGTGATAAATCATTCATAAAAAAGCCCGCCTTAAAGATATTCGTACAATTGTATAATTATAGCATATTTTGATTGGAAAGATGGATGCATTACGTCCTTTAGAAACAAAAGAAAAGAAGCAACAGACAATCACGTCTGCTGCTTCCACTAATTATTATTGCTCCATCTGTCTCGCAAGGAAGCCTGCAGCTGTTTCCACTGCTTTTTGTTCCACTTCTCCAAGCGACTTATCTTTGGACATAATAACCACTGCTCCAATTGGATCTCCGTTTGCCACGATAGGTCCAATGGTATAAGAAGAAAGTGATTCTACATGCCCATCGACAATTGCCAGTTGCTGTTCTTCCGTTTTTAATACGGAATTGCGGTCTTCCATGGATTTCTCCACGACTTCGCTGATACTTTTGTTCAGATATTCCTTTTTAGAACTCCCAGCGACCGCAATAAACGTATCGCGATCACAGATTAACACTGGATGTCCTAAACTATCATACAGAGCTTCGGCATATTCCTTAGCGAAATCGCTAAGCTCACTAATAGGAGAGTATTTCTTTAAGATAACCTCTCCATCCCGATCGACAAAGATCTCAAGCGGGTCACCCTCGCGAATACGCAGGGTCCTTCTTATTTCTTTAGGAATTACAACGCGACCGAGGTCATCAATACGACGTACAATACCAGTTGCTTTCATTTCTTAGGTTGCCTCCTTCATCCGATGATAAAAAGAGATGAGTTAAATTGGTGGAATTGATCAATATGTCCTGCTTTTGAAGAATTCACCATTCGTTGAAGTTAGTATCCTACACTCAGGGAGTTATATACATGTTGGAAAAGTTTTTTTCTGATAGTAAATTCCCCCAGTATTTATATAGACGTTTCTTCACCAACTCAAACCTATGAGGAAGCATTCACGCTTTCTTTTTTTACTTTTTCTAGTCCTTTTATCATGGAAATAGCCACCTGTATCCACTCTTCTGTCGCAGAGCGTTTCGTCTGGATGACAATCTTCAGATGCTGTCCTTCCATGCCGAGGCTGACCATCCTGCCAAACTCATTTCCTAATAAGAATAACTTCTGTCCATCAATGACGCTACTTGCCTCTTCAGAAAGAAGAATGACGAGTTCTTGTTTTGTTTGTTTAATGGAATCCACTTTTTCCTTGAGGCCATAGACTCTCATCTCTGAGACTTGGAATAAGTAATCGACCTCTTTTGGATAGTTTCCGAAACGGTCCTTCATTTCATCTTGAAGCTCAACAAGATCTTCTTTTGATTCTAATCCACGGAAACGCTTATACATATCAATCTTTTGCTTACTATCAGGGATATATGACTCTGGAATGTATGCATCTAGCTCCACATCAATGGAGATTTCATGCGCCTTTTTCGCATCTTTCGGCCCTTGGCGCTGCTCAATTGCTTCTTTTAGCATCTGAGAATACATATCAAAACCTACAGAATCGATAAAGCCGTGTTGCTGGGCTCCAAGCAGATTTCCTGCACCACGAATGGAAAGGTCACGCATTGCAATTTTAAAGCCTGATCCAAGCTCTGTGAATTCCTTGATAGATTGAAGACGTTTTTCTGCTACTTCTGTGAGTACTTTATCTTTTCGATACGTGAAATAGGCATATGCCACACGATTGGATCTTCCAACACGTCCCCTAAGTTGATAAAGCTGAGACAATCCCATTCTATCTGCATCAAAAACGATCAATGTGTTTACGTTCGGAATGTCGACGCCTGTTTCGATGATGGTCGTACTGACAAGCACATCCGCCTCACCTTCAAGAAACTCAATCATCACCGACTCTAGTTCATTTTCGGTCATTTTACCATGCGCATAAGTAACACGGGCTTCTGGGACAAGCATGGAGATCTCATCTGCTTTTCGCTCGATATCTTCCACCCTGTTATATAAGAAATAAACTTGACCGCCTCGGGCCAGCTCTCTTTCAATTGCTTCTTTCACCAAGTTCCCGTTATATTCCATCACATACGTTTGCACCGGGAAACGATTTTCAGGTGGTGTCTCAATGACAGACAAGTCACGCACCCCAAGCATAGACATATGGAGGGTACGGGGAATTGGAGTTGCTGTTAAGGTGAGCACATCGATATTCGCTTTCAGCTGTTTGATTTTTTCCTTATGGGTCACTCCAAAGCGCTGTTCTTCATCGATAATTAACAAGCCAAGGTCTTTGTATTTAATATCTTTGGACAATAAGCGGTGTGTCCCAACAACAATATCTACTGTTCCGTTTCCTAGCCCTTTCATTGTTTCCGTCTGTTGCTTTCTAGAACGGAAACGGCTTAACAAACCAATATTGATAGGGTAATCTTGGAACCTTTCCCTTATGGTTTCATAATGCTGCTGAGCCAAAATGGTTGTTGGCACCAAAATAGCTACTTGCTTACCATCAGTAATGGCCTTGAAAGCAGCCCTTATGGCAACTTCCGTTTTTCCATAGCCCACATCTCCGCAAAGCAAGCGGTCCATCGGGCGTGTCTTTTCCATATCCAGTTTAATCTCATGAATAGATCGCAATTGGTCTTCTGTTTCCTGATAAGGGAAAGTTGCTTCAAACTCCCTTTGCATTTCTCCGTCTGGCGAGAAGGCATGGCCGACACTTGCTTCCCTTTCTGCATATAACTTAATAAGGTCATCGGCAATGTCTTGAACAGACGACTCTACTTTATTTTTAACCTTTTTCCAGTCAGTACCACCGAGTTTATAAACTTTCGGTTCTTTTCCCTCGGAGCCTACATATTTTTGAACTTGATCAATTTGCTCAACAGGAACGTAAAGCTTGTCAGAGCCTTGGTATTTAATATGAATATAATCTTTATGAAGGCCATTGATATCAAGTGTTTCAATTCCTAGATATTTACCTATCCCGTGATTAATATGGACAACATAGTCGCCGACATTCAATTCGGTATAATTTTTAATTCGTTCCGCATTGGAGAGCTTTTGTCTGTTTTTAGGCTTTTTCGCTTTCTTTTTGAAAAGTTCTTCCTCCGTGATGACCGCAAGCTTCTGCATCGGTAATTCAAATCCAGAATGCAAGTCACCCTCCACAAGCTGTACCTCTCCATGGGCAAAGGCCGAACCTTTGGAAAGCTTTCTTATGTCCATCTCATAATCAGCAAAAACCGTCTCTAGCTTCTCCATCCGCTCTTGGTTGGAAGCAAGGACTACAATTGCATAATTCGCCTTCCTCCAACGCTCGATTTCCGATTTTAACAGATGCATCTGCCCGTGGAAGTGCTGCATGCTCTTAGAAGACATATTAATCAAGTTTTCCGGATGCGTATGTGGCACCGCCCTCAAGAAGAGGGACAGATAAAGGAACGGCTGCTTTTTGCTATGTACAATCTGGGCAAAAGAATGAGAAAACTTTAGATCATGCACCGCTTTTCCTTCTGCCAATAGCTCTACAAGCCACTCTGCTTCCTCTTTATCAAGACTTTCCGCCGTTTCATGGATTCTGCTGATTTCATCCATGATAACTAAACCGCCTGGAGGGATGTAATCTAGTAAACTAGCTGGTGAACTGTAGAAGAATGAAAGATATTTATACAACTCAGAAAACACTTGTCCGTTGCGTATTTGTTCTAGCTCATAGGAAATATTTTCTGTTAACAGTTGTTTTACTTTTTCATTTTTTACCTTTTTAATCGTTTTAGCTAGTTCCTTTTCGAGAGCTTCCCGACCATTTGTAAGCTCTTGGCTCGTGAGCAGCATCTCTGTTGCCGGGCCAATCGTCACCTTATCCATATGTTTTTGAGAGCGTTGATCCTCTACCGTAAAATATCGGATGGACTCCACTTCATCATCAAAAAGTTCAATCCGGACGGCATATTCTTCCGTGATAGGGTATATGTCTATGATTCCCCCTCTGATACTGAAATCCCCTGGTGTTGCTACCATCCCTACTCGCTGATACCCGAATCTGACGAGACGATCTGCTAAGTTATCGAGTTCCAGCGTCTTTTCTACTTCAATGGTCAACAACGTTTGCTGCCATTTTTCTTTAGATGGGAGTATTCTTTTTAACCCTGCGATAGGTGCAATGATAATTCCATTATTTCTAGTAGCCCAATGATTAAGCGCCTCTACACGCTGAGCTTTAAGTTCCGGACTCGCAATTCCAATTTCCGCTGCCAACACATCGTTTACAGGATACAGATACAGTTCATCCTCCGGCAGGAAGCTTGCTAGGTCATCATATACTTTTTGGGCATGAAATAAATTATGTGTTATTAGGAGAATCGGCGCTTTTCTCTCTTCATACAATGCTGCAATTAACATGGACCTTGCCGAATTAGATATCCCTGAAATTAACTGTTCTTGCAAACCTTCTTGAAGACCAACCAAAACCGACTGAAAATCATCATTTTCGCTCAAATATGGAATAAAACCTTTCATAACATACACCCTCCCCTCTCTATTTTTAGTGTTTCATTGTGTTCTTTTTTATCATGACGTTTCTCAGACGCAAAAAGGCTTTGGTATCTCACCAAAGCTAATTTATCTGCTCTATTGTATGAACCGTTCTTGTTCATGCCAGTCAGGATTCCGATCAAGGGCCTCCTGGCAATCCTCACAAATCGTTTTAACATGTACATCACCATTTTGTTGATATGCTATCATTTCATGTCGTTCTGTATCCGACAGTTGATGAAACCCTAGTTCTTCTGAAAATACTGATTTGGACTCGATGGTGCCGACCTTATAGCCGCAATGCCTGCAATGATAATGGATAGCCATCCTTTATCCCTCCACTTTTCTGCAAGACCTAAAAATGGCCCCTTTTACCACTAGTATAAACAGTGGGAAACATTGTTATACAGGGTTGGTTGGGTTAGAGAAAACTCAGGAAAGCTACCTTAACATTCTATTATTGATTGAAAGTGTTCATTACTTGTAGGAACTCTTTAGATAAGCTTTCTCCACAGGCTTCTGCCGCTTTCTTCACACTGTCATCAATCGCAGGACGCTCATCAGCGTGAAATTTCCCCAGCACATAATCTGAGATGGACGGTCCATTCTTCGGACGGTCGATTCCCATTCTAATACGGTTAAAATCCTGGGTCTGAAGGTGCTGTATCAAGGACTTAATCCCATTATGCCCACCGGCACTTCCCTTTTGGCGAAGACGCAGCTTTCCAGCTGGCAAATCTAGATCATCATAAATTACCACCAGATCCTCAACATCTAGCTTATAGAAGTCTAATAACGGGCGAACACATTCCCCCGATAAATTCATATATGTCAGAGGCTTCACTAATAGTACTTTTTCGCCGTTTATTGTGCCTTGTCCGAAAATTCCTTTGAATTTGGACTGAGTCAATGGGATGTTCCATTTGTCTGCTAATTCATCTATTACCATAAATCCGATATTGTGCCTTGTTTCTTCATATTGACGGCCTGGATTCCCCAGTCCCACAAATACTTTCATTATTTTTCCTCCTGAAACGTCTTGCTCTTTACCAAATAAGGATTGCAAAAATTTCTTCATGGATACCTCCCACAAACCTCTTCGCTATCTTTCATTTTACTTGAACATGTGGTGAAAAGGAAATGAGAAGGGGTAGAAATGGATAATGTTCTATGCAGTAGAGATCGGGATTAACTCGCTGTTGATTTCCCCAAATGGCTTCGCTTTCCTAGGGGCTGACGTGAGCCTCCTCGGCTACGCCTGCGGGGTCTCAAGACTACTGCTACCTCCCACAGGGGTCTCATGCCTTACACTCCAATCAACAAAGGGAAAATTGGCACGAATGAAAATATACCCATTATTCCACTTACTATCTAAAGTAACAACTTTCCTTTAACAAGAGAAAAGACGTAACCTTTAAGGTTACGCCTCCTCCTCTGTGCTTTCATTGTTTTCTCTACCTTCCACAAGTTCAGGTTCGCCTGGTTCTTGTTCTTCACCAGGGTCGATTTCCTCTTCTTGTCGTGGAGGTAAGATGGAAGCAATCACTTCATCATTTTCATGATTAAAGCTATATTTTCCTGATGTATTTAGGTCACCGATTGTAATGTTTTCATTCACATCAAGTTCCGTTACATCCACATCAATGGATTCCGGTACGTTGTTTGGAAGTACTTTGATGGATACTTCATGGAGGACTTGTTGCAAGACTCCGCCATCTTTCACTCCCTTTGCATCGCCTGTAACGTGAACTGTAACATCTACATCGATTTCTGATTTAAAATTAACTACATGGAAATCCAAGTGGACAAATTCCAGGCTTTTCAGCGGGTTGATTTGATAATCGTAAAGCATAACTTTGCGCTTATCGGAACCAATTTCAAGCGAAATGATGCCGTTTCGTCCAGTTTCACGAATCGTTTTAATAAATTCCTTACTATCGACAGTAATAGATTTATTTTCTGTATCATTCCCGTATACAACCGCTGGAATTAATCCTTCCTCACGGATTTTGGTTATTGAAGATCCTTTGAATTCTGTACGTTCATTTGCATGTAATACTGACATTCTTATCACCTTCCTGGGAAAATAAAATACTTGTCTCTCATACAATTTCCCCTATTTACAGAAGGTTAAACATGAATTTTACGGATTAATCAAATAAAGTACTAACGGATTTCTCTTCATGCACTCGAATAATCGCTTCAGCAATAAGCTCTGCAACGGATAGTTGTGTAATCTTTTCGATTTTCTTATCTTCCGCTAAAGAAATGGTGTTGGTCACTACCAACTCTTTAATTTTTGAGTTTTGGATACGTTCAATAGCCGGACCTGATAACACTGGGTGTGTACAGCATGCATACACTTCTTTTGCACCATTTTCGATTAAGGCATTTGCCGCCAATGTAATAGTACCCGCAGTATCAATCATGTCATCAATCAAGATTGCCGTTCTACCTTCAATATGACCAACAATGTTCATCACCTCGGCAACATTTGGACGAGGTCTGCGTTTGTCGATGATGGCAATCGGAGCTTTCAAGCGGTCAGCAAGCTTTCTTGCTCTTGTTACACCACCGTGATCTGGTGAAACGATAACAAGATCCTCTAGGCCTTTGCTGTCAAAGTACTCTGCCAAAATAGGAACACCCATTAAGTGGTCAATAAGGATATCAAAGAATCCTTGAATTTGAGGTGCATGCAAATCAAGCGTGATTACGCGGTCAGCTCCAGCAGTTTCTAACAGGTTTGCCACTAATTTTGCTGTGATTGGCTCACGAGCTCGCGCTTTACGGTCTTGTCTTCCATAACCGTAATACGGCATTACGATATTGATCGTTTTTGCAGAAGCACGTTTTAGTGCATCAATCATGATAAGTGTCTCCATGATATGTTCGTTTACTGGTGCGCTGGTAGATTGGATAACATACACGTCACATCCGCGGATGCTTTCCTCGATATTGATTTGTACCTCTCCATCACTGAAACGGGCAACTGAACATTTTCCGATTGGAACACCTACGTGTTGTGCAATTTCTTCGGCTAAGGCTGTATTGGAATTTAATGTGAAAATCTTTAGATTAGAATCTGCATACTTTGGCATGGTATCTTGAACCCTCCGCTAGGTTTTTTTAATGGCTTCTTTAAATGACTTTGTTAAACACCGCTTTTGATTTTAGCACCAGGCTTCGCTTTCCTAGGGGCGTTGCTGGAGCCTCCTCAGCTACGCCTGCGGGGTCTCCACCTAACGCTATCTCCCTCAGGAGTCTTCGCCCAGTGCTCCAATCAACAGCTTTATTTATTGTGAATCTTGTTTACGTAGTTTTCTTTGTTTACTTGGCGAGCGCGTGCGATGGACAGCGCTTCTCCTGGTACATCTTCTGTGATGGTAGATCCTGCTGCAACATAGGCGCCTTTGCCAATGGTCACAGGTGCCACCAAATTGGAGTTGCAACCTACAAACACACCATCTTCAATTTTAGTTAAGTATTTCTTTTTCCCATCATAGTTGACAGTGATAGAACCGCAACCGAGGTTTACATCCGCTCCAACTTCCGCATCTCCAATATAGCTAAGATGAGAAGCCTTGCTTCCGTTCCCAAATGTCGCTTTTTTTACTTCTACAAAGTTTCCAAGCTTCACTTCATTGCCAATCTTGGAATCCGGTCTTACGTGAGCAAACGGTCCGATATTTACATCGTTTCCAATTTCGCTGTCATGCGCCACAGATTGACGGATAGTTGTACGGTCCCCGATTTGGCAGTCTTTTATCTCAGAGTTTGGACCGATGATGCAATCTTCTCCAATTTTTGAAGCTCCCAAGATGACTGTACCAGGGTTGATGACCGTATCTCTGCCAATTTCCGCATCTGCAGAAATATACGAGTTATCTGGGTCAATGATGCTTACTCCATTGATCATATGTTTTTTATTAATTCTTTTCTTCATGGTTTTTTCAGCCTGAGAAAGCGCTACTCTGTCATTGACTCCAAGTGTTTCGTCAAAGTCCAATGTCTGGTAGGCAGAAACGATATCGCCTTGTTCTTTCAAAATTTCAATGACATCTGGAAGGTAATATTCTCCTTGCACATTGTCATTTGAAACATTGTTAAGCGCTGTAAAAAGTGCTTCATTGTCGAAGCAATAAGTACCCGTATTAATTTCTGTCACTTTACGCTCATCTTCGCTAGCGTCCTTATGCTCCACTATTTTCCCAACATGCCCTTCGCTGTTACGGATAATGCGTCCATATCCAGTAGGGTCTTCTGCATAAGCTGTCAGAATAGTAGCCTTTGCTCCCGTATTTTCGTGTACATCAAGCAATTCCTGCATCGTTTCTGGTGTAATAAGTGGAGTATCTCCACAAATGACAAGTGTTACGCCTTTTTTATCCTGGAGCATCGGTGCTGCTTGCATAACTGCATGAGCCGTTCCCAGCTGTTCTGCCTGAAGGGCATATTCGCTTTTTGTTCCAAGATGGCTCTTTACTGTTTCCGCTCCATGTCCAACCACTGTTACAATCTGCTCGAAGTTGAGTGCAGAAACATGATCCACGACATGTTGAACCATTGGCTTGCCACAAACAGGGTGTAACACTTTATATAATTTGGATTTCATTCGTGTACCTTGTCCAGCTGCTAATATTACGGCATATCGATTTATCATAACGGCCTCCATTTTCACCTAATTATCCATTACGAATATATCCTAAAACGTTCCCCATTTCAAGGAAGTACACGAAAGTACATTTTTTTGACAAAAAAGGAGACGGGTTGGGCGTATCTTTCTAAAAAAGGTACGATAAGTATGCCAACGGCGTGGGATAGATGAAGTTTTGCAGGGGCCTTGGTGAATATTATGAGGTGATAGTGACTATTTTTACGTTGATTACGAGTTTTTCAGGGGTTATTGTGACTAATTTTATAGTTATTGTGACTTTTACATGTTCTAAAGGGATATCTCTATTTCTTTCCAAAAGAAAAAACAGGCTGCATAACAGCCTGTTTCACCTTCTATCGATTAAGAAGCGCCTGCTTCTTCGTATTCTACTTCTAATTCGCCTAAGCGGTGATATTCTGCTAAAACCGCTTCTTGGATTTTTCCACGCGTCCCGGAATTGATTGGGTGCGCAATATCGCGGAATTCTCCATCCGGCGTACGTTTACTTGGCATCGCAACGAACAAGCCGTTGTTTCCATCGATTACACGGATGTCATGAACAACGAATTCATGATCTAGTGTAATAGATGCGATAGCTCTCATGCGACCATCGGTATTTACGCGGCGTAATCTTACGTCAGTTACTTCCATTCTGTTCACCACCTTTGCCCCAATAAAAAACTTAGTATTATAAATTCTCTAAATTTTCTAGAATTCCTTCTTATTTTCAAATTTTTTTTGAAAATTTTGGGCAAATTGGTGTAAAAAGAACAGATTCTATTTTACTAGAGCGATAACTTCTATCTCGACAAGAACATCTTTCGGTAAACGTGCAACCTCCACACAGGATCTTGCAGGTTTGTGGGTAGAGAAATACTCCCCATACACTTCGTTTATATCTCCAAATTGATTCATATCTTTAATGAAAACAGTGGCTTTTACTACCGTCTCTAAGGATGCGCCTGCTTCTTCTAGTACCGCTTGAAGGTTTTTAAACACTTGATGAGTTTGCTCTTTCACATCCCCTTCTAGTAGTTCTCCATTAGGCAACAACGGTATTTGACCTGAACTGTAAAAAAGATTGTTGACGATGATTCCTTGGGAATATGGACCTATCGCTTTTGGAGCGGCATCTGTATGAACAACTTTCATGAACTTACACACCCTTTAGTTTAATGTAATATTTTCTTTTACATGTTGAAGATAGTTGCCTTGCTGCACTTCTATCTGTCTATCTCTCTCACTTACCTTTTCAAGCTTAGCTAAGGAAACATAATCATCGACCAGGCGTTCTTCAATGTTTTCAGACTCCACTAGAATCCCGATACCTGCTACGGTCGCTTGAAATTCAGCAAGTAGATTCACCATTCCGCTTACTGTCCCGCCAGCCTTCATAAAATCATCAATGATCAAAACGTTAGAACCTGTTTCCAAGCTTCTTTTTGCCAATACCATCGTTTGAATTCTTTTGGATGAACCTGAAACATAATTTATGCTTACTGTAGATCCTTCTGTAACCCTGCTGTCACGTCTTACAATGACAACCGGTACATTTAAAAAGCTTGCCACTGCATGTGCAAGCGGAATTCCTTTTGTTGCCATCGTCATGACAACATCCACTTTTTTATGACTGAATGCTGTTGCGAACATTTTCCCCACTTTATTTAACACTTTTGGGTTACCAAGGATATCGGTCATATATAGGTAACCGCCAGGCAGTAACCTTTCCGGCTTTGCAATCATTTCACACAGTTCCTCAAGGTAGGCAGATGCCTCTTCTTGGTTTACATATGGGATATACCTAACACCGCCAGCAGCACCAGGTACTGTGACAAGCGTTCCTATTCCTTGCTCTTCGAAAGTTTGCTTGATGATTCCAAGATCTTCACTGATAGAAGACTTTGCAGATCCATAACGGTCAGCAAAGAAGGAAAGCGGAACTAATCCTTGTGGATGCTGCAACAAATAATGTGTCATGTCCACAAGACGACCACTTCGACGTAATTTCATGCTACTTCCTCCTAAAATCCGAATATTCTAATGTAAATATAACATTAATATCCGGATTTAATCAAGACTGTTCCGTTCGCCTAGGATTCTGACGGCAAACACTTGATCACAGAACCCTCTCAGTCCATTGCATATACGATGCATTCTTGAATCATATTGAACGATACCGAAGACAGTCGGTCCACTCCCGCTCATCAAAACGGCATCCGCTCCGAATTTCTTCATCTGTTCCTTGATATGCGCCACTTCCGGATAGAGCTTCAAGGTAACACTTTCCAACACATTGCCAACAAGCCCAATCATCTTTTCATAATCATTTTTATGGATGGCATCAAGCATGCCTTCAACATCCGGATGCTCTACCTTACTAAGGTCAAGGTTATTATACACTTCTGCGGTTGATACACCGATTGTCGGCTTCGCAAGCACAATCCAACTATGAGGCGGTGCCGGGATATGTTGAACAATTTCCCCTCTTCCGGTTGCAAGGGCAGTTCCGCCATACACACAGAATGATACATCAGAACCTATTTCTGCTCCAATCTCGGCCAGCTCATCCAAGGTTAACCCAAGTTTCCAAAGCCTGTTTAAACCGCGTAGCGTTGCAGCGGCATCACTGCTTCCGCCAGCCAATCCTGCTGCAACAGGAATCACCTTTGTTATTCCGATGGAAACCCCTTGCTTCACGTTAAACCGTTCTTTTAACAGGGCAGCTGCTTGGTAGGCCAAATTTCGATTGTCGTCGGGAACAAACCGATTATGAGATAGAATGGTGATTTGACCATCTTTTCGCTCTGACAGTTCAATACGGTCAGCTAGATCGATAGTGGTCATAATCATTTTCACTTCATGGAATCCGTCTGGACGCTTATGTAGCACATCTAGCGACAAGTTAATTTTCGCTGGTGCTTTTTCTAACAGTCTCACTTTCTTCACCTTCTTTATTCGTCTCCAATTATCTATGTATTGTACCATATTCCTTGACAGAAATATCTCCATGAATGGGAAATATTATGTTTTCAAAAGTGGCCTACGTTTTTTATGTTGCCAAAAAACCGAAGCGGCTTACACTTCGGTTCTTCTTTTATCTATTTTTGTTGTTGTACAAGTTGTCGCTCCGCCAATTCTATGGCACGTTTTACCATGTTCCCGGCATCCTTGGCTTTTATTCCGCCCCAGCCTTCGTTTTGGACGACATCATAGAAGCCCAGTTCTTTTGCCAGTTCTTCTTTAAGCTGATGAGACATTATGCTTCGTCTTCTGCTCATGATAAAAGCCCTCCTCGTTGATCAATGATCGCGACAATATTAGTATTGGAGGGGTTTTGTGTTTTTATAAGCGGTTATATATGTATTTTTGGGAGATTGCTCTAAACGTCGCTGTTGATTTCCGCAAATGGCTTCGCTTTCCGCGGGGAGCTGCTGGAGCCTCCTCGGCAAGCCTGTGGGGTCTCCACCAAGCTCTGCCTCCCGCCGGAGTCTTCGCCTTTTGCTCCAATCAACAGCTATATGTTATAAAAAAGGGCAAAATAAAAAGCAGCAAACAAATTTGTCTACTGCCCACTTATAGCCATATTTCCTTCTTCGAAAAATGTAAGTTGTACCGTCTCTGTGAGGACATCTGCATAGCTGTAGGATACACGTTCAAAAGCATTTTCGTCTTGATCTAGTTCTATTACAAATACTGATGGATAAGTTTCTGCTAATATCCCTATGCGCTCAATTGTCTTTCTACGACCACCGTTAGCACGAAGAGTTAACTTTTTACCTAAATTAGAATCTAACGTCCTTTTGATATCTACTAACGTTTTTCCCATTTCACTCCACCTCACTATACTATAGTTAGTGTAACATAATTTTAATAAAAAATCAAATAAAACTTAAAATTATAACAACCACAAAAGCAACCTGTCAATATATTTCTGTCTACAATTATCTTCATATGTCTACATTTACTATGCGCATATATTGGAATAAATATGTATAAATATTAAATTCATCTTTTAAGCCTTGCCACTAAAGGTTTTTGAACATAGATAAACATGCGAAAATACGACAAAAAACCCTTAACTTCCACCGTTAAGAGTCTTCATCTTCTTCGTCTTCGTTATAAGGTCTAAAAGGCATCCCTGTTCGTAACACTCCTCTTGTCTCAATCCCCCCCAACCCCTTATCTCCTGTTAATGTGTTCCGCAGTAAATCCCAAACATTTACCCGTTCCATAAAAGGAGTAAAGCAGATTCTACCCACAATATAAACTGGATCAAGAGCATGGATATTCACTCGAGAGGGAGAGCTTGCAAAGTTTGCGCCTGCTTGTATTAACGATTCAAAATGGGACTGGCACGCTCCTGCAAAAATGACTAACTGATCAAGGTTTGGTTGGATCCGGCGGGCTTCTTTTACTGTTTGCACAAAGTGCCATGAGTGGCGATATGCTTTAAGGTCAGACACTTTTCCCTTGCTTTTGGAGTATGCGTCATGACCGGTTATGACTAAGATATCCGGTCGATACTTTTCCATTAACTCCGTTATTTTCAGAGGCATTTCTTTCTCATTTGCATGCACGCCATGTACTGGTACGCCAATTCTTTCGTAAAGCTCCAGGCACTTTTTCAAATACAAAGGATCTCCATCCAAATGCAACACCTTACCCGGCACTTGAAAATAGTTTTGCTCTGTACTATAGCCACCTGTTGCCTCGTATTCATTCTTCTCCCGAATGAGCTGGTAATCCTGTTGCAGTAGCTGCAAAGACCTGTTAACCTTTGATTCTGCTCGTTGCTTTCTGGTCATCTGCTCTTTTCCATCTACTACTTTCAAATCTTCGTAGAGGGCGTCTGCCATCAGCCTGACATCTTCCCCATATAATAAAACAACTCGCTGTTTTAATTCATTTTCATGTATATCCATCACACGAAATAACAGGTCATAATTATAGGATTTTCGTGCAACAATGTCTCCAATTTTCAGCATCATTTTTCCCTCCAACTTGGAGAAGGCATTTACCCCAACGGTCTATCTAACCTAGAGTATGCACGGGTCTTTATGTGTGTGAGCACTTTCCTTGGTGTTATGGAGGTTGCGAGCGCATTGGCCCGTATTCAATTTCAGAGCATTATAAAAACTGCCACATCTTTAGGAGATACTTGTTGCTGTGGCAGCTTTTTTGTGTTTGTGGTTTTACTTAAAAGGGTTTTTGGTAACTTTCTTATTAATTTGGCAAAAACCCCTTCATGATAGCTACCTTTGACACTATAATATCGGGTGAATTTTCGTTTATCCATCCTAAAATTGTTTTATCCATTGTAAAGACACTTATATCCATCGTAAAAACGATTTATCCATTATAAAAGTGATTTATCCATTGGAAATAGGATTTATCCATTGTAAATAGGATTTATCCATTTTTGACTAATGAATTTCCAATACTGAATGAATATCGTAAGTTGATTGGAGTGGAAGGGACAGGTGAGACCCCACAGGCGCAAGCGAGGCTACTGAAAAAGCCTTTGATTTTAGATGATGTTAGACACCGCTGTTGATTTCCGCAAATGGCTTCGCTTTCCTAGGGGCGTTGCTGTAGCCTCCTCGGCTTCGCCTGCGGGGTCTCCACCTAATGCTATCTCCCTAAGGAGTCTTCGCCTTCTGCTCCAATCATCAGCTAGGAATCACTAATAAATTTACGTTATCAGTTTTCAGTGGCCTCAGCGCAAGCCGAGGAGGATCACGGACCGCCCACAGGCAAACGAAGCGCCTGGAACGGAAATCAACTCAATCCAAAAAAAAAAACGACCCTCTTCAGGCCGTTTCCGTTTTAAACAGTGGGAATAATTCATCACTTAGAGCACCAAACTCCTCAATGGAAAGAGTTTCTCCACGCCTTTTGGGATCAATGGAAGTGTAGGCAAGTGCCGCTTCAATCCCTTGCTTCTTTGCCTTTCCATCAGGCAGGTTGCTTGTCAGGTTATTTAAAATCGTCTTCCTTCTTTGTCCAAAGCTTGCGCGAACCACTTCAAAGAAGAAGTCCTCATCTTTCACACGAACAGGCGGCACCTCACGGACTACCAGCCGTATGACCGCAGAGTCCACATTAGGCTGTGGAACAAAAACTGTTTTTGGGACAATCATGACGGTTTCTGCCTGCGTATAATACTGCACCGCAATGGAAAGAGAGCCGTATTCCTTGGAACCAGGCTTAGCAGCCATGCGCTCTGCCACTTCCTTTTGCAGCATGACAGTAATGCTTTTTAGGGGTAATCCTTCCTGCAACAGCTTCATGATAATAGGAGTGGTGACGTAGTACGGAAGATTGGCAACAACTCTCACTTCCTCAAACGCCTTTAACTCTTCACCAATCAGTTCTGTTACATCTGCCTTCAGAATATCCTTATGAATAACTGTAACATTGTCATAAGGAGATAGGGTGTCTTCCAAGATCGGCAACAGTCTTTGATCAATTTCAAAAGCAAAAACCTTGCCGGCTCTTTTAGCAATTTGCTCCGTTAACGCCCCAATCCCTGGTCCTATTTCAATGGCGGCTGTCTTTTCCGATACTTCCCCATATTCCACAATATTCCTTAGGATGTTTGTGTCGATTAGGAAGTTTTGTCCCAGACTCTTTTTAAAAGAGAAGCCGTACTTATCCAATATTTCTTTCGTTCTTTTCGGTGTGGCAATATCTTTATGCATTTATTGCTCCTCCTGGTCAATTTTCATTACTGCTTGTTTCAATCTATCTAAAGAGATATGGAACATTTGCAGGCGCTTTTGCAACTGCTTGCCGTTCGTATAGCCAATGTTTAGTTCTATGCCAAGGCGTTCTCTTCTATTTTTGGCTGTAGGACCCGCAACAAGTCCATAATACACAAGCGCTTCAAAAGGAATCTCTTCGGTTTCCTGTTCATACTCTTGATGCAACCCGTTAAGCGCTTGTTGAATATCACTCACTGTGGCATGCTCTACCCCTATCCCTTTGCCGTTTTTGCCGCGCGCCTTATCTTTAGGTAAAAACGCATGTTTACAGCCAGGAACAGCCTCTCTGATGGTATGGCGTATCTTTTCCCCAGGATAGTCAGGATCTGTGAATACAATGACACCTCTTGTCTCCTGAGCATGCTTTATACGGTTTAGTATCTCCTCATTTATTGCCGATCCGCCTGTTTCGATCGTATCAGCATCAACAGCCCGTTTAATGGCTACCGTATCATCTTTTCCTTCCACCACAATAATTTCTTTTATTTTCATTTTTTCCTCCAAAAGAGTGAAACTTTTCGTCTATGATAAACGTCTAATGATATGAAAAGCAAAAACAAACAATAGTATGTATTCTACTTTATTTTGTCTTTTATTACTAATATTTATTTTAACAGAAAAAAGCAGAGGCTTGAAATAAACCCCTGCTAGAACTAGTATCACAATACATTAATCAAGAATCTTGATTTTCACTTTTTTCCTTCCCCAACGATAAGCAGCATCTTTATCAGCGAAGAACACATCGATTTTGTGGCCTTTGATGGCACCGCCGGTATCTCCAGCTACAGCATAACCATAGCCTTCCACATAGACTTTTGTCCCTAAAGGAATGACACTAGGATCTACTGCAATTACTTTTGCTCCCGGATTTGTACGCAAGTTAATGCCTGTACTCGTCACACCACTGCATCCATTACAGAATGCTGTATACGCCGTAGAAGAAACATAAAACTCTTTAGAGCTTGACTCTGTACTACGTGACACAACCTGTTGCGGTTTAGGTGGTGGCGGAGCTTTTGTTCCAACAGCAACGATGCGGTCTAACGATTCTTTAACCGTTTCTGTTTTCACCAATTCACGGGAAACTTCTTTGCCGTTCTCTAATATGACTTCATAATGATTGGCAACGGTCCCATTTTCCCCTTGCTGGACCACTTGTTCTTTGCCCTTATCAAGGGAACTATCATTTTGTGTTACAACACCAAACTCTATAGGCTCTTCCACTACATCGGTGACCTTTTCAACTCTAGTAATATTAACTACAGTATCTTTTGCTACCAATTCTTCTAGACTAGGCTCCACTCGGTCAAGATCATTTACTGTGATATCGTGCTGTTCTAAAAAGTCAGCGACCGTAGTCGAAGTAGACCATACTTGTTGTTTTTCCCCCCCGACATTCAAAGTAACTTCAAATGCCTTCTCGATGGCAATGACTAGATTGTCTTTAAGTGGGGTATTTAACTCTTGACTTACTTTATCGTGCTCTTTTATATCTATATCTCTTTCTGTTAAGAAATCTTGTACTGTCTCTGCTGTCGTATAAATGTTGTGTTCCTTATCATCGATGACAAGTTTCACTTCTTTCGCAGGATCCCAGACAATCTGCATGGAATCGCTGACAACGGTATCCTTTGAAGGTTCCAACCGGTCCTCAGGATGGACTTCTATGTCCAACTCTTTTAGAATATCCGCTACAGTTTTTGCGTGTGTGCGCACTGTGACTTCCTCACCGTCCACATTCACTGTTACAGCAGCCTTTGTGCCATGAAAGACACCAAAGCCAAGTATGGTTGAGAAGACTATGAAACTAGTTAAAGTAATGGCCAGTTTCGTCCTGCTCAACTTACCAGAAAACAGTTTTTTCATGCTATTTAACATGTAAAAAAACGCCTCCTTCTCCTCGAATGGATTATATAGACAGTTATGTAACTTGTCAACCCTTTCCATTGGCTCGACCGTAATGTCTATTATGCAGAAAATTCTCACAAAAGGGAAGTGAAAACTATCGACACGTTTATCCTATGAGGAGAAGTAGAGAGGTAGAACTTATTGTTTTTTCCCGAATTGGACAAGTATCCGCCGTTTTTGACAAGATTCTATGTCAAATTATGCCGAATAATTTCTTAGCATTTGCTGTTGTTTTTTCTGCTACTTCCTCTATCCTTAATTCTTTTAACTCTGCAATTTGTTCTGCAACCAGTCTTACATAACCCGGCTCATTTCTTTTTCCTCTGTATGGGTGTGGAGTAAGATATGGGCAGTCAGTTTCAATGAGAAGTTTTTCCATCGGGATCTCTTTTACCACTTCTTTTGGTTTTTTCGCATTTTTAAACGTGACAGGTCCGCCAAATGAAATATAGAAATTCATCTCCATACATTCTTTCGCCACTTCTAAGCTACCTGTAAAGCAATGCATGATTCCTCCCACTTCTTTGGCATCCTCTTCTTTTAAAATTTGTACCACATCTGCTGTTGCGTCCCTGTTATGGATGACGATAGGTAGTTTCACTTTTTTCGCAAGCTGAATTTGTTTGCGAAACACTTCTTTTTGTACCTCTTTGGGTGATTTATCCCAATGATAATCCAGCCCCATCTCTCCGATTGCTACTACTTTTTCATGGGATGCGAGGTCTTCTATCCATGCTAGGTCCTCTTCTGTCATATCTATCGCATCGACCGGATGCCAACCAACAGCTGCATAAAGAAAATCGTACTTTTCCACAAGCTCCATCGCCCTGGTGATCGTTTTTCTGTCAAACCCAACCACCACCATATTCGTTACCTTTTCAGCTTGTGCACGATCAATTACCTCTTGTAAATCTTCCTCATATTGATCTGCATTCAAATGCACATGTGTATCAAATAACATGAAAAACACTCCCGTAATATATTGGTTGAAATGAGAATTAAATCCTTTTATTAAAATAATATAAGCAAATAGTATCCGGTAAAAGAAACAAAGAGGTGCAACCCGTTGTTACACGTGAAACACCTCTTTCATTCTGAAATTATTTTATCCAAAAACTAATTATTTTACTTTAGCACCTAGCGGCAAGGACGCGTCCACAGAAGCTAAGGATAGGACCCCATCCTTTTCTCCTGCTAATATCATTCCTTCTGATAACTCTCCACGTAGTTTAACAGGCTTTAAGTTCGTTACGCAAATAACTCGCTTTCCAACTAGCTCCTCTGGTTTGTAAAACTTTGCAATACCGGAAACTACCTGTCTTTTTTCATAACCAAGATCCAATTGAAGCTTTAATAACTTGTCGGCCTTTTTCACCGGCTCACAGTGAGTCACTTCTGCTACACGCAAATCTATCTTCATAAAATCATCAAACGTGATCTCTTCAGATGCTGGTGGTGCTTCTACCACTTTTTCTTCCGCCTTTTCTGCTGGTGCTGAAGGCTGCATGACCTGTTTAATGTGCTCTACTTCCTCCTTTACATCAAGGCGAGGGAAAATAGGGTCTGCTTTCACTGTCTTTGTACCTGCAGGAATCTGTCCGAATGCGGATAAGCTTTCCCAAGATGTTAATGATTCTTCCACTCCAAGTTGAGCAAATATTTTACCAGGTGTTCTAGTCAAGAACGGCTTTAAAAGGATTCCAATGAATCGCAATGATTCTGCAAGGTGGGCCATGGCAGACGCAAGCTGATCTTTTGTCTCTTCATTTTTTGCTAATACCCATGGCTGTGTTTCATCAATATATTTGTTCGTTCTGCTAACAAGCTGCCAGATAGAAGATAATGCCACAGAGAATTCCATGTTTTCCATTGCATGTTCATACTGTTGAACAGTGTGAACCGCAAGTTCGCTTAACGTCTGATCAAACTCTGTTACATTGCCGTTGTAAACAGGAACTTCTCCATCAAAATACTTGTCAATCATGGCAACCGTTCTGTTCAGTAGATTGCCAAGGTCATTTGCTAGGTCAAAGTTTACTCTTTCCACGAAGCCTTCAGGTGTGAAGACACCATCCGCTCCAAACGGAACCTCTCTTAATAGATAATATCTCAATGCATCAAGACCATAACGATCAATTAAAGTGACCGGGTCTACAACATTTCCTTTTGATTTGGACATCTTTCCATCTTTCATTAATAGCCATCCATGTGCAAAAACCTTCTTTGGAAGTGGCAGATCCAGTGCCATCAACATGATTGGCCAGTAAATAGTGTGAAAGCGAACAATTTCCTTCCCTACAAGATGTACATCTGCAGGCCAATATTTCATATACTTCTCATCATTTTCCGTACCGTAACCAAGTGCCGTGATATAGTTGGACAATGCATCAATCCATACATAAATAACATGTTTCGGGTCTCCAGGGACCTTTACTCCCCAATCAAAGGAAGTTCTAGAAACAGCAAGGTCTTCAAGTCCAGGTTTAATGAAGTTGTTGACCATTTCATTTTTTCTTGATTCTGGTTGGATGAATTCTGGATTTTCATCGTAATATTGAAGCAGACGGTCCACATATTTACCCATGCGGAAGAAGTAAGACTGCTCTCTCACCAGTTCAACTGGATGGCCACTGTCGGGACTCTTTCCTCCTACTACTTTCCCATTCTCATGAATCGGGTCCACTAACTGATGTTCTCTGTAGTATGTTTCATCCGGAACCGAATACCATCCCTCATACTCATCCAAATAGATATCGCCTTGGTCTAATAATTGTTTAAAGATTTTCTCTACTACCTCTTTATGGCGGCTTTCCGTTGTACGAATGAAGTCATCATAGGAGATATCAAGCTTTTCCCAAAGCTCTTTAATTCCTGACACAATATCGTCTACGTATTGTTGAGAAGTGACGCCTTTTTCTTCGGCTTTTCGCTGAATCTTCTGGCCGTGCTCGTCTGTACCGGTTAAGTACATCACATCAAAGCCTTTTAGACGTTTATATCGGGCCATTGCATCACCCGCCACCGTCGTATATGCATGACCAATATGTAAATTACCACTTGGATAATAGATAGGTGTTGTAATGTAAAAAGTTTTTTTATCGGCTACCATCAAAAATTACCTCCCTATAATCGAAACATATAAAAGTAGAAAACTCCCGCCCAATGGACGAGAGCGATGAGCGTTTTCGACTTCCTATATATATCAACATCATAACCTATTTTTTATAACTATTATACATGGTTTACTCCAGTATTGTTAAGGATTGAGCAAAAACTTTTTCTATCCTCTTTCATTTCCTCAACACTTAACAAATTGTTCCCTACCACTTCGACAGTTGTCGAAAAATTTGTCGAAAAAACTAGTTGAAATTTGTCGAATGATGATTATAATTAAGTTAGTATTCTATTGAAAATTAGTAAGTAATTGTAAATGTTAACCTTAGACAGATTCCAGTAAACCCTTATTACAAAGCTATTTTCCCGCTTTTGGAATACATAATTTAAAAGAAATACAAATATTTTCAAACATAATTGTTGACGAATTTTGTAAATATTGTTATGATGAAAACACGTTAGATTTGTCGAATAATGACGAAAATGATAGATTAATATTATTCATAAAAACTTATATTTTGGAGAGGGGTATTTTTCTTATGAAATCTACTGGTATTGTACGTAAAGTTGACGAGTTAGGCCGCGTGGTTATTCCTATCGAGCTTCGCAGAACTTTAGGAATTGCAGAAAAAGACGCTTTAGAAATCTACGTTGATGATGAAAAAATCATTTTGAAAAAATACAAGCCAAACATGACTTGCCAAGTTACTGGTGAAGTTTCTGACAATAACCTTACTCTTGCAGATGGAAAAATCATCTTAAGCCGTGAAGGTGCAGAAAAAATTATCCAAGAGATCCAAAACAACTTACAAGCAAAATAATGATATGACACAGAAAAGAGGGTGCTGCGGCACCCTCTTTTTTATTTGCAAATTAAGTTTTATGCTTTGTTCAACACCTTCCGATTTCCGTTCCAGGTATTCGCTTTCCGCGGGACGGTGTTTGAGCCTCCTCGGCTTTCGCCTGCGGGGTCTCAATCAACCGTTACTCCCCCGCTGGAGTCTCATACCTTGCACTACAATCTTCAGGGAAAGCCTTATTACTACTCAACATGAAATGCTTGGTATACTTCTCTTTTTGGTAAGTTACGTTCTTTGGACACAAGTTTGATGGCTTCTTTGGATGAATAGCCTTCTGTCTCCATGACTTGTTGGACATGCTCTAAAATGGAGAGATCTTGCCACCATAATTCTATGTTGTCGCTGACTTCTTCACTACTTCCTTCTATTATAATGCAACACTCACCTTTGATCCCTTGCTCTTCATAAAGAGCCAATACCTCGGAGATGCTGCCTCTTGTGAACTCTTCAAATTTTTTCGTAAGTTCGCGGCTCACAACGATGGACCGGTTACCAAGAATATCATGCATCAAGCTGAGCGTGTCCTTCAAACGATGTGGCGATTCATAAAGAATAAATGTATCTGTGAACTTTTTCAGCCGCTCTAGTTCCTTTTTCTTTTCCTTCTTTTGACGATCAAGGAAGCCATAAAAGTAAAATGGCTGTGAAACTAATCCAGATGCAATTAAAGCTGTTAATGCAGCGTTTGCTCCTGGCAGAGGAACGACATACAGCTTTTCTTCGAGTGCTTCTACCACTATTTCATAACCAGGATCTGAGATGGATGGCATGCCGGCATCGCTTACCAGGCCAATGTCCTTGCCATCTTTTAAAAGATCGATTATTTTTCTGCCGCTTTGTTCTTTGTTGTGTTCGTGATAACTGATCAGAGGAGTGGTGATCTCGAAATAGTTACATAGTTTTTTCGTGTTTCGTGTATCTTCTGCCGCGATATAGTCAACTTCTTTTAGCATCCTTAGGGAACGATAGGTGATGTCTTCTAGGTTCCCGATGGGTGTAGGGATTAAATAAAGTCTTCCTTGCGTGTATGATTCGTTGAAGCTATTCTGTTGCCATAAATCCATAATGTATCCCTCTTTTATGATTAAACTTGTTCTTCTCCGAAAAGCATTTTCCTTACTTCTGGGGTGTATTCGCCGTTTTCGTCGTACACTAATAGAGGCGGGAGGATTTTTAAGTCTGGTTTGCCGTCCTTAATGCCTTCTATGAGAAGTGTATTGGCGGGTTTTCCTAGTTTGGAATGAACAAATTGAAGGCGCTTTGGTTCTATGCAATATTTTCTCATCAAGGAGATGATATCGAGCAGTCTACCTGGACGATGTACAAAAGCCACTTTTCCGCCTTGTTTCGTAATCTGGCTACTGACACGTACCACATCCTCAAGCGTGCATTCTATTTCATGCCTTGCTATCGCGTAATGCTTATTGCTGTTTATTTTTTCATCATTCTCTGTCAAAGGAAAATATGGAGGATTGCACGTTACCACATCAAACTTCTTGTTTTCTAACATTGCCGGAAGCTCTTTAAGATCCATGTTAAGGACTTTTAGCTGCTTCTCCAGCCCATTATAAGAAAAGCTTCGCTCGGCCATACCGGCAAGTCGCTCTTGTATTTCTACTCCTGTAATGTTGCCTCTTGTCCGTTTACTCAATAATAGCGGGATGATGCCGTTTCCTGTACACAGATCCATTATGTTTCCTTTTTGGATCGGAACATACACAAATTGCGCTAACAAGACAGCATCCAACGAAAAGGAAAACACAGATGGACTCTGTATGATCCGCAAATTCTCCGCCAACAAATAATCCAGACGCTCATCGCCTATAAGGTCTACCTCTTTCATCAACCAAAACCCTTTCGTACCATAATCTTTCCCTATTATAACGCAATCCCAACAAAAAACATAAGAGGCAGTAGAAGAAAGTACAGCGTATTGTATTATACCTATTTACCTGCAGATTGGAGTGTAAGGTGTGAGACTCCTGCGGGGGGAAACGGTAGGTTGAGACCCCGCAACGAAGTGAGGAGGCTCAAGCAACGTCCCGCGGAAAGCGAACACCTGAAACGGAAATCGGAAGGAGTTATATCACAAACATAAACAAAAAGCCGCCACCCCTTTACGGAGAAGCGACTCTCTACTTCTTATTAAGGAAAGACAAGCAAAACATACAATCCCCTTCTTTGCGTGGACTGCCGAAATTCAAGTTGCAAATATGAAACCCTTCCTGATAGAGCCTGGCCAAATTATCATAACCTTCCCCTACATCCGTCTGTTTTTGCTGGTCCTGCTGCTTTTTCTTACGTTTTTTTTCCGGTAAAGGAGTGTCATCCTCCACAGTCGTCATTTGCTCTAGACGTTTGCGGAGGTGACTGTTTTCCACCAGCACACTGTTGTTTTCTTCAATAATCAGGGCAAGGTGTTCTTTTAATTCTCCAAGCTGTTTATATAAATGTCCGATCTGTTCTTCCATGTTGCTGACAGAATCAAAAATTTCCTTCTTGTCCAAGTTTTCCACCTCTTAATCTGTGGCTTGCGTTGAAACGGCTCCCTCTTGAAGTAATTCGTCTAGAGAAAATTCGACCACTCGGTCCTTCCCGGACAACTCCACTTGAAGCACGCGTTCGAGTATATTCAATCCTACAACCCGGCCAACTCCATTTGGTGTTTTTATTACTTCATCCAAATCCGGTAATTGTTCTTTGGCGGATTCGTATTCGTCATTTTCGTATTTCAAACAGCACATTAGACGACCACATAGTCCGGAAATCTTGGAAGGATTCAACGACAGGTTTTGATCCTTCGCCATTTTGATGGATACCGGTTCAAAGTCTCCTAAAAATGTGGAACAGCAAAGCATGCGTCCACAAGGACCAATACCACCCAAAAGTTTGGCTTCATCACGAACACCAATTTGTCTAAGTTCGATTCTGGTACGGAAAATGGAAGCCAGATCTTTCACCAGTTCCCTAAAATCCACACGTCCATCGGCAGTGAAATAGAAGATGATCTTATTGCGATCAAATGTGTATTCCACATCAACTAGCTTCATGTCCAGTCCATGGTCATTTACTTTACCGAAACATACATCAAACGCTTCGTTTGCAGCCTTTTTATTTTCTTCTACAATAAGTCGGTCTTTTTGGTCAGCAATGCGGAGCACTTTTTTCAATGGCAGAACGACATCGTTTTCGTCGACTTTCTTTTGACCGATGACAGCCTTTCCGAACTCCACACCTCTTACCGTTTCAACTATGACAAACTCATTGTCTTTTATATCAAGCCCATTTGGGTCAAAATAGTATATTTTCCCTGCTTTTTTAAAACGAACTCCCACTACTTCATACAAACTAATATCCCTCCTGCAAGTTTAACGCTAATTGTTCCATGAGAAGGTGCGGATTCACATTCGATGCCAACCGAGACTTGCTCTGTAATATATAGGACAGTTGCTCGGTCACTCGCTGTTGAGTCGTCTGGAGTGCCAACTTCTGAATTAACTCTTTCTCGTCGACAAACACCAACTGCTCCTCTTTGGATAACTGAGCATACAGCATATCTTTATAAATAAATAGCATTAAATCCAAACCTATCTCCAGCTGCTTTCTATCGGAAAAATGGGGCATCCATTTTTCTTGTATAAATAGCAAAGATGCCTGAGGACGATTAAATATTGCTTCATACAATTTTATCACTAAGTTTCTAGCCAGCGCAAACCAATCATCTCGACATAATTCTACTGCTTCCTCTAAACTGTTCGTTAAGGAAGCCGCTGACTTGGCTAATGGCAGTGGAATACCTTCCGCTGTAAGCTTTGCTATCAAGCCTTCTGATGTTAATGCGCGAAACGATAGCGGCTGACATCTTGAAATAATCGTATTTAACATTTGATTGACATTTTCCGTTAATAAAAAGGCAAACGTTTCTTGGTTCGGTTCCTCCAAGAATTTTAATAAACTATTGGCTGCATTTGTCGTCATCTTATCTGCATGCTCAATAATATAAATTTTTCTCTTAGATTCCAAGCCCGTTTTCGTAAACTCTTCTTGTAAGAATTGAATTTGTTGCTTCTTGATGGAGTTACCGTCCGGCTCCACGACATGGACATCCGGATGATTTCTGGAATCTATCCGCTTACAATTTGAACAGCTCTGACACGGATTAACTCCTTTTAGGTCTTTACACAACAAACTTTTCGCGAATAGGTAGCTGACTTCTTTTTTTCCTGTGCCCTTCATCCCATCTAGCAAATAAGCATGGGCAATTCTATTTCGCTCTAAACTGTTTGTGACGATTCTTGCAACGGTAGGCTGGTTTTGTAGATCCGACCAACTTTTAATCACTGTTTATCACTCACTAACCTACATATATAAATTGATGAGCAAGCCCTTGATCTCACCAATACTGCTTAATATGTTTATTCTTGATTCCTCTTGGCTCATGACCTTTTCAGTCAGGCCGAGAAGTGCTTCGTCCACCTGCTTGACCACTTGCAGATGCCTGGATTGTCCATCATTTGTCCAATGATGGGACTGGTTCAGCTCCATTCCAAACTCAACCGCCTCTTCCATAAAACGTTTAACAAGTGTCTTATACTTGGCTAAGTCTTGGAAAGAGCGAGAATTTCCTAGGCGGTCGCCTACCAATTCAATATCCTTCATTAATAACTGCAACTGTTGGGTATGCAGTTTACTGGAGTGTCTTTGCATGATCTCTCCAAAGGCAGTCGTGGCAGTAGAACCGCTTCTAATATCCATCCTTGCATTATCTACGTTTGTTCGAAGGTCGGTTGATATTTTCATGACAGTATGCCCGCCCTTTCCCATAACTTAATTTCATGGAACTTATCTGAAAAAAAGCAGCCTTTCAGCCGCTTAACGTTAGAATTGATGAAAATGCTCAATAGGCAAGACAAAGACCGTCGCACCGCCTACTTCCACCTCTACCGGGTACGGAACATAGGAATCTGCATTCCCACCCATAGGTGAAACAGGTGCAACCAATTGCTGTCGGTGCTGACAGTTGTCTTTAATGATATCTAATGCCTTTTGTACACGAACGTCTTCCGTACCTATCATAAATGTGGTGTTTCCAGACTTCAAAAACCCGCCTGTACTTGCAAGTTTCGTTGCACGGAAATTATGTTCTACCAAAGCATTCATTAATCGATTGCTATCTTTATCCTGAATAACAGCCATAATCATTTTCATTTAAAGCGCCTCCTTTATTTTACCATTAATTATCTTCCACTTCATTACTTCGTATTTGGTAATTTATTTTTATGATAAGAATTAGAATCCGTGTTTAGAAATATAGGAGATTAAAACCTCTCTTACTTGGTTGCATACAGATTCAAAGTCCATAGACGCATCCACTACCGTAATTCTTTCTCCATACCTCTCTTTTACAAGGTCATATCCTTCTTTCACCTTATAATGGAAGTCTAATTTCTCTTGATCTAAACGATTAATCTCTCGTTTATTATTCGCTTCAATACGCTTAAGCCCTGCTTCTGGTTCTATATCGAAAAAGATAGTGAGGGACGGCATCATTTTTTCCGTTGCAAACTCATTGATGCTAAGCACGTCTTCTACACCAATTCCCCTCGCATAGCCTTGATAGGCAAGAGAACTATCGATAAACCGGTCACACAAAACAATCTTATTTTCTTCTAATGCAGGTATTACCCGCTCTACTAAGTGCTGACGGCGAGCGGCAGCATAAAGTAAGGCTTCTGTCCTTGCATCCATTTCTGTGTTGTCACAATCTAATATAACATTTCGAATCTGCTCAGCTATGTTAATGCCTCCGGGTTCTCTTGTTAGTAAAATAGGATAATCCCGTTCCGTCAGTTCAGCTGCCAACTTTTGAATGACAGACGTCTTTCCTGCACCCTCAGGGCCTTCAAATGTAATAAATAATCCCTTCACAATCATGTTACTCCTTTATCTTCTTATATATATAAATATAATTACTTTTAAACGCTTCGCTAGCTTGAAACCTCGCACCGATCTGTTGAAGAGCCTTTATGTATTCCACGGTAGCGCTTGTAATCTTCTCCCCATTAAATAAAAGTGGGATTCCAGGAGGATATGGCACGATTGCTTCGGCAGCGATTTCACCGATTGCTTCCTCTATTGGGCATTTTATCTTTCTATAATCCGCTTGTTTGCTAAAAGGAATAGCAAGAGCACTAATTTCAGCTGGAAATAGAGGAAGGACAACCTGCTTCCTTTTCATGTTAACGTCTAGATCTGCTCTATTAGATACAGCCCTGACTATTCTCTCTATCATATCATGTTTTTCCTCATTCACCGCTAATGGCAAGACAATTAATACATTCTTAGGATCTGCCAGTTCCACAAAAAGACCTTCCTTTTCCAGAAGGCTGGAAAGCTCAAACCCGCTCAACCCTTTAGTAGAGCGCAATGTAAGCTTTAAAGGATCGACATGTAAACGACTGTCACTTGGAGTAACTACTTCTACCCCCTTTACCTTCTTAAGCTCTTCGTTGAACTCTCTAATATCCTCTACAATAGCTTGTTTCTGCTTTTGCGACAAACTTGCAAGATAATACCTGGCAAGGTCCAAGGACGCCATTATCGGATACGAAGGACTGCTCGACTGTAACATCTTAAGGTAATGAGTGATTCTTTCTTTCTTTACCCTACTCCCCTGTATATGCAACCATGAACCCATTGTCATTGCAGGCATGGTTTTATGTGCAGATTGCACGACTACATCCGCTCCACTAAAGAGTGCGGTCTTTGGAAAAGGTGACCCCAACATAAAGTGAGCCCCATGCGCCTCATCTACTAAAACAGGAATGTCATAACTATGTGCAACTTGTACAATATTCTCCAAATCTAGTGCTGTCCCATAATAATTCGGATTGGTCAATACAACAGCGGTTATCCCTTCTATCGTTTCCAGCGCCTTGTATAGATAAGCTAAGTCAACAGATACTGCAACTCCCAAATTCTCATCCACTTTACATGGTAAAAATACAGGGTCCGCTCCCGCAAGCTCCAATCCATTCAGAACTGACTTATGACAATTCCTCTGCACCAACACCTTGCTACCTCTTTTACATGTCGCTATGATCATTGCCAAGTTACCAACAGTAGAGCCGTTCACCAGAAAAAGTGTTTCATCAGAACTATACAAGTCACTTGCCAAGCGCTGCGCCTCATCTATTATGCCTTCTGGATTGTGCAAGTCATCCATTCCGGTAATCTCCGTCGTATCCAACTTCAATATATCTTTAAAATAATCCCTTGCTTCCTTAGGAAAAACAGCACCATACTTATGCCCAGGGACATGCCCAGACAATGGTGAACCTTCCCAATGGCTTCTTATACCTGAAAACAAAGGTGTTTTAGTTTGATCTAACATTTGCACTCCCTCTAATCATTCATTTCCTATATATACCCCCATTATAACGGATAGAACTTTAGACTTATAGTCACCTGCCAATCAAGAGAACCTAAAAAAAATAAAAGCCCTAGACAGGACTTTTCATAGCAGCAGACTTTTTTTTGTTTTTTAGTTCTTTGTTGAATGGAAATAGACACTACGAATAGATTCTAGGGATGGTAATTTTCCTCAACTGTTGCAAATAAAACTTATATTTCGGGTCTTCCACATCAGTCTGAAGCATTGTTCCCTCACATTCCGTACAGATAAACGACGTGTATAAATGAATTCCTTTTTCTTTCTGTTCTTCACAAACGATACACGTTTCCCCAAATGATGAATGAATGGCTGACTTCATGTCTCTTTCTCCACCTCCATCCACTATTCTAACCAAATCAAACAATTGTATACTACATTAGTAAAATCCCAGCCTACCAATCTCCTACATCTAGTGTATGTAAAACCTACTAGTCTGTGTTTGTCTTTGGATAAAAAAAGATTGGTGTTACTTGATTGAGAATTCATTATAGAGTTCGGTAGGTATTCTTTTGCTCACATTGACAATTAAAGATGTCTACAATAAAAACCCTGCGTTAGATGGTCTTTATAGCGGGGGTCAAGACTTCTCGGTTAGGGATTTCTGTTTTTTAAAGGGCTTTATAACAGTAATTAAAACTTCCATGAAGACATTCTCCCCTTCCACATGTCCTTAAAACCTCCATGAAGACATTCTCACTAAATTTTCCCCTCCAAAGATGTCTTCATTCACTTAACTCCCCCTCTGCCTACACTTATGAAACACAAAAAAACCAGCGCCTAAGTTAATAAGCACTGGTTTCTTATAAATTTGCCTGGCAACGTCCTACTCTCACAGGGGGAGATCCCCCAACTACCATCGGCGCTGAAGAGCTTAACTTCCG
>NZ_JAAZWB010000090.1 GCF_012524115.1 Bacillus sp. RO1 | reverse complement strand
ATCAATTTGATTTTTAATTGATCCTTTAAGTAGAGGCGTGCAAGCGAAGTGGAACACGTAGCGCGGAAGAAAAAATACGCCAATCCAGTACAGATTAATGTCTATTTTATTGACAGAACTCCAACTTTGGTCAACTTCGCAAAATCTTCGGACATTTATCATAAGATGATCTAGAAATTTGTGTTGAACCAACCCAAATTCACTGCAATTGCTGGCCATCACAAACTAAACGATCACTCCACATCCAACGCTAACGCCAACTCCTCCCAATACGCACAAAGTGTCAGCAAACCTTTATCAAAATTCTTCAGCTTAAAATTTTCATTAGGTGCATGCACATTGTCGGAAGGCAGTCCAAAGCCCATCAACACAATAGGTGCTTGCAACACTTCATCCAACGTCGAAACAATCGGCAAGGAGCCGCCACCACGGGTAAAGGTGGTAGGAACTTCCCAGATTTTTTCAAAAGCACGACTTGCTGCTTGAATGGCAGGGTGATTGAATGGTGTCACAAACGGCGCTCCTTTATCAAAAAGGGAAACAGTAACCTCCACTCCAGCAGGCTTATGCATGGTGACATGCTCCTGCAATAGGGCCAGTATTTCATCTGGATCTTGATCTGGTACGAGGCGGCATGTTATTTTCGCATGTGCTTCAGATGGAAGGACCGTTTTAATTCCATCTCCTTGAAATCCACCGTATACGCCGTTTATTTCTAGTGTCGGACGAACCCAGGTACGTTCATAGAAGCTATATCCTTTTTCTCCATAGAACTCTTGGACACCGACTTCCTCTTTGACCACAGCTTCATCAAAACCAATGGCCTCAAAAGCTGCTTTTTCTTCAGACGTCAAAGGGACAACCTTGTCATAGAAACCATCGACTGTCACCACGCCATCGCCGTTATGGAAAGAACTTAGCAAATCCACCACTGCATGGATCGGATTTGCCACAGCTCCACCGTAAAGACCGGAGTGAAGGTCACGTTTTGGGCCTTTTACATCGAGTTGGAATCCGCACATTCCGCGCAGACCGTAGCAAATGGTCGGTTTGTCTTCTTCAATCATTGACGTGTCTGACACCACCACTACATCAGCAGCAAGCAATTCTTTATTATCCTCAATAAATGCTGGCAAATGAGGACTGCCGACTTCTTCTTCCCCTTCAATGCAGAACTTAAAGTTGAATGGCAGTGTTCCCGTCGTAGCAAGAACGGCCTCCAATGCTTTGATATGCATAAAGGCTTGCCCTTTGTCATCGCTAGCACCGCGTGCATAAATGCGCTCGTCTCGGATTGCGGGTTCAAAAGGCGGGGTATCCCATAAGTGAAGGGGGTCAACGGGCTGAACATCATAGTGCCCATATATTAAAACAGTGGGCTTGTCCTCTCCTGCGTGTAGCCAATCACCATATACAATGGGGTGCCCTACTGTTGGATGCAACGAAACATTTTCCATGCCAAGCTTTCTTAAAGACTCTGCTATCCATTCCGCAGCTCGCAACGTATCTGCATTATGTGAAGGCAAGGCGCTTACACTTGGAATAGATAATAGGTCCTTTAACTCTTCCAAATGCCTTTTCCTATGGTCTGATAGATAGGAAGTGATGGTAGCGGTTGTCATGATTTTACCTCCGTCTTTTGAAGTGTAGGTGCTTTACGAAGCTTAGTTGCTAGTTCATAGCCATAGGCAATCTGGATGAGTGTGCTTTCTTCAAAGGCTCTTGCGGTAAATGTCACTCCAACTGGTTTCCCCTCTTTCGTATAGCCTGCAGGAACAGTGATGGAAGGATAACCAGCCTTGGCAGGAATACCAGCGCCGAAGTTGTTTGGTGTGAGAATTGCATCAAGTCTGTGTTCTTTCATGACGGCATCTAATCCGCCTTCTTTAGAACGATAAAGATCTTTTTCACGACTAGAGATATATTCTTCCTCGGTTAATGTACCGCTGTGTTTTTCGCTCTCTTCCAAGACAGTCTGCTTATGCAGAAGCATTTTAGATGAATCCTTTTCGTTAAAAGCAATTAAATCTTTTAAACTCTTAATCGGTACAGACGGACCGGTATTACGCAAGTAAGCGTTGAGACTTGGCTTGAATTCATAGAATAGTGTATGGTAATCCCATTCTTCTTTTGCAAAAGGAATGTCGATGGAGCCTATTACTTCTGCACCTTTCTCTCTGAGGCTAGCAATTGCTTCTTCCATAAGGAGGGCTTCCTCGTCGGAGAAATAGGTGAAATAAGGGTCCCGGGCCACTCCTATCCGCATCCCGTGAAGTCCTTCTTTTAATAGGAAGGAAGTGTAAGATATTCCTGGGTTCGGATTAGTCTTGGTGGCAATATCTTTTTCATCAACCTCTGTCAATGCGCTCAAAAGGATGGCGGCATCTTTGACTGTTTTAGTCATGGGTCCTGCAGTATCCTGACTGAAAGAAATGGGGATGATGCCTCTGCGACTAATGAGACCTACAGTTGGTTTGATCCCGACAATGGAATTGGAACTAGCAGGACTTAAAATAGAACCGGAAGTTTCTGTACCGATGGCTGCCGCTGCTAAGCCCGCTGCGATAGCGGCACCGGAACCACTACTTGACCCTCCAACATCATATTGTCCTGGTCCATATGGATTTAGAACCTGACCACCTCTGGAACTGTATCCATTTGGCATGTTTTCTGTCATAAAATTAGCCCATTCTGTCATGTTGGTTTTGCCAAGGATGACTGCTCCTGCTTTACGTAACTGGCTTGCGACCGCGGAATCTTCCGCTGCTACGTGATGTTCCAGGGCAAGAGAACCTGCGCTTGTGTGCATCATATCGCCTGTATCGATATTATCTTTTAATAGAATAGGTATGCCGTGAAGAGGCCCGCGTGCACCGGACTGTTTTCTTTCCAAGTCAAGTGCTTCTGCGATAAATACCGCATCGGGATTAACTTCAAGAACTGAGTTCAACTTTGGCCCGTTTTTATCATATTTGCTGATACGGTGAAGATACATGAGAACTAAATCTTTTGAAGTAACTTTGCCATTTTCCATTGCCGCTTGCAGCTCCTCAATCGACGCATCCGGCAACCAATCGTCCACAAGCCCAGAGAGTTTCGGGTGGTTCATCCAAAAAACCTCCTTTATAATTTGGGGTAAATGTTATTACCTTGGTAAACAGTATCACCTGTAGATTGTAGTGCAAGGTGTGAGACTCCGCAGGCAAAGCGAAGCAACTGAAAAACTGAACATCATGTAATTAGTAATTTCAAGCTGTGGATTGGAGCAAAAGGCGAAGACTCCTCGAAAATGCTACGCATTTTCTTCGTGCGATGTATCGCTGCCGGAGCCTTCCTTGTCCTGAGGGAGATAGCTGTAGCTTGAGACCCCTGAAGCGTTGCGAGGAGGCTCAAGCACAGCCCCTAGGAAAGCGAAGCCATTTGTGGAAATCCACAGCGGCGTCTAAACAATTGCTACAATCAAAGACTTTTTCAGAGCCTCAAGCACCGTCCCCTGGATAAGCGAACACCTAAAACGAAAATCCACAGGAAGAATAATCAGTTAACTTTTTTCAACATCCTACCAATAATAATAATTCAAACTATTTAAAAAACATAGTAATAAAGGTATGATAATAAGATAATATATAAATTTCAAGATATTCGTTTCGCTAAACGAAGTACCACATGCGTTTAAAATAGATTTACTCATTTCAACGCAGACTAAACAGAGTGAAAGGTTTGGAGGATTACGTATTATGGGGAGAATTTTTTCATACTTAAAACCGTATAGGCTGGCCGTAGCAATCGCCTTGCTCCTAATGCTGACGGAACTCGTTGTGGAGCTCTTGCATCCACTTCTAATGGCCAAAATAATTGATGAGGGAATTCTGACAGGCGACTTGGATGCGGTGATGAAATGGGGAGGCATCATGGTGCTGTTCTCCTTTATCGCCTTTGCTGCAGGGGTTACTAACTCCTTTTTTGCCGCCCATGTCAGCCAAAGTTTCGGATTTGACATTAGAAGAGGGTTATTTGGAAAAATACAGTCGTTTTCGTTTGCGAATTTCAGCTTGTTTCCGACTTCCTCCCTCATCACACGAATGACAAACGATGTGACCCAAATTCAAAATACAGTCTTTATGAGCTTGCGAATCATGCTCCGTGCACCGCTTCTTGTAGTGGGTGGCGTGATTATGGCTTTGATTGTAAATTGGCAGCTAGCTATTTTTCTTGTCATCGGAGTACCGGTTCTTTTTCTTTTCCTTGTATGGGTGATGAAAAAAGGTGGTGCGCTGTTCAAAGCTGTACAGGAAAAACTGGATGGCCTGAATAATGTCATGCGGGAAAACCTTGGGGGCATCCGCTTAATTAAAGCTTTCCTCCGTAAAAAGCATGAAATCAATCGATTCGGACGTGCAAGCGAGGAATTGAAGGATCAGACGGTATCTGCACTTAGACTGATGGAGATTACGATGCCGATTCTCCTTCTAATCATGAACGGAAGCATCCTTGCTGTCCTTTGGTTTGGTACAATCGGCGTCACAAACGGGGGAGCACAGGTTGGGGAAGTGGTAGCAATTGTCAACTATGCGACCAGAATCACCGGTGCACTATCCATCTTTTCTTTTATCATCATGGCATTTGCCCGAGCAAAAGCCTCTGCTCACCGGATAACGGACGTGTTGGAGGAAGAAATTGACCTACTGGATAAGGTAGATGTGGATAAGGAAGCAACATTCCTTAATGGAGAGATCGAATTTGAATCGGTATCGTTTCGTTATCCCAATACAGACATTCCCGTTTTAGAGGATATCAGCTTCCGTGCTGATGCAGGATCGACTATTGCCATTATGGGAGCTACAGGTGCAGGGAAATCATCCTTATTCCAATTGATTCCTAGGCTTTACGATGTGGATAAAGGAGTCATAAGAGTAGACGGAAAAGACCTCACCGATTTGTCCCTGAAAAAGCTAAGAAAACAAATTGGTTATGTGCCACAGGAAGCGCTCCTTTTTTCAGGTACGGTTAAAGAAAATATCGCATGGGGAAAAGAGGATGCTACATTAGAAGAAATCATTCAGGTGGCGAAGGATGCACAGATTCATGAAACCATTGATCGCTTGCCCAAAAAGTATGAGACGGTACTTGGGCAAAAAGGGGTCAATCTCTCCGGTGGCCAAAAACAACGCCTTTCCATCGCAAGGGCTCTTGTGAGGAAACCGAAGATTCTCATGCTCGATGACAGTACAAGTGCACTTGATCTAAAAACAGAAGCAAAGCTGCTTGCGGCCATTAGAAAATATCAATGCACGATGTTCATTGTGACACAAAAGGTAAGCACGGCCATGGAAGCAGATAAAATCTTACTGATTGAAGACGGAAGGTTACTGGAAGAGGGAAGCCATGAGAAGCTTATGGCAACTTCAGAACTTTACATGAAAATATATCAGTCGCAGTTTGGAACGGAGGTGGCAGAGCATGTCTAAGCGTATAAGTAGCAGTGCCGCCGTTGCAAGTAAAGCAAATCCTAAGCCGAAAGCAAAGGATTGGAAGGGAACCATTAAACGGGTTTGGAGATACTTAGGGGAAAATAAGGGTTTATTGATACTCGTTATGCTCATGGTGGTTGCTAGCTCTGCCCTAGGGCTTTTAGGTCCTTTTATTGTCGGAATGGCCATTGATAATTATGTAGTGGAACAAAACACTTCAGGACTATTAAATGTCCTAATAGGACTTGTTTTCATTTATATTTTCTACTCTCTATCCATGTGGCTACAGAACTACTGGATGGTCGGGATTGCGCAAAACACGGTTTTGAAGATGAGAACACAGTTGTTTGAACATTTACACAAGCTGCCGATCCCCTATTTTGATAAAAGGCAGCATGGTGAATTAATGAGTCGTGTTACCAATGATATGGAGAATGTCAGTTCGACATTAAACAGTTCTGTCATTCAGATTTTCTCCAGTATCTTGACCTTGGTTGGAACTGTTTCGGTCATGTTATATCTAAGTCCAATGCTTACAGCCATAACACTAATAATCGTGCCAGTCATGTTCTTTGGTTTAAGATGGATCACAAACCGAACAGGCCCATTGTTCAAGCAAACGCAAAAAAACCTTGGAGAACTGAATGGCTATATTGAAGAAACCATCTCAGGACAGAGAATCGTGAAAACATTTTCCCAAGAAGACAAGGTGATGGAGGAATTTACGGAAAAAAGTTTGAATTTGAAGAAGTCCGCATATTGGGCCCAGACCTATTCCGGGTTTATTCCAAAACTTATGAACATGTTGAATAACTTAAGTTTTGCCATCATCGCAGGTGTTGGTGGAATACTGGCTTTAAACACGCAATCGGGAATAACCATTGGAATTATCGTTATTTTCGCGGAGTACTCCAGACAATTCACGCGTCCGTTAAACGACCTCGCCAACCAGTTTAATACATTGTTGTCTGCTGTAGCAGGGGCAGAGCGGGTGTTTGATGTGCTTGATGAAGAAGAGGAAGAAAGTGATGAAACCGAGGCAATAGAACTCGTAACAGTAAGAGGTGAAGTAGAGTTTCGTGATGCTTCCTTCTCATATGAGGACGATGACATGACTATTCGCAACATAAGTTTTCATGTTGACGCAGGGGATACAGTAGCGTTTGTTGGTCCGACGGGTGCCGGTAAGACAACGGTCATCAATTTGATATCGAGATTCTATGACCTCGATAGTGGCAGTATACTATTGGATGGGCACCCCATCAATAGAATTAAACGTTCGAATTTACGAAAACATATGGCCTTTGTTTTACAGGATTCGTTTCTTTTTGAAGGAACGGTTCGAGAAAATATCCGCTACGGAAGACTGGATGCTACGGACACGGAAGTGGAGGAAGCAGCAAAAATGGCCAATGCACATTCCTTTATCAGAAAATTACCTGGTGGATATGATTTCAAGCTGAAGCAGGATGGAAGCGGAATTAGTCAAGGACAAAAACAATTATTGTCCATTGCGCGTGCAGTATTAGCGAATCCTACCATCTTAATACTTGATGAAGCAACAAGTAGTATCGATACAATTACTGAGATGAAAATCCAGGAAGCCCTGCAACGCTTGATGGAGGGAAGAACTAGCTTTGTTATCGCCCATCGGTTGAATACCATTCAAAGTGCCGATCAGATTCTGGTACTGAAAGAAGGGGAAATCATTGAAAAAGGGTCCCACAGTGAATTGTTGACAGAAGAAGGGTTTTACTATGATTTGTTTACTAGTCAGTTGAAGAAGGAAGTAGGGTAATAAGGAATATTTATTGCACCTGTACGTTCATGATAGCTTTCTATGAACGTACAGGTGCTTTTTCGCTCAAGTTCTACAATTAATAAAAAATTCATTTAATTTTCCCCGGGAAATACGTCGTCCTATAAAGGTTTTTGTCTTAATGGCGCATTTATTGCATAAGACATGTATTGTCTATTTCCCGAATATGATTTATAATGCTGTACAGAATGAAAATTCTAAATATTACAAATAAGTTAAAGGGGGATTACAATTTGGATGCATTTATGCAAGATCCGATTGGTGGTTTAGTAAGTCTTCTTTGGAGCACACCTATGATTGTTTTCTGTTTGGGAGTCGGATTGTTATTTACCATTTTGACAAAGTTTGTACAAGTAAGGTTATTCGGGGATATGGTGAAACAGATATTCTCCGGTAAATCGTCTAAGGCAGGGGTTTCTTCCTTTCAGGCATTATCCATTTCATTATCAGGACGTGTAGGAACCGGAAACATTGCTGGTACAGCAACTGCCATTGCCATGGGGGGACCTGGTGCGGTATTTTGGATGTGGACCATCGCTTTTATAGGAGCGGCGAGTGCTTTTGTTGAATCCGCTCTTGCTCAAGTCTACAAATCAAAGCAAGATGGAGAATATCGTGGGGGTCCAGCTTATTACATAGAAAAAGGTATTGGCTGGAAATGGTATGGAATTGTCTTCGCATCTGCTGCACTTTTGGCAATGAGTCTATTAATGCCAGGTTTGCAGGCTAACGCCATTGGGACAGGATTGAATAATGCTTTTGGGATCAATAAGCAAGTGATCGCAATTACACTGGTTGTTATCATAGGATTAATTATTTTTGGTGGAGTTAAACGGATTGCGTCTGTTGCTCAATTTGTCGTTCCTTTCATGGCGATTGCGTATATGTTAGTAGCGTTTGGTATCATTATTATGAATATTACAGAGTTACCAGCAGTATTCGGATTGATCTTCCGAAGTGCTTTTGGCTTTGATTCTGCGTTTGGTGGAATTATTGGGGCAGCTATTGCATGGGGCGTTAAACGTGGGATCTTCTCCAATGAAGCGGGTCAAGGTACTGGACCGCATGCAGCAGCGGCTGCTGAGGTATCACACCCAGCTAAACAAGGGTTAGTTCAAGCTTTCTCTATCTATATTGATACAATTCTAGTTTGTTCGGCTACAGCATTCATGATCCTTTTCACAGGATCTTATAACGTGGTAGATCCAGCAAACGAGGGACAATTCCTTGTCAATAATCTTGGTGCAGGAGTTGAAGCAGGGGCGGAATACACTCAGGCTGCCGTTGAGACCGTCTTACCTGGCTTCGGTGCTGGTTTTGTAGGAATTGCTTTGTTATTCTTTGCATTTACAACTATCATGGCTTATTACTATATTGCGGAAACGAATGTTGCTTACTTGGTTAGAGGAAGAAGCAATAAAATTCCAATGTTCATATTAAAGGTTGTTCTTTTAGCTGCAACTTACTTTGGAGTTGTGAGAACCACTCAAGTAGCATGGAATTTGGGGGATATTGGACTTGGATTGATGGTATGGCTCAATCTGATTGCACTTCTCCTGCTTGCTAAGCCTGCCCTTGCAGTGCTGAGGGATTATGATGAACAAAGGAAGCAAGGGTTGGATCCTACATTTAACCCTGAAAAATTAGGGATCAAAAATGCAGAGTTCTGGACAAAGGAATATAAAAAGAATGATGAGAAGGCATCCTGATCATAGATAGTTTAAAGCCCTCTGCACTAAAATTAGTGCGGAGGGCTTTTACATTTTTATGAATTGCTTTGCTAATTCAGGGCTGGGTTTACCGATAAAATACCCTTGTGCATAATGAATTCCTATATCTCTGCAAAATTGGAGTTCTTCTATTCTTTCTATTCCTTCTGCCAACACTTTGATATTCAGTTTGGTGGCAACATTTAGGACGCTTGTTAAGAATAGTTGTTTTTTGAGTATCGTATCACAATGAGATATATAGTCACGGTCTATCTTGACAAAGTCGGGCTGCAGCTTTTCGAGTACTTCTAAAGTCGAATATCCTGCACCGACATCATCTAGTGCCACTTGCATTCCAGATTTCTTATATGTCTTAAAAATGGATTCTAAATGGTCGATATCATGAATTTTTTCTGATTCTACCACTTCAAAAACGAGTTGATTCGGTGAAATGTTATTTTCTCGTACAATTTTGAATGTATGCTGCAGGCAATACTCCGGATTGTAAATGGATGATGGCAGGAAATTTATAAATAATTTCACGTGGGAAGGAATCTGTAGCTTACTTCCTGAAACAATGGAGCTTTCGCGAGCCTTTTGATCTAAATAGTTATGTAGATTCGTATTACGGGCAAAATCAAATAGCTTAAATGGTGGAACAGACTGCCCCTTCCAGTGTGGGCGTAACAAGCACTCGTATGCAAATATTTCATCGTTGTTCTGTAAATCTATTATTGGTTGAAAGTGTGTGGTGAAGGAATTGGATGCAATCAATTCCAATAGGTCATGGTTCTTCACCAATTTCAACAATTGACCTGGTGGATAAAAGCCTCTCTGCGAAGAAGTTTTCACCAAGATTTCTGATTTATCGTTTTGGTTATCCATTTCCAGAAGGAGCTGCTCTAAATCTTCAAGCGATTCATAAAGGTGTTCCTCTTGTATATCCCTTCTTTTTATGAAAAAAACTCCTGTATGTCCAATATTGTAAGGTACCCCACAATCCGTACAATGCACGTAAATCCCCCCATGTAATATATAGTATAATTTTACTATTAATTTATTCATGGCAGAAGTTTTTAGGCTGAAATGTTGAAAATTAGGTTTGAAGAGATGGAAAGTGGTAGAATTGTTACATTTTTTGACGGATTGTACAAGGGTTTTCTCTGATGTTGTCGAAACATAACTATACAATATTATTTTAAGAATATGGTTGGGAGCGAGCTTGTATGTTGGCGGAAAAACTACTTTTACATGTATTGATTATTTTAGCACCGGTGCTGATTTATTATGTTGTTTCCGAAAATAAAAGGTTTGGTCAATCGCCATATTTTATAGGAATCTTACAGGGGCTTTCTGCGAGTCTATGTTTACTTTTTGCTTTCTATGATTATGGCCTTTATTGGGACTTGAGATACATACCGTTGGTGCTAGCCATCCTTTATGGCGGACCAAAGGCCGGGGTTATCGTGCTCACTGCCATTCTTGGGACAAGAACATACCTTGGAGGAGATGCTTTGGCATTTGGCTATGTTAGCGGTCTTGTAGCAGCAGCCATTCCTTTCTTGATGCTAAGGCGATTTAATAAAGTGCAAACGAAGAAAAAAAGAATTGGTTATGCTGTGCTTGTAGGGCTATGGCCAAACTTTGTCATGCTAGCAATATTAATAGCTTATCTGGTCAGTTCACCAAATGTAAATGATGGACCAAATCTACTATTATACATTTTGCTATTTGGACTGATTCAAGTAGTAGGTGTTGGTTTCGCATCCACCTTACATGAAGCGGTGCTTGAGCGAGAATTGATGAGACAGGAAATCAGGCGTGCGGAAAAGTTAAATACATTAGGTGAATTAGCTGCGTCCATTGCCCATGAGGTAAGAAATCCGTTAACTGTTGTGAAAGGGTTTCTCCAGCTCATGCACAGAGAGGATAAGGGAAAGAATTATCAATATATTGGACTCATTTTAAGTGAATTGGCAAGAGCAGAATCCATCATAAATGATTACCTTAATTTTGCCAAACCTGAGTTCAAAAAAATTGAAAAAGTGGATTTAGGAGAATTATTGCATGATGTAAAAATGCTGTTAAATCCATTAGCGGTAAAAGAAGGTATTCATCTTGAAAGTTATCTGGAGAAGAATGTTTATATGGAAACAGATAAAAACCAGTTTAAACAAGCACTTGTCAACATATTAAAAAACGCCATTGAAGCTACTCCTCAAGATGGCAGAGTCTATATCAAGTTGTTTTCCAATGCATCAGGCATTCAGATCCTCGTTAAGGATACAGGGAAAGGGATGACCAAGGAACAAGTGTCTCGCATAGGAACTTTATTTTATACGACTAAGGATAAAGGGACAGGTCTTGGCACCACTGTTTCGATGCGAATCATAAATACGATGAACGGAAAGGTTGAATATTCGAGCGAACTGGGAAGAGGCACGGAGGTAAAGATTTCTTTTCCGCCAGCTAGGCAGGAGGAACTGGTGAGGAAGGAATCGATTGTTGGGTAAATAGAAAAAAGACTGTCCATTAATCTGACAGTCTCTTTCTTTTTGCTTATAGCTGACTTTTCTTACAGCTTCTCTAGCGGTTTATCAGCTGGCCCTTCCAATACATCCCCGTGTATGGAGAAGCGTGAGCCATGGCAAGGGCAATCCCAGCTTCTGTCGCCATGGTTCCATTCCACTTCACAGCCAAGATGCGTACAGGTCGTGTCAACGCAGTGCACTTCTCCTTTATCGTCCTTGTAAGCTCCTGCACGGCGACCGTTGATCATCACGACTCCGCCTTCATCAAGTCCAAGATCTTCGGGCTTTTTGGAAGGGCGATCAAGCTTGCCTTCAATGAGGTGTCCAGCAACATTCATGTTAGAGCTGATGAACTTTTTCAGGCTCGGGTCTGCAACAAACCGAGATGGTGAGAACAGGTTTTCGTATGCGTTCTTTCTCCCAAGGATTAAATCCTGTAGGAGCAGTGCCGCCGCCGTTCCGTTAGTCATTCCCCATTTCCTATAGCCTGTGGCAATTAAGATATTTGGATGCCCAGATGTGATCCGGCCGATATAAGGGACCTTGTCTAACGTATACAAATCCTGTGCAGACCATCGATACAGAATTTCCTTGATCCCAAGCACTTCCTCTCCGAAACTTTTCAATGCTTCGTAGTGTTTTAACGTGTCTTTTCCTTGACCTGTCCTATGGCCGTCTCCTCCAATCAAGGCAACCTTTTCCCCATTAATCGTCACATAACGTAAAGACCTTGATGGCTGACCGGCGCTGTAATACATGCCCTCCGGTGGTTCTTTTTCTGTTTTTGCAGCAAGCACATAGGAACGTTCCGCATACATTCTTGTAAAAAAGAAACCATTGCCATCGTAAAACGGAAAATGAGAGCCAGCAACAATATAGTCACACTCAATTTTGGCTCCACTCTTCGTTACAACCGATAATCCGCGTGAATCCTCCACATCTGTCGCTACTGTATGCTCATAAATTTCTCCGCCTTTTTCTACAATGCCATCTACTAACACCTTCAAATATTGAAGCGGGTGAAACTGTGCCTGGTTCTTCATGACGACAACAGATTTAGTATCAATTGAAAAAGGAATGTCAGAAGCTATATCGCCGTCGATTCCTAGCTTCTGATAGGCCTCGAACTCTTTTATTACTTTTTGATCATCCTGCTCCGTTTGAGAATAAATATAGGCATTCTGTTCGCTAAAATCACATTGAATACGTTTAAGTTCCACAAGGTCTTTGATGAAATGAAGCCCTTCTTGATTTGCCTGGTAATAGAGTTTTGCTTTTTCCTGTCCTAAGTGCTGAAGGAGCTCATCGTAAATCAAACCGTGTTGAGCGGTCACTTTCGCTGTTGTGTGTCCGGTTGTTCCGTTTAGAATTTGATCCGCATCAATAAGAATGACCTTAAGTCCTTCTTGAGCGAGTTGATAGGCTGTCGTTATTCCGGTAATGCCGCCTCCAACTATACAAACATTCGTTTTTTTATTTTCATTTAATGTAGGAAAAGAGGGAAGGGGGGCAGAATCCCTCCAATATGCCTCAGGTCCTTTCGGAAGTTCGGTAAAGTAATGTTGCTCCATTATGTAATTCCTCCTCTAACGTATAAAGATATACATAATTTTTCCAAAAGTGAGGAAAAACATGTATCTTTTTAGCGGAAATGACAACGATATTTCTATTGGAACCTCTAGAGAAAAAGGGTAGAATGGAGAATAGCGTAAAACCCCATATGAGGGTCATAAAGGAGAAAAAAATGTCTACAACTTTTATTAATACATTACAACCTTTTATACAAAACAATTGGGAAAATAGTGAATTTGTTTCTGCAACTCCTGTTCAAGAGCAGGCAATCCCAGTCATTCTTGAAGGAAAAGACCTTCTTGTCGAGTCACCGACAGGTACTGGTAAAACGTTAGCATACTTATTGCCTATCATTGAGCGTATTGAGTTATCTAAACAGCATCCACAGGCGCTCATCGTGGCACCGTCCAAGGAACTTGCCATGCAGATATTAGAACAGATCCAAAAATGGACAGAAGGTAGCGAAATTACTGGCGCATCCTTCATCGGTGGAGCCAATGTGAAACGCCAAATTGAAAAACTGAAAAAACGACCGCACATCCTCGTCGGAACACCTGGCCGACTGCAAGAGTTAATTCAGATGAAAAAAATTAAGATGCATGAAGTGAAAACTATTGTTATGGATGAAGCCGATCAACTGTTTGTACCCGAACATAAGAAGACCATAGAAAACATCATTAAGTCTTCCATGCAAGAAAGGCAGCTACTATTGTTCTCGGCGACATTAAAAGAGGACACTGAAAAGCAGGCAGTGGACTTGTTGAAGGAACCTCTAGTTATCAAGGTTACCAAGGCGGACTTGCCACCAGCTCGAGTAGAGCATTTGTACACAGTGGTAGATCAGCGAGATAAAGCGAATGTCCTGGCTAATTTGCTTCGAGAGCCCGGAATTAAAGCATTGGCATTTGTACGTGATATCGGAAACCTTGCCGTATTAACGGAAAAACTCATTTATAAACAGTTAAATGTCGGATTCTTGCATTCTGAATCCTCCAAACAGGAGCGTGAGAATGCCATGAAAAACTTCAGAAAAGATGAGTATCCTGTTCTCCTTGCGACAGATGTGGCAGCACGTGGACTGGATATTAAGGAATTGAGCCATGTTATCCATTACGACCTACCAGAAGAAGTGGAAAGTTATGTGCATCGTTCCGGAAGAACAGGCCGCCAAGGAGCAGAAGGGACTGTTATTTCCATTGTTAGTGAACGTGAAGAGCGGAGACTAAAACAGTTCGCACGTGAGCTTGGCTTGACACTTGAAAAGAGAGTGGTGTTCGGCGGGAAGCTTGTAGTTGAAGACCAGCTGAAGTCAGGAAAGTCTGGTTCTGGTGGGGGACGAGGCAAAGTTGGAAGTACGAAAGGATCTGTTGGGAAGAAGAAGGCAGCTGGCACGAAGGGATCTTTTGGACAACAGAAGACAAGTGCCAAAGCTGGAGTTGTCAGCGGTTCTTCCAAAACCGGAGAGAAGGTTAAACCGAAGAAACCTGGTTTAAAGAAACAAGGTAAGAAAAAATAATTATAGATGTTTTTGCGAGAACCATTCCTTAGAGGGATGGTTTTTGTTGTTTGTAGGATAGTGAGAATCCTTGTAAATCTAAAGTCGGCAGTCCCAACCAAGAGACTGCCGACCTCCTAAACAGAAAACTACTTCACTCTCCCTCTAAACTTCAACTCCTCAAAGCCGCGAAATACAATATTATTTCTTCTAACCGGTTCTTCAAGTATTTCAACATCATGTACACGTTGGAGAAGTACCTCCAATGCTATAACAGCTTCTAGTCTTGCGAGTGGGGCTCCTAAGCAAAAATGAGGTCCGGATGCGAAGGAAAGGTGCTTCACATTTTCTCTCGATACATTAAAAACATCAGGATTCTCATGAATGTTAGGGTCACGGTTTGCTGCACCTAGAGCAATAAGTGCCGTCTGTGCCTTTTTAAGTTGTTGTCCACCAAATTCCATATCCTCGCCGACCCATCTTGAGGTAAGCAGGACCGGTGGATCATAACGCAGAACCTCTTCTACCGCATTTCCAATCAAGGAGGGATCTTCTAAAAGCTTTTTCATTTCGTCTTGGTGCGTAAGTAAAAGATGGTAGCCGTTTGTAATTAGATTTACGGTTGTTTCATGGCCAGCTATTAATAGTAACAAACAAGTCGCTACAAGTTCATCTTCGTTTAATTTGTCACCAGAGTCGGAAACAGCAATGAGTCCGCTCAATAAATCTTCTCCTGGGTTCACACGTTTTGCTGCAATTAGGTTACGCATGTAACGGTCTGCCTCCTCTAGGTATGGGGCAACCTCTTCTAAATCAGCTTGAGTTGTATTAAAATCAATGAATTTAACGAAGGAATCAGACCAGACGCGGAATCGCTCGCGATCCTCTTTTGGTACTCCGATTAACTCTGTGATGACCATGACGGGTAGGGAATACGCAAAGTCACGAATAAGTTCATGTTCCACCTTGCCTTTTCTTGCATCCAAAAGGTAGTTTGCCATCTCTACAATAGTTGGTCGCAGGCGCTCGGTCATCCTTGGAGTAAAAGCTTTATTGACCAGCCCACGGAGCCTGGTATGGTTTGGTGCATCTCGGAAAAGCATCATGTTCCGATTGAGCATTACAACTGGCAGTAATGTTTGTGGGATAGGTGGCATTTGCTCATCCGGCACAATGTTTCTTATTTCTTTAATAAACCTTGAATCTTTTAAAACGGACTCTACTTCCTTGTATCCAGTTATCAACCATCCATTCACATTAAAGAATGAAACCCACTGAATAGGGTTGATATCATGTGCTTGTTTGAACATTTCATATGGATTGTCTATAAATGCTTTTACAGGATCTGTTTGTACACTCATTAAAGTACCTCCCTCGATAACTTCTCCACATTAACCATTCGCTAAAAAACGAGGAAATCCTTGATGAAAATACAAAAAAGGAAAAAGTTTCTACCTTTTTTCTCCAGAAATGCCGTCCTCATTTGACAATTATCTAGCAATCTATTGTAGAATGGTGTAATAACAATGAGAGTTTAATTACATAGATTGATGGAGGCTTAAAATAGAATGTTTTGTCACAAATATGGTAGGAAAGTAACGTCCGATGCAAATTTTTGCTTTAATTGTGGAGCGAATTTGAAGGATGACCTGGAACATAATGAAGAGCAATGGTTAGAAGGTAGAGGGAAAAATAAGAAAAAGCGTTTTACATATATGCCTTTTTTACCTCCCATTATTAGTTTAGTGGTGATTGCTGGAATCATTGGGTGGTATTACAATCATGAACAAAGTGTCAACGCAGAAGTGCTTGCTATAAAAAAAGAAGCAGAAGACTTGGCCCTGCAAGGGGAATATGACAAGGCAAAGAGCGAGTTGGCAAGTGCCATGGCATTGAGACCATCTTATCATGTGTTAAGAAATAACCTGGAAGTGGTGAAAATAGCGGAAGAGGTTAACGGAGAGTTAGAGGAAGTAAGGGAGCAAATCAAAACAAAGAATTTTGAGGATGCCGAAATAAACCTGACAAGGCTCCGCGAGAAAATTACTAGATTGGATGGACCATTGATTCAGCCATTAAAAGAAAATGTATCTGAAAAGGATGTAATGATTAAGGTCGGAAAAATAAATAATGAACTCGACCAGCTAAAAACGGTGGATGAACTTTCAAGAAAGCTTGCCGTCATTTCTTCCATCCCCTCAGAAGAAGGGAAGGCTGTAAAAGAGCAGATTTTAAATCGTATCGTACAGCTTACTGTGGAGGATGCTGAACAGAAAATGGAGCAAAAGCAATTTACCAACGCGATGACTCTAGTGGACAGAGGCCTTCAATATGCGGTGAATGACAAGAGACTTCTATCTTTGAAGGAAAAAATTGAGCAGTCCCGTCAAGAGTTTGAACAGGCGGAATTTGATCGAATAGAAAAGGCTATGGAAGCTGCAGCGAAAGAAGATTTAAAAAATAAAAACGCAGCCCTGGAAATTGTCGACTTTAAGGCAGAAGAGGATGAAGTCGGAGGGATGACCGTCACTGGAGAAGTAAAGAATATCGTGTCAGCAACCGTGTCCTCCATTACCGTCTATTATAATATTTTAAGCAAAGATAAAAATGTATTAGACACAGGCTTTACTACCGTTTACCCGTTCAAATTGGAGCCAGGTAAAAAAGGAAAATTTGAAGACTATTATTATGGTGTATTTGAAGATGTGACAGTGGAAATAGAGAACATCACATGGGTTGTAGAAGAGTAAAAAATTACAGGAACAGCCAAACACAAAGAAGGTGTAGGAATGAATGTAAGATGGTTCATCAGTATCATCATGACGATAATATTAATTAGTGGGGGGATACTAGGGTATTTTCATATAAAAAATACGGTCCCCGCTCAACTAACGGCTCCGTCTAAATTATATCTAGAGTCGGAAATAGTAGAAAAAGAGAATGTCCCACAGGCATTAAAGGAAATAATATTTGAATCTCAAAAGTTGGTTGTGAAAATTGAGTTACCCGACGGATCGTTTGGATCAGGATTCCTATACAACAATAAAGGCGATGTCATTACCAATGCCCATGTCGTAGCGAATGCAAAAGATGTGAAAGTAACTTCTGCTGATTCTAAAGAACTGACAGGGGAAGTAATTGGGATCAGTATAGACACGGATATTGCTGTAGTACGCGTGCCTGAGCTTGAAGGGACCACACCATTCAAGCTTGCAGAAACTAGAAAAGCAGAACTAGGCGATGATGTTATCGCCTTGGGAAGTCCTTTAGGTCTGCAAAATACAGTCACAACAGGGATTATTAGTGGGGTCGGCCGGGAGTTTGAAATTGACTCGTTCAAATATGAGGATGTTTTTCAAATTTCCGCACCAATTGCACCTGGAAATAGTGGGGGGCCGCTCATTGACACAAAAACAGGGGAAGTGGTAGGAATCAACTCCGCTACGATGGATCAAGGCGTAATTGGCTTCAGTATCCCCTTAATTAATGTCATGCCTATGGTAGAAAGCTGGTCAGAGTCTCCAATGGAATCACTGCCAAGGATTGGAGCTAACACAACCGGCAATAGTGTTGGAGAAACATCAACTAATGTCGATATCGCAGAATACCTCGTCAATTATTTTTACGAAAGTATTAACTATCGAGACTATGTGACAGCCTACTCGTTGCTAGGAAGCAACTGGCAATCTAAAACGGCGTATGAGGATTTTCGTTCAGGGTATTTGGATTTCTTAACCATTGAAGTAGATGATTTGCTTTCTAAGCAGAATGGCAACAACGTGGAAGTTGTGACTGTCATTACTGCCCAGGAGCGTTCTGAAAAAGGAGTATCTTACAAGAAATTTAAGGTTACCTTTGAATTGGGACTCGAGAATGATCAGATGAAAATTCTATCAGAGAAGCGGGAGAATATGGAATAGAAACATAGAGAGGCCAAGCAATTTATGCTTTGGCCTTTTTTGAATACTCAATTTCACTTAGCATTCCCCACCATACGTCTTACGCCTACCAGTTTTGTTCTCCAATAAGGATCCAAAGAGGCGATTGCCACTTTCTTTTCCACCCTGGATGTGTGTAAGATGGAATTATTCCCAATGAAGATTGCAACATGACCAATTTTGTTAATTCCTTTTAATTTTGCACGTTTGGGAGTGGTGAAGAACAGAAGATCGCCGCGCCTGACAGAAGAGAGTGGAACAGTTTTGCCAAGAAGATACTGTTGTCGGGAAGTTCTCGGCAAAATAATACCATGTGCACCATATACATATTGAACAAAGGAACTGCAATCAAACCTGTCTGTCTCACCGGAATTCGCGCCAAAAACATATGGTGTACCAAGCAATTCCATTCCACTTTTAATAATTCGTTTTGCCTTTCGTAGAGACATAATAAATACTCCTTCTTTCATTAACTGCTATATTAATAGATGAAAGATGATAGAGAATTGCTTGGACAATTTAGTGGATTTTTTATATTGGAGGTAAGAAAATGAGATTAAAAGATAGATTCTTGGATTATTTAGGTGTAGAGGAAAAAGAAACGAGTCTTGAATTTTTAAATGAATTGATTACTGCTCACCAGACAAAGGTAAGATGGGAAACATGGACAAAGTTCCTCGATTTTGAGGAAAGGAAGCAGGAGGATTTATATCTGCCTAGTATGGAGGAATATGTAGACAGAGTGATAAAGACGGGGACAGGTGGTACTTGCTGGACATTGGCAATTGGTTTTCATTATTTGCTGAATGAGCTTGGGTTTAAAGTCGATTACTTGTATATGACTCCAGGACATCTTTGTTTACAGGTAGAGTTGGATCAACCCTATTATGTGGATGTTGGTTACTGTGCCCCGTTTTTTGAGGCGTTTCCTTTACATACCTCTTTTGAAGTGTGTACGGATATGGAGACCTTCCGTTATCAGGTAAACGGGGATGAGGCATTGGTAGAGCGTACCCCAGGCCCTACGAAATCGTTAGGATTAAACCCTGTTACATTTGATGAAGTGAAGGTCCCTCTGCTAGATTCTCATAATTGGGAGGAGGGGTTTTCCTTTCATAGCCTGAGGATGTTTGGTTATATTGATGGGGTCCCTTATCAATTGCGGGAAAATTCCATTCGACGATTTAAGGATCAAACACATGTGGAAGAAGAATTGACCGACGAGCAGATGCGGTATTGGATAGAAGAAAAGTTTGGTGCAGATTACGGTGTATACTTGCGAGCGAAGGAAATATACCGAATGCGTAAGGGATAGGGGAGTTCACGGTAATTTTTATGGTGGAGCAAGTCTAAAAGGAAGAGTTGCGTATTCCCTTTTAGACTTGCTTTAAGGAATGACTCCCACCGCGAGTGAAAAGCTGGGATGGCTTCATAGAGGACGACTGACGCCCTGGAAGGTTGAAAACGAGGGAACATTGTCTTCATAGAGAGCGAATGACGCCCCCGGCAGTTGAAAAAGAGGAAACATTGTCCTCATAGAGAGCGAATGACGCCCTCCACGGTTAAAAGGAGGGAACATTGTCCTCATAGAGAGCGAATGACGCCCCCGACGGTTAAAAAGGAGGAAACATTGTCCTCATAGAGAGCGAATGACGCCCTCCACGGTTAAAAGGAGGAAACATTGTCCTCATAGAGAACGAATGACGCCCTCCGCGGTTAAAAAGGAGGAAACATTGTCCTCATAGAGTACGAATGACGCCCTCCACGGTTAAAACGAGGGAACATTGTCTTCATAGAGAGCGAATGACGCCCTGGAAGGTTGAAAACGAGGAAACATTGTCCTCATAGAGAGCGAATGACGCCCCCGACGGTTAAAAAGGAGGAAACATTGTCCTCATAGAGAGCGAATGACGCCCTCCACGGTTAAAAAGGAGGAAACATTGTCCTCATAGAGAGCGAATGACGCCCCCGACGGTTAAAAAGGAGGGAACATTGTCCTCATAGAGAGCGAATGACGCCCCCGGCAGTTGAAAAGGAGGAAACATTGTCCTCATAGGAGCCGAATGACGCCCTCCACGGTTAAAAAGGAGGAAACATTGTCCTCATAGAGTACGAATGACGCCCTCCCGGTTAAAAATGTGGAAACATTGTCCGCATTCATACAAATCAATACTGTTCGAAATCATATGAAAATGTAACTACTCTTTCTTACCCACCTTACCCCCAAGCAACGTCATTACCAAGATCACCGCAGACAGGGCATACGCAACATAAGCGACATTGCTATACTCCTCCATATTCTTCACACCGATTCCAATAAATGCCCATACGAACACAAGCGGATAAATCCAATCGCCTTGAGAAATTCGGAACCAGACTGCCAAAAGCGTGGCCACAACAAGCATGATGACCGTCCATGTCACATCTGATAATCCAAATCCATCCCAGCCCTTTTCAACCAAAACATAACTGATATTGGCAATGGTTGCGACACTAATCCAGCCAAGATAAATGGAGAACGTTGCAAAATCCAGCTTGCCGGGGTTAGATGCGCGCATTTTCGTATATAGTGCGATAAGTGTTAGCAATAAGCTAATCATCACAACCACCGTTGTCACCCAGAATCCGTAATGCCACAGTACCACCCATGCACTATTCAATAAGCAGCTTAAGACAAACAGACCACTGGTGTTCACATATATCGGCAGGTCTCTACGTGATTTGGGTACCTGACGAATGACCCATATACCTAGCAAAAGATAAATTAAACCCCAGATGGAAAATACATAGCCTGCTGGTTGAAAAAGAACGGTAATTCGGTTGGCGATATCACCTGTAGTAAGTCCATTAAGCGGAAGGGCATTAGCAAGATAATTTACAACTATGACCAATATAAATGCTGCGATGTTCAACAAAAGTCTCCACATCTGAAACACTCCTTTCTTCTCTCTACTATTACTATTCCTTTTGTCGAACATACATAACCATCCTAATATGCCAGGATAAAGAATAAGTAGAATGACTCACAACTTCCAGCCATATTTTCACAACTTGTCTCATAAAATAGGAAATGGATTTTCATGAGTGAGAGTTGGAGAGAGGGGACAATTTTGGCTATGAATAAATTTCTCAAAGGGACACTCCTTCTGGCAATCGCCGCCTTTCTAGGAGAAAGCATAGAATTTATCGTAAATATGGTATTGGCGAAAAACCTTGGAGAAGAAGGCATGGGGCTTTATATGTCTGTCCTGCCAGTTATTTTTCTGGTAGTGGTCATTTCGAGTTTGGAATTGCCAATCTCAATTTCCAAATTTGTCGCTGCCAAAGAAGAGAAGTATCATCAAAGCATGCTCCATCATGCCATGAGGCTGACCATTGTTTTTACCCTGATGGTGCTGTTTGTTGCAGCTATCATTCTGCCATTTGTTCCGGTTTTTCAGCATTACCATCCACTTGTAAAATGGTTGATTCTGATTTTGATACCGGTCATTTCCTTCTCATCTATCGCAAGAGGATACTTTATGGGTCTACAGCATATGGGGAAAATCGCAATCTCTAACTTTTTAAGAAAGATTGTGCAACTGAGTCTACTTGTTCTTGTATATCACTTCTTTCATTTTACGTTGGAGGTTTCCATTCTGATTGCTCTTTGCACATTGGTGGCGACGGAGCTGATTGTTTGTTTGTATCTTCTTTATATGTACAGGCTCCAGTATATTGAATTAAAAACGAAGGCTGCCGCCCAAATTGATGGAAGGACAGTGAGGAAGAGCTTGCTTGAGGTCTCCATTCCTACAACTGGGATGAGACTTTTCCATGCCGTCACCAATGCGATTCAACCTTTTCTTATTAAGATAGCGCTAGTAAAAGCAGGACTCAGCCATACAATCGCACTGGAGGAGTTTGGGCTTCTTGCAGGGGTGGCGCTGACTATTGGGTTTTTTCCTGGATTTATTGCCCACTCTCTGTTAATAGTCCTTATTCCAACAGTGTCTGAGGCTCATGCGAATCACGATTTCAGGAAGATGCAGAGGCTTTTAAAGCAAGTGATGATTATCACCTTTATTTATGGCATTCCTATTGTGATGGTTTTTTATCATTTTGCTATTCCGCTGACCAATGTCTTTTTTGAAAATTCCCATGCTGCATCTTATGTGCAACTATTATGGCCTTTCTTTCTCTTTCATTTGTTTGTCTCGCCATTACAGGCATATTTGATTGGTTTAGGGTTAATCAAGGATGCTCTTTTACACTCCATCTGGTCAACATGTACTTCATTCATACTTATGTTTCTTCTAGGTTCACTCCCAAGTCTGCAAATGAACGGGGTGATCCTCGGAATGAATACGGGGATGGTGCTTTTAACGTTGATGCATTATTTTACTGTATGCAACAAGATCCATGTCACCTTGTGGTTGAAACGGATAGATTCTCCCTCTGTTTAAGGAGGCCACTGAAAGAATCTCTTATTTAAGATATTGTTTAGACACCGCTGTTAATTTCCGCAAATGGCTTCGCTTTCCTAGGGGTGGTGCTTGAGCCTACTTGATCTGCTGCGGGGTCTCTAGCTACCGCTATCTCCCTTAGGACAAGGAAGGCTCCGCAGCGATACATAGCACGAAGAAAATGAGTAGCATTTTCGAGGAGTCCTCGCCATTTGCTCCAATCAACAGCTAGAATTCACTAATAACATAATATTTTTAAGTTTTTCAGTGGCTTGCGTTTAAGCGAGAAGAAATGTTTAAACAAACGTTTGTTTCACGTGAAAAGAATTAATCCGCTTTCAATTGTGCAACTTCTTTTTTATGTGTTTACATGCTTGGTCATGGTCTTTATAATCCCAACTAGACTGTAAAATACTAGAGGGAGGCTGACCGGTATGAACAAACACTTAAAAACACTTTTATTCTTGCACGTAGGTCCTCTTTTTGTAGCGATACATGTACACTTTTTTCTCTCTCCCAATAGCTTGGCAACAGGGGGAGTAAGTGGACTATCCATTATATTAAACGATGTGTTCCCGATGGTTTCTATCGGTGTGTTAATGTTGATCGTCAATTTGCTTTTATTTGTTGTGGGTTTTTTACTGCTTGGATTCGGGTTTGGAGCAAAAACGATCTATGCCAGTGTGATGCTGTCTGTAATGGTATGGCTCTTAGAGGCTCTTTTTCCTATTAGCGGGCCAATTAGTGAGGACATTTTAATACAATTGATCATAGGTCAATGTATTGCAGCTCTTGGAATGGCGCTTGTATTCAATCAGCGTGCATCCACAGGTGGAACCGATATTATTGCATTGATTTTAAACAAATATTTTTCGGTTGATATGGGTCGCGGCGTTCTGTTGGCAGATATCTTTATAGCTTTATCTTCCATATTGGTTTTCGGACCGGAAGTAGGGATGTATGCCGTATTCGGCGTCATTTTAAATGGCTTGGTTATTGACTATGTGCTTCAGCAGGTCAACGAAATGCGTGAAGTGGTCATCATTAGTAGTGAAAGTGACCAGATTCGCTCGTATATCGTGGGGCAGTTGGGCCGTGGGGCAACCATACACTATGCAAAAGGTGCCTTTACCTCTGATGAAAAAGAAGTAATTACCACCATTTTGAATAAAAAAGACTTCTCTAAATTGAAAAAGTTCATCGGTGCAACGGACGAGCAGGCCTTTATTACCGTCCATAATATGAAAGAAATATTAGGACAGAACTTTAAACAATTAGTGACGAAGTGAGTTTTGGGGACAGGTCCCTCGACCCATTAGCGGGTAAGGGACCTGTCCCTATTTATTACCAGCACCCAAAAGTTCCATTTCCTATGCCAAAAAGCTACAATAGAAGAAGGGAAATTTAGTTGAGGTGGACATATTGTTAGAAAAAAAGGAAGTTCTTACGAAAAAGGCAGAGGAATTCATCCTGCAATGTTATCAGGAATTGGGAAAATCCGAGGACGAAATGAATTCCAGATTGCAGCTGATAAAAGATGAAATAGACCTTTATGGATATTATGAACATACATATGAAGAGTTGTCACATGGTGCAAAAATGGCTTGGCGCAACAGCAATCGTTGCATAGGCAGGCTATTTTGGAATTCGTTACATGTAATAGACCGTCGACACTTAGAAGACGAAACAGATATTGCAGAAGCGTTGATGCATCACATTGAATTTGCAACCAATAATGGAAAAATAAAGCCTGCTATCACTGTTTTTCGCCAGCAAAAAGAAGAAGGGAAGCAGTTGCGTATATGGAATCATCAACTCTTGCGATACGCTGGATATGAGACCGATTACGGAATTATCGGGGACCCTGCATCAATTGATTTTACGAGGAAATGTCAGGAACTAGGATGGGAAGGTGCCAAGACCCACTTTGATATTTTGCCATTGATTGTGCAGGTGGATGGAGCGGAGCCAAAACTATTTACCATACCAGATGACATGGTGCTTGAAGTGCCGATCGTGCACCCTACTATGCCTGGGTTTGATGATTTGGGATTAAAGTGGTATGGAACTCCATTAATATCCGATATGCGATTAGAGATCGGTGGCATTCACTATACTGCTGCCCCATTTAACGGCTGGTATATGGAAACAGAGATCGGTGCGAGAAATTTTGCCGATGTTGATAGATACAATATGCTCCCAAAAGTTGCTTCTCTTATGGAGCTTGATATGAGTACGAATGCGACGATGTGGAAGGATAAGGCGCTGATAGAGCTGAATGTAGCGGTGGTCCACTCCTTTAAGGAAAAGGGCGTCAGCATTGTCGATCATCATACGGCAGCGATGCAATTTAAGCATTTTGAAGAGAGGGAAGCAGAGAGTTGCCGACATGTAACAGGAGAATGGGCATGGTTGATTCCACCAGTGTCTCCTGCTGCGACACATATCTTTCATAAGTCGTATGAGAATAAAATAGTGCTGCCGAATTATTTTTATCAGGATAGATTGTATTGAACGAGGTCTCTACCCATGGATGGGAAGGGGCTTTTTTATTATGAAAATTATTTATAACAGTTAACTTAAAACGCACTAACTTTTCGTTATCGTAATTTATAGCTGTTGATTGGAGCAAAAGGCGTAGACTCCTGAGGGAGATAGCGCTAGGTGGAGACCCCGCAGGCGTAGCCGAGGAGGCTCTCATCAGCCCCTAGGAAAGCGAAGCCATTTGCGGAAATCAACAGCGGCGGTTACCCAAACAACTAAAATACAATAGGTTTATTAACAAACAAAAACCGAGCCCTAAGAAGAGCTCGGTTTTTATCTAATTTTTTTTAATCAAGTAGCAGCCTTTTGCAACTTATGAATAACAGTCAACGATTTTCCTGTACCTATCGCAACAGACTCTAATGGGTTTGGTGCAACATACACAGGCACAACAATTTCATTGCTTAACCATTCCTGCATGCCGTTCAACAGAGCTCCGCCACCAGTGATGATAACCCCTCTGTCCACAATGTCTCCACTTAGTTCAGGAGGGCAATCCTCTAGTGTTGAACGAATTGCTTCAAGGATGTGCAATAAAGATTCTTTGATTGCTTTTTGAATTTCAGTAGAGTGCAGTTCGATTGTTTTTGGTAGACCTGTTACAAGGTCACGACCGCGGATTTCCATTGTGATTTCCTCGTGGTCCACTAGGGCATAACCAATTGTCATTTTGATTTGCTCAGCAGTACGCTCACCAATTAAAAGGTTGTAATTTTTGCGAACGTGGTGCACGATATCATCATCAAATTGGTCTCCACCTACACGGATAGAGTTACAAGATACCACACCGCCATAAGAGATGATGGCAACCTCAGTTGTACCTCCACCGATGTCCACTACCACGTTTGCCACAGGCTCATCAACAGGTAAGTCTGCACCAATGGCAGCCGCTACAGGCTCTTCAATCAAATGTACATGCTTTGCACCACAGTTTTTTACAGCATCTTGAATCGCACGACGCTCAACGGATGTGGAGCCAGATGGTGTACATACAACTACACTAGGCTTACGGATGGAGAAGCCCATCGCTTTGCCCGCTTTTTTCATAATTTGCTTTAACATGCTAGTCGTGATGTCGAAATCTGCGATAACGCCATCCTTTAATGGTCGAACTGCCACAATTCTGCCTGGTGTTTTACCAATCATGTTTTTCGCTTCTGTCCCAACAGCAAGCACGGCTTTTGTTTCTAAATCAATTGCTACAACGGACGGTTCATTGAACACAATCCCTTTACTTTTACTATAAACCAGCGTATTCGCTGTACCTAAGTCGATCCCAATTTCAGTTGTTGAAAACATAATTCATTCACCCAATCTTTTTAGTTAGTTAGTTTAGGTCTCTTATATACTTTCTACGAAGAATGTCGTTTTGTGGGGGTGAGGTGACTAGAATAATATGGTAATATTTTAAGGTGTCATGTAAAGAGTAGATACACTATTAAACTAATAGAAACTCATGGATTTTACTGGGGAGTTATGTTATATTCTAGAAAAAAACGGGGATATACTGCCTATGATTTTTCGTAATGAGCAAAGGGAAATAGAAGAACTAGAAGACGATCGCTTTTGGGATATCAATCCTAGGACGGTTACTTTTTTCTTAATGGCGTTGGCCCTAATTGTGGGGACCATCACTTTTCTAAGCTTTTATGATGGGATGAAGGTAAAGAGTCAGGAAGAAGTAGCGAATTATGTAAATGAAATGAATCAACTTTTGATAAAAAGTAAACATTATTCCGAATCTGTGGAACATGCTCTGAAGAATGGGGACGTTTCTCCTTTTTCCAAAGAAGAGGAACAGGAATTTCGTACCCTTATGATTACTGCAAGTAAATTGTCTTTTCCACTAAATTGGGAAGAGCATCACGAAGCAGCAGCGGGGTTAATAACTGCCAGGTATATGTTTTTTTATCAATATCAGCAGAATGTTAGGCTGAGGGAAGAAGACATCGAGAAAAAGTTGTCTGAACTTGAAAAGCTTGAAGCAGTAGAAAAAGAAGTGCTCCTTTCTTCATTTGATGCTTCAGGTATTACCTATCGTGAATCTGAAGAAGGAAAGATCACCTTCTCTATAAAAACCTATTAAAAAACCTGAAGTTCTCTCTTATATAGAGAAGCTTCAGGTTTCTTTTAATTCCGTATAGACAACCAGCCGTTCTTGATGGTTGTTTGTTTTACGATCATATAGACCTGTACAAGTAATCAAGTTTAGTTGTTGCTTGTTTGTTGGTCCAAAAATGGTCCGAATCGGTGCTTGATTGTAAGGATAGGCTTCCTTTCCTGTGACAACAAAGGTCAAGGTTTGGTTACCATCTTCCACAATAATTTCGTCCCCAATCTCCAAATCTTTCAAATAGAAAAAAATGGCGGGGCCAGTGTAGTCGTCAACATGTGCAGCCAAGACTGCATTTCCTTTTGCACCAGGTTTTGTTCCAGGTTCAAACCAAGCGACAGTTTCCCCGTCTTCAGGAACAGCCATTGCACCAGATTCATCGAGTCCGTATGGTTCCACATTTGCATCAACATTGATGGCAGGAATGGTGAGCCTAGTGGGAATGATGCCTTTGGGAGGAGCTGCACTTTCCGTTTTGCTTTGCCCTGTTTGATTTTCTTCGACTGGTTTAATAGTATTCTCATCTACCTGTGAAGCTATTTCTTCCGCCGGAGCTTTGACAGACTCCGGCGGAAGATTTGTGTCAGCTTCATTTTGTGCAATAGGTGTGCATGCTGTGGAGAAGACCAGAAGGCTTCCCACCAGACCAATTAATTTTCTATTATTTTTGTGCCGCAAAGCGACGCACTCCAACAACCGCTGCCCCAACCACTAGAAGACCGGCAATCAAAGCCCAAGAGTTCATTCCATTAGATTGGGAAGCGCCACCCATACCTGTTTGAGGCATTTCGCTTGGCATCATCGTGTTATCTTCTAGTAATAGTACTTCAATGCTGTCTACTGTGTTGATTGCATACACAGAGTAAACTTTATTTTCCTCAAGCATTGTACCAGACAAGTCTAATACTTGCTCTCCACCATCAGCAGTACGAACCTCTAAATCATACGTTCCAGCATCTAGTGTCATGTAATCTGTTACTGCTTTAAATTCAGCACCAGAGAATACGTCATCTCCACCGATTAATCCAACATTTACTGCAGGTGCATCAGGTGAGAAGTGACCTACACGAATTTTTGATTGGCCTTCCGCTACCATGTTGTCATCAGTTGTAACGGATAATTCAAGGTTTTCCACTGTGTTGATTGCTGCAACAGTATAAGACATTCCTGCTTCAACTGTTAAATCAGTAGCGATAACCGGATCTGCTTCGCCCATTGTTCCAGCTGCATAGATTTCCACTTTGTGCGTTCCTGCTGGCAGGTTCATATAATCAGTAGCTGCTTTGAATTCTGCATTTTCCACTGTTGCTTCGCCATTTACATAAACATCAACTGCCGGGGCATCAGGTGAAGCGTGAATGATACGAACCATTGCTTGGTCATCTGCATTTGCAAAGCTTCCTAATACCGAAAATGCCAAAATACTTGCGATACCTGCAATCAATAAACGTAACTTCTTCAATCAAATCTCTCCCTTTTGTATAATTTATGTACAGGTGATGTTCATCTCCTGTATAACAAATATATACCACAATACTTTGAATTAAAACTAATAATATGCTCTTGAATGTGCTCTAGTAAAAAATGATTTTGTTTTATGCGTTAAGACTGCGGGTATTACATCACTATAAATACAAGGAGGCGATAGAATGAGTAAATTATTTAAAAGAGTATTTGTTGCGGTGTTGCCGATATTGGTGAAAGAAGGATTCCGTTATTATAAAGAAAGAAAAAGCTCGTCCACCAGCACAAAAAGTGCGTAATGATATGGTGTTTGAAAGGAGGGAATTCCGTTGGACAAGTTTATGTACTATGTAACAATGGAGACGGGTCAAATTCACCGGGAACCATTTGACGATCAGGTTAAATATTATGAAGTCCTTGCAACACAGGAAGAAATTCATGAGATTGAGAGACTTTTTGAGGAACTGCATAGGACAGAATATAGTCCAGATGCATTTAAAAGCCCGTTAAATGAAAAAAGCACCCAGGAACATCGAGACAAGCAACAATTAATCCTTGATAAAATTATCGTAGCCATATATGAACTGGGTACGGACGTGACAAAAGAAGAGATTCGAACGATGAATGGAATGAACCAGCGTGTTTAATAGGACGCTGGTTTTTTTATGGGGGTAGAGAGTGAGATTGGTAGCATCTAACCACAAATAAGAACAATATGGAATAATTTATTTGGAATAAAGACCTATTTTTGGCTATGCCTCGGGCTTTCCGTTGAAAGTGGCGTGCGACCGCGTTAGACTAGGTAAAAAAGTAGTGTTAGGAGTATTCCTATGATGAATAAACAAAAACAGATTAGCATGTATCCTGCAGTAGCAGTGATCATCTTTGATGAACAAAAAAGAATCTTATTACAAAAGCGAGCAGATGTGGGTCTATGGACCATTCCAGCAGGGCATGTTGAGCCAGGGGAGACAGTAGAGGAAGCGGCTGTGCGCGAGGTGTATCAAGATACAGGACTGGTGGTCGATCCGTACCGCCTGATTGGAGTGTACTCTGACCCAGAATCACAAACCTTCGAATATCCGGATGGGCGCTTAGTTCAGTTTGTCACATCCTATTTCGAAGCGGAAATTACGGGAGGGACTACAACTAAGAAGGACCCTGCATTGATTGAGCTTGAATTCTTTGCTCCAAACAAATTGCCGCATGACCTCTTGCCAATGCATCCAAGATGGCTCGTCGATGCGTTTTCAGACCGACGTGAGGCGTTTGTCCGGTGAAGGATGAATTTGAAAAAAGGGAAATTTGGTGTAACCATTTAGTATTCGACGCTAATTTAAAAAATCCTTGAGGGGTCTGACCCCCTCAAGGATTTTTTTTTCATATCTTTCTACTCATATATATCAATTAATCTAAAATCAATCTTCGAACCATCAATGTACATTTGTCAGGAACGTCAGGAAGAAGAGTGCCGCAATCACGTAGAGTGGGGCGGAGACTTCTTTTGCTTTGCCTAACACCAGCTTCATGAGCGGGTAGGCAATGAATCCGAATGCAATTCCGTCTGCGATAGAGTAAGAGAATGGTATCATTACAATTACTAGGAACGCAGGGAACCCTTCAGAAAGGTCTTGGAAGTCGATCTGTTTCACTGATTGAAGCATCAGTACACCGATGATCATCAAGATTGGCGCGATCGCACTGCCAGGAATTATTTTAATGAAGGGAATCGCAAAAATGGAAAGCAAAAATAAGCTTCCTGTCGTTATAGCTGTTACACCGGTTCTTCCGCCAGCGGCAATACCTGCTGCCGTTTCCACTGTTGAAACGGTAGGGCTGGTACCGAAAAATCCACTAGTTAAAATGGAGATTCCGTTAGCTTGGAAAGAACGTTTGAACTTTTCAGGGCGGTTAATCATTCCCAGGTGTCCGTTAATAAGCCCGATGTTCTCAAACAGAAGAACCATCGTTAAAGAGAAGACAGCCACTAAAAACGTGAACTCTCCAATCTTTGCAAATGAAACGGCACCAAATAAGGAAAGATAGCTATCCAACGGTAAAGCACTTCCTCCACCAATATCAGAGAAGTTTACCACTCCCAAAGCAGCAGCGATAATTGTACCAGCAACGATACTAATCAAAAAGTTCGCTGGGACATTTCGCATAAATAACGTAACGGCTAAAATAACAGTAAGAATTGTGGCAACCACATAAGGATTAGAAACATCCCCTAATGATAATAGAGAATTTTCACCCTTTACTATAAGACCGCCTTTTTCTAAACCAATCAGGGTTAAAAATAATCCCAACCCAACCGTAATCGCATGCTTTAAAGAGCTTGGAATCGCCTCGAGCAGCACTTGTGCAAGTTTTGTAAACGAAATAATCGTTACTATCACACCAGAAACCACTACAACGCCCAATGCTTCTTGCCAGGTTAATCCCATAGAGTGAACCAACGTATAGGTAAACATCGCGTTAATTCCCATGCCAGGAACAAGGATGATTGGCGCATTTGCCCAAAATCCCATCAGCCAACATCCCACTACACAAGTGAGGATAGTGGCGATGATTCCGGCTTCCATCGGAATACCTGCTTCTGCAAGAATCGTTGCATTAACAGCAATAATGTACACAATGGTAAAGAAAGAGATCATTCCGGCCATCATTTCACGCTTTAAAGTCGTCTCATGACCAGCCAAATCAAATGAATTCTTCATCCATTGAAGCATAAAAAAACACCTTATTCAGTTTCCCTCTCCCACCCGGCCGCACAGGACCCACAAACATGTATTATAACGCGCAAACAGCCTTCCGACAATAGAAAATTTTGCAGGTGTTATTAGAATGTTCAGAAAAAATACACATTCTTTTATAAATAAATGGGGTAAACTGGTAGTAACAAAAAGGAAAAGGGTGAGCGCGGTGGACTTTTTTCGACTAACAGATGAAAAAATCAGAAAGGCATATGAAGATGGAGAATTTGAAAACCTGCCAGGATACGGAAAACGTTTGGAACTTGAGGACTTATCCAATGTACCTCCAGAAATGAGAATGGCATATAAAATGATGAAGAATTCCGGAATGATGGAAGAACAACAAGTTAGGACTGAAATTGAATATCTAGAAGACCTTATTGATGGTGCGCATAATGAAGCGGAGGAAGCTCGTTTGAATCAGAGGTTGACTGAAAAACAGCTTCGGCTTCAGCAACTTATCCAAAAGAAGAAAAAAGATGCCAATTCAGCTGTTTTTAAGGATTATCAGAACCAAATCATGAAAAGGTTCGACTGATTTAAGGAACTTGAACAGATTCCCTAGTTTGGTATAAGGGAATCTGTCTTTTTTTATTGAACAGAAAGGTTTATCCATTGTAAAAAAGTTTTATCCATGCAAAAGAAGGATATATCCATTGTAATAAAAATTTATCCATTATAAAAAATCTTTATCCATGTTAAAGAGGGCTGTATCCATCCAAGCAACTTAGCCTATTTTTACATAAACGTTACAACAGCGTTACACTTTCAATTCTCATCAAATTCTCATCCCACCAACACCATTATTTAGGTAGTATTAAAGAGAGACTTAAAATTAGGCGATTCGTCTAAAATAAATCATAGAACCCACACTTAAAGTGGAGGTGCAACCATGTGCAAAGTACTTATAATAGAAGACGAAAAAAATCTTGCTCGCTTTATTGAGTTGGAGTTACAATATGAAGGTTTTGAAGTTGCCACATCCTATGATGGGAGAGAGGGGCTTGATCTCGCATTAAAAGAAGAGTGGGATATCATCTTGCTAGATCTGATGCTACCCGGACTTAGTGGGATGGAGGTTTGTCGGAGAATACGTGCAGCCAAAGAAACTCCTATTATTATGTTGACTGCAAGAGATAGTGTGATGGACAAGGTATCGGGACTTGATAGTGGTGCAGATGACTATATGTCAAAACCATTTGCTATTGAGGAGCTACTTGCTAGAATTCGTGCACTTTTCCGCCGTATGGATGGAAAGAAGGAAGAGGCACACAATATCCTGTCATTTAGAGAGCTGAAAGTAGACCTAGATGCAAGGACTGTCACAAGGGCAGAAGATCAAATTGAACTGACAAAAAGGGAATTCGACCTTCTTGTGGTGTTCATAACTAATATTAACAGGGTGCTGACAAGGGAACTATTGTTAGATAAAGTTTGGGAGCTAGGTTCCTACGCTGAAACAAATGTTGTGGATGTTTATGTCCGTTATTTGCGTAATAAGATTGATAAACCAAACGAAGAGAGCTATATCCAAACAGTGCGAGGGACAGGTTATGTGATGAGAAAATGATAAAATTGCAAAGATATATAAAGCAACTGCCAATCAGGTGGAAAATTACTATTTGGTCATCATTAGTATTATTTGTCCTTTTTGTAGCCTATAACTCTGTACAATATTATGTAATGAGAACGTGGATGATTGAACAAGAGGAACGTAATATCCAGGAAAAGATGAAAGAAATACAAGCATATTTCTCCGAACAACCATTTTTTATTGGAAGGTCTGAGATAGTTAATAGCAGCGGTTTTATCGAGAAAGTAAATGAAACGAATGAACTCATCCGTGTCATCGACAGAGAGGGGACTCTACTGGTTGCAGTTGCAACTAATCTCCCTCGGGAATTACTTATCACTCCAGTAGAAAGTAAAAACCTTGAGCATGTGAAGGTCAATGGAAAACATTATCTCATTCATCGAAAACCTGTGATTACCAATGGATTTATAGGGTACATAGAAATAATAAGAGACTTAAAGAATTATGAGCGGCTTCGAGGATTGATTTTCCTTGTCACCTGGTCTGCTGGTGCAGGAGCCATCCTTTTGAGCGGAGTGGGCGGTATGCTTATTGCCAAACAGCTCCTTGCCCCGATCCAAGCGCTCACGGATACAATGAAACGAATTAAAATGCGCGGCTTTAAAGAACGGGTGCCGCAAGATAAAAACCAAAAGGATGAAATAGCAGATCTGTCCAATGTTTTCAATGAAATGATGGATGATGTAGAAATTTCTTTCCAAAAACAAAAACAATTTGTGGAGGATGCCTCCCATGAATTACGCACTCCAATATCCATCTTAGAGGGACATCTGAAACTGCTCAATCGCTGGGGGAAGAATGATCCTGAGGTGTTGGAAGAGTCACTAAAGGCTTCACAACAGGAAGTGGAACGGCTCAAAATGCTTGTCTATGAGTTGCTGGAACTCACCAGATTGGAATCAGACAGATTGGAATTAGCGGAGGACTTCATTCAGCCTGTCCATGTCGTTGAAGATGTTGTAAAAAAATTCACCTTGCTCTATCCTTCTCTCTCATTTAAGTATGAGAATAATTTAAATAGTGATATGAAAGTAGCCATAGCAGAAAGGCATTTGGAGCAGGTTCTCATCATTTTACTAGATAACGCAGTAAAATATTCTAAAGGTTCAACAACTGTCGAGATTGCTACAGATCAAATAGAAGACCAATTTACATTATCCATAAAAGATTATGGTATTGGAATTCCAAAAGATGATCTAGAAAAAGTTTTTGATCGTTTTTATAGAGTTGATAAAGCACGGAGCAGAGAAAAAGGTGGTCAAGGACTTGGACTCTCCATCGCAAAAAGAATGGTGACTAATTACAGAGGTACCATTAAAGCGGAAAGTATAGAAGGAGAATGGACAAGGATTATTGTTAAACTAAATGGTGTACTTGAAGAAAGACAACAAGAGTAGCACAACTGAAAATTTCTCATCATATTCTCATTTTTCTTTAAGAGTACTTTCATCCTAATAGGGTTTAATAAAAGTAGATAAAAAATTGATGAGGTGAAGAGAGTATGGGTTATTATGACGATCATGTAACTCAAAAGAGAACCAGGAAAGAAAAAAGCTTCGGAAAAGTAGTGTTTGCAGCAGTTACAGGAGGAGTGGTAGGTGCACTTGGAATTGTAGCCATGTTACCTGTCCTTTTGGACTGGGGATTTTACATGGATAACAATGAGTCAGGTGCAGCTGAATCTACACCAATTAGTGTAGAAACCAATTCGGTAGTACAAACAGACCAAGTGGAATACGAAAAGATACAAACAAACATCACAAATGCGGTAGAAAACGTTTCTGAAGCTGTAGTTGGGGTAGTTAATATACAAAGTGGCGGAAATTCCTTGTTTGACCCACGAGGTGCACAGGGAGATCAGGAGGCTGGAACCGGCTCGGGTGTTGTTTACAAGAAGGAGAACGGTAAAGCTTATATTGTAACTAACGCACATGTTATTGATGGAGCTTCAAAAGTGGAAGTAAGCTTGGTGGATGGAACAAGAGTGGAGGCTGAAGTAATTGGTAGCGATGCATTGACAGATTTGGCCGTTTTGACGGTAGATGATGCAAACATTAAACAAGTTGCAACTTTCGGTGACTCTGATGCAATCACTCTTGGTGAACCGGTCATTGCTATCGGTAACCCTCTAGGACTTGAGTTTTTTGGATCTGTAACACAAGGAATCATTAGTGGAAAAGAGCGGATTATTCCCGTTGACATAGATCAAAATGGCCAGCCGGACTGGGAAGCGGATGTTATCCAAACCGATGCAGCCATTAATCCAGGGAACAGTGGTGGAGCACTTGTTAACCTTCGTGGGGAAGTTATTGGAATCAACTCCATGAAGATTGCTCAATCAAGAGTAGAAGGAATAGGATTTGCCATCCCTATTCGTGCTGTTCAACCGATCATCGAAGATCTAGAAAAGCATAAAGAAGTACAGAGACCGTTTATGGGAGTCGGCTTAGCTTCCCTATCTGATGTTCCTCTTGAAGCACAAAGGTCTACTTTAAAGCTTCCTGAAGAAGTGAAAAGTGGAATAGTCGTTACAGGAGTAGAACCAACTTCTCCTGCCGATAAGGCCGGTCTTAAACAATATGATGTAATTGTTAAACTAGATGATCAAGAAATAAAGGACGCACTTGGTTTAAGAAAATTCCTTTATAGCCAAAAGAATATCGGCGATACGATGAAAGTTACTTATTATCGTGACGGCAAGTTGGAAGAAACAGAAATGAAACTAGTTAAGCAAATGTTCTAGTGTAGAACATAGATTATATATGTATGTGTGAAAGTCCAAAAATCTAATGAATAGAGGGATTGAAACATGCAAAAAACTGTAGAAAAAGCCAAAAAAGGAATCGACGTTAGGAAGATTGTTGATAAGTACAAAGCTAAAGGAATAAAGGTTGAAGTCGTAAAGCCTAGGTTAGATCTTATCAAAGGCTTAAGCCCACAATAACAATATAATCTCCCCCTTAAATATATATAGGCGATCTGTTATCAAGAGTGGTAACTGGTCGCCTTTTGTGGTTCTTTAACAATTTTGAAAAAGATTTTTAAATTTGGACAAACTAAAAAACCGGACATTTGTCACGGTTTTGTAAGGGAATCTATTTATTTCGTAATTAGTTCTTGAACCATGTATTTTTGAAAAATGTGAATGATTTCTTCATCATCCATTCCTAGAACTTCTTCACGCAGGTGGCCTTTGTTAGTTAATGTTTGTTCTACACTTTCACGTTCCATGTCCGTTAAAAAGTATCTCTTTGAAACTATCATCTTCTAGCACCTCGTTTGTTTTTAGTATTTAATGATAGTATTCCCAGTTTAGTAGAATAATATACATGAAATGCTAAAAAAAAAGAAAAATACTGATATCCTTCAAACGACGCTGTGGATTTACGCAAATGGCTTCGCTTTCCTAGGGGCGCTGCTGGAGCCTCCTCGGCTAAGCCTGCGGGGTCTCCACCTAGCGCTATCTCCCTCAGGAGTCTTCGCCTTTTGCTCCAATCCACAGCTGTAAATTATTAAGTACCGCAGGAGTCTCGCAACTTTTTTCAACAAGCAAGTGGGAAATGTTAATATTTCAAATTTACTGTTTTTCTATATATTCAAATAGGAATGATTGGCCGTTTCGGTAGAATCTTGGATCGTAGATGCCCAGTTTTTCTTTGTCATCGACTATTACTACAAATGGAGACCATTCGTATAAGGTTTTTGCTTCTGGAACTTCGGCAAATAGTGTGTCCAGGTCGGCTTCTTCTGCGGATTTTAATGTGTATTGCAATTTAGGGTCTGTGAAAAGTGCATCATCAAAGATTTCCACGGTATGTTCATTTTTACCTATGATAGAAAAGTGCCAAGGTAAGAAATTTGCAGACAATGCTACTTGTTCGTATTTATCTTCATATTGCTTGTATAACAGATATCCCTGGCTAGTTTGTAAGGCAACATGAGCAATTATCAATACCCACACCAATCGATAAAGTTGATGTCTTTCTTTATTCCAAAGCTTTCTGGCGAAAAAGGCGATAGCAATAATTATCCAGATGACAAAATCCACGATGGGGAGGGTGCCAAAGGTTATTCTTATGGTGGAGAATGGCTCTAGGTATCCTGTACCCCAAGCATTGAACAAGTCTGATGTGTTATGGATAAAAACTGCAATTAGCGGGACCCAGAGAAAACGCCAATCTTTTCTTTTCAGAAACCAGATACTAATTAGAAAGAAAAGAAATGCCCAAATTGGAACTATAAACAATGAGTGGGTAATACCTCTGTGCCACATTTGATACATGCCTTCAGTATCCCAGAGGCTGGAGATGACATCACTGTCCGGAATTTGGCTTGCCCCAACAGCAGAGACAAACATTGCTATTTTCGTTCTTTTGTCATCTTGGCGCTTGTCGACTGCGCCGTATATGGTCATCCCAAAAAGTGTATGGGTAATCGTATCCACTGTAAGCCACCTCATTGAATGTCTATTTCTTTTTATTTTACCTTATAAAGTCCATATAAAAAAAGAAACAACCTTCTGAAGGCTGCTTCATTTTGCGTTTATGGATTCATTTTCTTCTGTCGGTTCTGGAGGCAGAGGATCGATTTCTATGGCGTCTTTTTTGTTAAGTCCTTGTGAGACATTATAGAGAAAGATGCCCATCAATAAAAATAATAATAAGACAAATCCTATAGTTGCTGCATAAAGAAAAACCATGCTTATCCCCCCTCTGTACACTTATATGCACAAGGTAGTTGGGCTAGTACTATGTATAATTTAGGGTGAATGTTAAAATTGTGAATTTTTTAGCTGTTGATTGGAGCAAAAGGCGAAGACTCCTCGAAAATGTTACGCATTTTCTTCGTGCGATGTTTCGCTGACGAAGCCTTCCTTGTCCTGAGGGAGCTAGCGCTAGGTGGAGACCCCGCAGGCATAGCCGAGGAGGCTCCAGCAGTGCCCCTAGGAAAGCGAAGCCATTTGCGGAAATCAACAGCGGCGTTTAACAAAGTATTTAACATAAAAAAACACCTACAGAAGTAAGTGTTTTAGAAATCAAATTATTGTTTACGTAGGTTCCCCAGTTCTTCTGCGATAGCTTGCATTTCGTTCGGACTGAATGATGGTTTTCTCATGACAAGTTCATAAATATCTTTTAACTCTTCATACATTTCTTCATCAAAATGGGAAGGCTTAATGGCGCCAAGGTTTAATACTTTTAGTTTCCCTTTGATAGCTTCAATCATATATTCTACATTTTCGGTTGATTTTTCTGTTAAGTTCATTTGAACCGTCCTTTCGTTCAATAGCTTTTCCTTATTTTATCATGAATGGAGAAAAAACAGTATCTTCTTCTGGAAACTGGGGTATTAAACCAATACAAGATTCGTGAAAGTTTCGAAATATGTTTATAATAAAGGTATGATTAAAGGAAGATGTATGTAATAGAAAATCTAATGGATAGGAGAGAGGTTAATATGGGGAACAGAAATAAATTAGTGGATGGTATGTTGATTGGGGCGCTTATCGGTGGGGCCATTTCTTTATTAGATAAAAATACAAGAACCACCGTCATACATAATGGCAGGTGTGTTGGTTCAAAATTAAAGTATGCGGTACAACATCCACAGGAAATTGCTGATTCAGTTCGTCATCAAATTGAATCTGTTAAAACAACGGTGGAAGACGTATCGAAGGATATTGATTATCTACGTTCTAAAGTGAATGAGTTAAAAGAAACGACACCTCAGATGCTTGAGATAGTTTCAGAAACTAAAGAAGTAATTGCCAAGCATTTGGATTCAGCAGAGCGAAAGAATAAAAACTTGTCGTAAGGTGGACTTGCTCACAATAGAATAGAGTAAATGATACGTGCTGGAGGAGAGTGAATGGGGATATTACGTTTTGGAAAACAGCTGTTTCATCGCCTAGATCGGAATGAAGCATTGGGAATGTCAGCAGAGTTAGCGTATTTTTTCTTATTATCTCTTTTTCCGTTTCTTATTTTTTTACTTACCTTAATTGCTTATGTCCCGATTACACAGGATGATGTGTTGGGAATGATTCACCAGTATGCTCCAGGAGATACGATGCTTCTAATAGAATCGAATGTAGCTCGGATTCTAAACGAACAACGTGGAGACTTATTGTCTTTTGGTATTATTGCAACAATTTGGTTTGCTTCTAATGGAATTAATGCAATTGTCCGGGCGTTCAATAGGGCATTTGATGTTAATGAAAATAGACATTTCTTTATTGTAAGAGGCACGGCAATCTTGTTAACCCTTGCAATGGTATTTGTCATAATTGTGGCGTTATTATTGCCTGTTTTTGGTAGGGAAATAGGGTTGTTCATTTTTTCTTCCTACGGTCTGTCGGAAGAATTTATCACCATTTGGAATACCATTAGGTGGGGAGTAAGTTTTGTCATTTTGTTTTTTGTTTTTACTTGTTTGTATTTAGCTGCACCGAACATCCGTCTTCATTTGAAGGATGTGTTGGCAGGTTCTTTTTTTGCAACAATCGGATGGATGTCTGTTTCGGTGTTGTTTTCCTATTATGTGAGCAACTTTGGGAACTATACAGCAATGTATGGGAGTCTTGGAGGGATCATTGTTTTGCTTGTGTGGTTTTACCTTTCAGGTCTGATGATTATTATTGGTGGAGAAATCAATGCAATCTTGCTGCAATGGAAGAAAAGCTTTGTGCGATAAAAATTCCCAGAAAAATTTTTCACTTAAAGGGGAAATCTATTGTTGAAAGACACTCTAACCAAATCGGAGGGACCTTTCATGACAAAGCATACGAAAAAAGATGGCGGTACAAAACAAAACTCTAAGCACAAACCGAAGAATAAAACTTCAGGAAGTGCGAACGGGCAAAACGGTTATCACTAGATAGCAAAAAAGCAGCGAGGGACATTGCCTCGCTGCTTTTTTATCGTGAATTTATCGTAATAACCTTAACCCATTTAGGATAACGAGTATGGTACTGCCTTCATGGCCGATGACACCGAACGGAAGGTCAATGAATTGAAGAAAGTTGGAACTGATTAGAAGCATAATTACTGTGATAGAAAAAATGACATTTTGTTTAATGATTTTGTTCATTCTTTTCGATAGCTTTATGGCTTCAGCAATTTTCACTAAATCATTTTTCATCAGTACAACGTCAGCAGTTTCCAATGCTACATCCGTGCCTTCACCCATTGCTATTCCCACATTGGCTGTTGCGAGTGCCGGAGCATCATTTATCCCGTCCCCAACCATGCCGACCATGTTATATTCTTTTTTTAAATTTTTTACGGTTTCTACTTTTGTCTCTGGCAAGCATTCCGCTACAAATTTTCCAATAGCGGCCTGATCTGCAATGGCCGCAGCTGTGCGTTCGCTATCGCCAGTAATCATAATGGTCTGAACCTCAAGAGTACGGAGTTGCTTGATAGCTTCTACGGTTTCTTTTCGGATAACATCTTTTAAGGCTAGAATGCCGACAATTCCTGCTTCATCTTTTACATAAACGACCGTTTTTCCTTCATTGGTGTAGGATTCTGCAATCCCATCCCCAAACAATTTGGCAGTATCTGTCCCAACATAATCTGCCTTGCCGACGAGATATTCCTTATCATGTAAGTTTCCTTTTACTCCCCAGCCTGCTTTATCGTCCAAGTGATCCGGACGTATTAGCGGTTTAGGGCTATTTTTTCGCGCATATGCTGTAATTGCCTGTGCGAGCGGGTGGTTAGAATAGCTTTCAATGGAACCTACAATATATAAGAATTCGTCTTCCGTTATATTTTCTCGGACTAACACATCAGTTACTTCAGGCTTTCCTTTCGTTAGCGTCCCAGTTTTATCAAAAGCGATGGCTTGCAGATGGCTTAAATTCTCCAGGTGCACGCCGCCTTTAAACAAGATTCCTTTACGCGCGCCATTGGAGATCGCTGACAATGTTGCGGGCATAATGGAGGCAACAAGTGCACAAGGAGAAGCAACAACCAGTAAAATCATCGCCCGGTAAAAGGTTTCGTTCCAGCTCCATCCGAGAAGGAAGTGGGGGAGTACCATCATGACGGCAACAACCCCAAGGACAATTTTCACATACGGTCCTTCAAAACGTTCCAAGAATTGTTGAGAAGGAGATTTTTCACTTTGAGCGTTTTGTACAAGATTGATAATTTTTTGGAACAAGGTTTCTGTAGAAAGTTTGGTGACCTCCACCACTATTGAGCCGTTAACGTTCATGGTTCCAGCATAGACCCCATCACCTTGTTTTTTTTCAAGAGGGATCGATTCGCCGGTGATAGCAGCTTCATCTATCGCGGATTCTCCTCTGACAATGTTTCCGTCTGTTGGGATGCGTTCGCCAGGTTTAACAAGTACGTGGTCACCTAAGGCAAGTTCGGAAATATGCACTCGTTCTTCCTTGTCATCCAATATTCTTAATGCTTCTTCAGGCTGAATGTCCATGAGGGCAGAAATTTCTTTTTGACTCCGGTTCATTGTGTATGTTTCTAAAGCGCCACTTAATGCGAAGATGAAGATAAGGATGGCGCCTTCCATCCAATACCCAATGATGGCTGCACCTATGGCAGCAATGATCATGAGCATTTCCACATTCAATTCTTTTTCTTCGATGGTATCTTGTATGCCTTCTTTGGCTTTAAAGTACCCACCAATCAAAAATGAGAGAATGAATATAGGGACAGCAGCGGTTTGAATATCAAACTTTAGTAGAATCCAACCTGTAAAAATTAGTACCCCTGAAATAATTGCAAAAACTAGTTCTATATGAGTGGTGAACCTGGTGAGAACTGATTCTTCTTGTAGACTTTCTGTCATTTCTTTCATGTAATCAACCTCCTAATTGAGAAAAATAATCAACATCATTAGCCTTATTAAAAGACGAAAGCTGCCATCTATGGTGATAGCAGCAACACTTTATAAGGGGTATTACTTACTGAGAGTAATTATCAATAAATTATATTAATTATTATCTAGTTATTATTATAGATTATTGCGCTGGAGATTACCAGTATTTTTTCTTTTCCAAGACTATACAGTATGTAATATGTAATTCTTCTGTGTATAATGTAGCTTGGAGAGAAGGTGAATGGCCGTGAAGGCTGAAAAATTTTTCACAAGCAAGCTTGGTATCATTGCAGCGGCAATGTTTGCGACATTTCTATGGGGCAGTGCTTTTCCTGCCATAAAACTAAGTTATACTGCTTTAGATATAGGGGCTAATGAATACGACAAACAGCTTTTGTTTGCGGGGTATCGATTCTTCCTCGCAGGTGCCATGATCTTTATATTTTTTACCCTATTCAAGCAATCGCTAAAACTGAGACGAGCGACGATTGTTCCATTGGCACAGCTGGGGCTTGTCCAAACGTTCTTGCAATATTTATTGTTTTACTTTGGATTAAGTTATTCAACTGGCATGCAAGGAGCTGTGATCGCCGGGACAGCCTCGTTTTTTCAGATTTTGTTTGCTCATTTTTTATATGCCGATGATTCCTTGTCTGTTAGGAAATGGCTTGGTATAGCATTGGGGTTTAGCGGGGTGTTGGTGGTTAATTTGCCAAAAGCCGGTGCTGGTGTTCAATTTGGGATAGGGGAGTTACTTCTGTTGTTGGCGATGATGGCTTCTGCTTACGGAAACATTATGGCAAGAGAACGCGCGGCTACAATGAATGTGTCGTATCTAACGGCGTATCAGATGTTGTTCGGATCAGTGGGATTGATCGTCGTTGGTGGAGCGAGTGCAGGGTTTCTACCGTTTGAATTTAATGGTTTTACGCTGTTGCTTGTGGTGTATCTGGCATTTCTTTCAGCAGCAGGCTTTATATTGTGGAACAACGTCATGAAATATAACAAGGTTGGGAAAGTGTCGATGTACCTGTTCCTTGTACCAGTGTTTGGTGTGCTGTTATCTGGTGTGTTTTTAGATGAGATTATGCACTATACGATTTTAATTGGCTTAACACTTGTGGTTGTTGGGATTATTATTGTTAATGGACAGAAGCCAGCAATAAACGAACAAAAAGAAAAACTGCAATCTTCCGCTTGATAGAGGAGGATTGCAGTTTTTTCGTTTGTTTAAAGGCTTTGCTGAATCATCATTTGCTCGTACACGTTATTGTATAAATGCTCGATGTCCGCATCCGTCATAAAAGCCAGTGATTCGCGATCTGCCTTCTTCATCACTTCAATAAAATTAATCATATTCTTACGTTCCTGTCTGCTCATGTTTCCTTCTCCTCCTTTGTATTAGTACAGTGTATGTTTGGTTGATATTATTATATAACAGAATATTTAGAAATGGAACAACTTTTTGAAAAATTTTTTAAAAATGGGTCAGACCCCTTTATGTCGCGGTAATGAGGTGTTGTGATAAAGGGAAAAGTTGTTGTAAGGGAATATACGCCAGAAGCTAGCGGTATGGTAGGATTAAACATTATATAGAGGTTTGTAAAGTCAGGAGGATAATTTATGGTGAATGTTACAACAGAGATAATAATTAACTGCTCAAAAATGCAAGTAGCGGACTATGCGTCCGATCCTGATCATGCGCCTGTTTGGTATGATAACATCGATTCATCCGATTGGATGACACCAAAACCTTTGCAGCTAGGTTCACAAATTGCGTTTCGGGCAAAATTTCTTGGCAAGGAACTCGCGTACATATATGAAGTTGTTGAATATTTACCAGGTGAAAAATTAACGATGAAAACTTCACAGGGACCGTTCCCAATGGAAACCACTTATACATGGACTGCAATAAATACCAATACAACTAAGATGACACTTCAAAACAAGGGAGAGCCAAAGGGCTTTTCCAAATTGTTTTCACCTGTTATGGCAACTATGATGAAAAAGGCAAACGAGAAAGATTTGAAGAAAATTAAGGGGATTTTGGAAAACCAATAAATTCTGGGACAGGAAAAAGGAGACTATTAATGTTTTTCAAAAAGACATGTTATATTTGTAAGAAAAAAGTAAGAACCTATTTCACTTACAAGGAAAAGAACAAAAAGATTTACTGCTGTACCCTATGCAAAACTTATGCGGATAGAAGAGCATATGTACCATATTAATATGTGTATCAAATCGTCCATTTAGATGATGCTTAAACTATTACCAACCAAAGTCTCTAGAATTAATAATCTGCTAAAAACATCGGTTATTCTATTTTAGGACAACCGGTGTTTTTTATTGGAACCAATTATTGAACCTATTTTTACAGAATAAGAAACTACCCTACTCCGAGCGTCGTCTATATTGGGAAGGGAGGAGGAATATGGGAAATATGGTGGAAAATAAAGTGTTTTATTCAAAAGAAAATTTACTTGAAGGCCTAATAGATGATTATGGAACAGAATTGAAACGCATAGCATTTCTCTATGTTAAAGACGAGTCCCTTGCCGAAGATATTATACAGGAAGTTTTTATTAGCTGTTATCATCATCTTGATTCTTTTAGAAAGGAGAGCTCCTATAAAACTTGGTTAATAAGAATTACAGTTAATAAGTCGAAGGATGCATTGAAATTGTGGAGTTTTCGAAATCTTGTCTCTAAAGCAGAGGTAGAGCCCCCATTTCTCGAGGTAAATACACCTGAATCTGATACGCTCTTGGAAATGGAAAAGAAGGAGCTTATACAAGAAGTATTGGAGCTACCAATCAAGCTCCGGGAGGTAATTATTCTATTCTATTATAAAGATTTATCAATAGCGGAAATTGTGGATATTCTACAATTAAATGAAAATACAATTAAATCCCGGCTTTTCAGGGCTCGTGAAAAATTGAAAGTTACATTGGAAAGGGGTGGGGATACTTGGGAAGAAAAATAAATAACCTAGATAACCTGGATAAGGATCTAAATCGTTTGCTCTTGACTAAAATAACCGTAACCTCCGATGAGAAAAACAGAATACTCCAAGGAATCCATGTTAAAAAAAGAAAGAGTCCTATAGGTTATTATTCTGCGCTTGTGGCTGCAGCGGTCCTTGTATGCCTGTTCACTCTTTCCCAGCTAGATTTCTTGCAAAATGAACCTGGAATGTCGGATGACCCTACTCCGGTGATTTTACCAGAAGAAGAGGAACCCGCAGAAACACCAGAAGAGGTGGAGGAACCTCTTGAAAGAATGGATGAAGAAGAGGATACTTTAGAATCTCCGGAAGTGGAGAAGGAAACTTTAGAAGTGCCAGAAGAGAAAGATGAGGATATTGTTGTACCTGATGAGAAGATTCCAGCGCTTGTTGACAACTTAATGGGGGTAATCATTCAGACCTATTATGATATGGGAAGTGAATATAATTGGGATAATATTGCTGGCAATCCTCCAAATTTCGAGATTCTAAAACCGGAATTGAGAAAATATGCTTCTGAATCAATGGTAGAAGGACATCTAAAAGATATCACACAATATTTCTACACTCCATCTGATGCAAACTTTATTCCATCTAGAGATTTTGACATTCGTTATACGATTAAGGAGAATACAACTAATAAAATTGTTATATCCACTATCGGTCTTCAATCATATCTTAGTCCAGCAGAGACAGTGTATTACACAGTAATCAAAGAAGATGAACGATGGGTACTGGATGATTGGCAAAGGGTAGGGGTTGAAGAGGAACTCCTTAATATAACGTTTGAGGAAATGAAAGCCTCTCGAGAATCATGGAGTAAAGATTTGGAATTTCTTGAAGAGATAACACATAATGGCGAGAAGATTTATGTGTATAAATTTAAAAATGATCAGTATATCGAGGCAGTATACGCTTCAACAAGTGAAATTATGTTCGAACCATTAGAAGAATGGATTCCTGAAGAGTATCGTTAAAAAATCTTTGGATAAACAATAAAGAAAAAAGCGTATTCCGTATGGGATACGCTTCTTTCATATATTGTTGCACTATCCTTTCACCGCAACTAATCCGCGTTCGCCAAAAGTGTACGTTAACAGAAATATCACAAACAGCAAAAAGCTGATGATGTGGAAAAAGCTGACGTCAGAAAAGTATTGAATAAAAAGTCCTCCAAAGAATGGCCCGCCCAGACTCCCAATACTAAAAGCAATGCCACACATAAGGTTACCAGTAGGGAGCAAGTTTTTTGGCATAAGGTCTGTCATGTAGCTGATACCGAGCGAGAAGGTAGATCCCACAAGCATTCCTGCAATGAAGATGCATACTGCCAATGCAATAAATGTACCTTCTAGAAAACTTGCGGTCACAAAACTTAAGCATCCAAGGGAAAGAATAACCAGTAAGATATTCCGACGACCAAATTTGTCGCTCAATATACCAAGGGGCAGCTGGAAAACGATTCCTCCGATAGCAAAGGAAGCAAGTAATACAGAAACACTTCGAACCTCAATTCCAGTTCGCAAAGCATATATAGGGAAGCTTCCGTTCAAAGAAGCTTCCAAGAAGCCATAGCCTAGAGGGGGCAGGAAAGCAATCCAGCCGTATTTCCAGGCTTTACGAAAACGCTTGATGGTCTCGAAGAAGGAATTCACTCCAAGTTCTTGTTCCGGGTGCTCATTTTTCAAGAAGAATAAGAACAACCAACCTATCAAACAAAGAATGGAGGAAACGATAAAAGGTAGGGCCTGATTAATTTCAACCAGTGGAGTCATTAATGGTCCAGTTGCAAAGCCTATCCCAAAAAACACCCCGTATAAAGAAATATTTCGGCCGCGTACATTTTCAGCAGAGAAGGATGTTATCCACGTTTGTGTTGCAAAGTGCAAGGCATGGTCCCCTATCCCGATTAACAACCGTAAAATAAACCAGAACCAAAAGCTCTGCCATAATGGAAAAAGGGCAAGAGATACAACAACTAGAAATCCGCCGACCAATATTACTGGACGATAGCCGTATTTACGTAAAGGTTGTTCCATAAAAGGGGATGCAAGTAATATTCCGATATATAAGGCAGTAGCGTTCAATCCATTCAATGTGGAGGAGACGCCACTATTTTCAAATATGACAGCAATTAAAGGTAGCAGCATTCCTTGGCTAAAGCCGGAAACTGCTACAATGGATACAAGTATCCAAAAACGGAAACGATTCATAAGATGCGACCTCGAAATTTAGTATTTTTACCAACCCTAATTTTACATAACTTGTGATGATATTGGAATGGATAATACGTAGCAAACAAAAAACTGGCAGGATTATTTGCCGATTTGCTATTCTATAGAAAGAAGGAGATGACAGCCAAATGGAATTCAAAATGAGAGATGTTGGATTTAAGACGAACCTAGAATATGGAGAGTTACATGTTGCCGGAGATGAGCAATACGGTTTCCGTCCGTATCAGTTGATGGTATCTTCCATCGCAGTTTGCAGTGGCGGCGTTCTAAAGAGCATCCTAAAGAAGAAGCGCATGGAAATTGAGGATATCACAATTAATGCAGATGTTACACGTAATGAAAAAGAAGCGAACCGAATTGAGAAAATACATATTCATTACAAAATTAAAGGAAAAGACTTGGTAGAAAGTAAAATCGAATCTGCCATCGAGCTTGCCAGCAAGAACTGTCCAATGGTCCAATCTGTTAAGGGCAGCATTGAAGTTGAAGAGTCATTTGAATTGGTTTGATATATTTTGAAGCACTGTCCATTGAGTTGGATGGTGCTTTTTTAGGTTGTGGGATTAGGGGTGCCCTTACTAGAAATGGTTTTAGGTAATTGGTCTTTCTTATTAAGGATGGATCTTAAAAAATGGGGCTAAATTTGCACGAAATAAGCAAAAACAAATGCTTTTATCCACTTCAAAATGTGTTCGGTCATTTTGTACCTTGGTTTTGACACTTTTCTCGTATTTCAACAGGAGGTTCGGACAATTGAGGGTGGGGTACGGTCAATTTTTCTCCTCCTTTGGACACTCAATAATTTTGTTCGGTCATTTAACGTCAATCTTCGGTCAACTTCGTCAAATCTTTGGTCAAAATCGCGGAAACTTCGGTCAAAAATCCTAAATCTTCGGACATTTAGACTTTCGAAACAAATATATGGCACCAAAACCCCCACCAAACACTCTACCGTCAGTATTTTCATAAACTAACTACCAGCATAAAAAAGGAAAAATTTTATAATAAATAGAATACAAACAGACAAGGGTGCAAACACAATGATAATTCTAAAATCTACGCGGGAAATAGAAGCAATGGCAAAAGCGGGGAAACTTTTGGCGGCCTGTCACAGACGCTTGGCGAAAATGATTAAACCGGGAATAACCACCATGGAAATTGATAAATATGTGGACGCCTTTTTAAAAAAGAATGGTGCCAAATCGGAACAATACGGTTACAGGGGATACCAATATGCTACTTGTGCATCCATTAATGATGAGATATGTCATGGGTTCCCTAGGGAGACACGTCTAAAAAAAGGAGATCTTGTCACGATTGACATGGTAGTGAATCTCCATGGAGCACTCGCTGATTCGGCCTGGACCTATGCAGTTGGTGAGGTAAGTGATGCAGCACAAAAACTGATGGATGTAACAAAAAAATCCTTATATCTAGGAATAGAACAGGCCATAATTGGAAACCGACTGGGTGATATCGGTCATGCCATTCAAACATATGTTGAGGCAGAAGGATATTCGGTTGTTCGTGATTTTACCGGACACGGCATTGGCAAAAACATTCATGAAGAGCCGCAAGTTTTCCACTTTGGGTCTCCGGGGCGTGGCGTTCGTCTAAAGGAAGGAATGGTCATCACCATTGAACCGATGGTTAACGAAGGCACCTGGCAAAGTAAGATGGATGATAATCGATGGACGGCGAGGACAGTGGACGGAAAACTTTCTGCACAATATGAACATACTATCGCCATCACAACAAATGGGCCGGTTATTTTGACAGAGCAATAGAAAGAGGAGATGAAACTGATCAATAAATTAAATGTTTTAACAGCATATGAGTGGATAGAAGAAAATATAGTAAGTGTTGATTTTGAAAATTGGAATGGAGGCAGAGTCGGCAATCTGATTCCGAATGGCTATACCCACTATTGCAAAATCATGAATTCGACCTTTTATCGAGACCAAAGTATCCAAGATGAGACACTTTTCTGGAGTCAGCTTCATCCACTCCATGAAATAGAAATGGACCTTGGTGAAGGGATAACCCTAAAGGAGCTCGCTACAAAGTACGATATCTCATATGACAACAAGATTAGCAGTAAGGCAATTGCCAAAAAGCTTGGCGGCTGTCCAAGGTATTTAATTTATCCTGATGAAGGTTGTATCAATCTGGATGTACTAAAAGAAATAACCAAGGTATTGGCACCCTTCACGAAAAATAAAACATGTTATTTCTTTTATCATATCCTGAAACTAATTGGCAGGATCCCCGAAGATGATGTGGAAAACGGGCATCTGTATACAGGCAAACTCAACGATATATTTACTATTTACAACAAGGGGGAAATGGACGGCCTAGCATCCCCTACATATTGGTGGCCCGAAGATCGCAGCTGGTGCCTGTCCACCGACTATGACCTTGATTTCACGATTTTCGGAGGAAGTAAACAACTATTCGATGTATTAATGTCCAATGATAAGTTGGAATGTATAGAAGTAGATTTGGAGACTAGGATTGATGAATATGATTATATAGTCTTTATTCTAAAGTAATATGGGGCAACCTTGTTGATCGGAGTGGAAGGCGCGCAGACTCCTCGAAAATGCTAACGCATTTTCTTCGTGCGATGAGTCGCTGCCGTAGCCTTCCTTGTCCTGCGGGAGACTCCCGGACCGCCCGCGGAAAGCGAAGCGCCTGGAACGAAGATCAACCGATACATGTTATAACCAAAATGGTTAATAGTTTATAGGTTTGTAGACCACTACCCCAAGTGGTCTTTTTAGAACCATTTTTGAAATTAAATTTCAATTTTAAAAATAATCGTTGACACTAAATATCAGAAAATTTATACTTAAATTAATTAAAGTGTTAGGGGATAAACAATGATTATAGGCATTGATGGGGGAGGCACCAAAACTACCGGAGTGGCTGTAGATGAGGATGGAAAGATCCTTGCATTAAAAACGGTAGGTCCTTCTAACCCAAATAGTTCGTCCGAAGAAACAGTTCGTCAAGAAATCAGTGAGTTGTTTTCTGTATTAACAAAGGAGAAAGCGCTTACAGAAGAAGATGTGGTATTTGCCGGCATATCTGGCGTCGAAAGTGGCGGGAAAAAAGAGTGGTTTCTCAAGTTGTTGAGAGAATTCACAGGTCCTTATGTCAATATTTTCGTTGATAATGATGCTTTGACAGCACTTTATTCGGAAACAAAAGGAGATCCAGGGATTGTTTGCATAAGTGGAACAGGGTCGGTGGCGTTTGGAATTAATGACAAGCTTAAACGTGACCGCGTAGGTGGCTGGGGGTTCCTGATTGGCGATCGGTATAGTGGATTTGCATTAGGAAAAAAAGCATTAGAGTATATTTTTTCCGAATTCGATCGTGGTGAGACACCTGGAAAGATGGCAACTCTTATCCTCAAAGAATTTGATGTAAAAACAGTACCAGAGCTGATACCCAACATGTATGAGGTGGGGAAAAGCCGGGACCGAGTGGCCTCCATTGCTAAAGTCGTAATAGAGCTTTCTAACACTGGTGATGAAAGAGCTATCGAATTTCTACATGAAGCAGCAGATTCCATGTTGAAGGATATTACTTTACTATTTCATAAGTTATATGAGCACGAAGACGACCACAAACAAATTCCTATCGTCTTAACTGGCGGAATTAATCAACATGCCAAAGAGATTATAACTTATTTGCAAGAAAAAGGTTGGAAAGAGAGTTCGCCGTTTTCTTTCAAGCTGGCAGCCCAACATCCTGTGGCAGGTGCTATCTATGCTGCTCATAAGGAAACGGGAAAAGACATCACTCCAATCTTTATTAAAAGGTTAGAAGCAGAGTTAACAACATGGATGAAAACGGATGAAAAAGGATGATAGAAAATGAATGGTGGATTATTACGGTTACGTGAAGCATTATCAACAATTAATCCGGCGGAGAGAAATGCCGCTACTTTTATACTTGAACACCCTGAGGAAGTTTGCACATTATCAGTAAAGGAATTAGCCGATAAAAGCAATTCCAGCCAAGCTGCTATCATAAGACTTTGTAAAAAAATTGGTCTGGATGGATACAAGGAATTAAAGCTACGCATCGCTGGAGATGTTACAAGCATCTCGTCCAACTCCCAAGAAGCATATCATGAGTTTAAATATAACGCAGATATTCCGACATTTATGAAAACCATTACCGAAAATAATATTAAATCTTTACGTGACACATTGGAATTACTAGATAAAGAGGAAGTAAGCCAAGCAGTCGAGTTGTTACATAAAGCACGTAGGATAGACTTCTATGGAGTGGCTGCCTCACAGCTCATCGCACAGGATGCTCAACAGAAATTCATGCGGATAAACAAACTTTGCACTGCATACAGCGATTCTCACCTTCAACTAACTTCTGCTACAACGATGAGCAAGGGTGATGTAGCAGTTGGAATATCTTACTCAGGAGAAACAACACAAACGATTGAAGCGATCAGGGAAGCCAAAAAAGCTGGAGCTGTCACAATCGCCATTACAAAATACGGAACAAACACGCTAAAAGAGCTAGCCGATATTTCTTTATCCATCTCTTCCATGGAATCTTCCATTCGAAGTGCGGCAACCTCTTCTAGAATCTCGCAATTGAATGTAATTGACATATTATTCACAGCAGTAGCAGCAATTGACTTTGAGCAATCGGTCGAATACCTGAAGAAATCCAGAGAGACAATTAATAACATTTACAGATAATAAGAGTTACATAAAAAAGGTGATGGTGATGATGGGATTAGAAAATTTACAAGATTTAGTGACGGAACAGCAGAACTTGAAAACATTGAAAATTGACCGTAAATCTACGGAAGAAATCCTTGGAGTCATCAATGAGGAAGACCAAACAGTACCACTTCATATAAAAAGGGAAATCCCAAGCATTGCTGCGGTGGTGGATCAAGTGGTGAAATCCTTTGAAATGGGAGGTCGGCTCTTTTATGTTGGTGCAGGAACGTCCGGTAGAATCGGTATTCTAGATGCATCGGAGTGTCCTCCGACATTTGGAACCCCCTCTGATATGGTGAAGGCGATTATTGCTGGCGGAGAATCGGCAATTTTTAAAGCAGTGGAAGGTGCAGAGGATAGTGAAGAACTTGGGGCATCCGACATGCAGAATAACGGGGTAAGGCTTCATGATGTGGTTATAGGCATCACGGCGAGTGGAAGAGCTCCTTATGTAATAGGTGCCCTAAAGGAAGCCAAAAAGCTCGGTGCCAATACGGTTTCATTCACTTGCACAAAGGATTCCGCTCTTAATAAAGTAGCAGATTACAAGATTAATATAGAGGTTGGTCCAGAAGTTATCACTGGTTCTACAAGAATGAAAGCAGGTACCACGCAAAAGCTGGTTCTGAATATGATCACAACCACCTCAATGGTGAAAATAGGGAAAGTATATAACAACTTAATGGTGGATGTTCAACCGTTAAATAAAAAATTGGTAGACCGTGCGAAAAGGATTATCCAAAACGTGACGGGCTGCTCATTGGAAGAAGCTAGGGAACTGTTTGATCAATCAGAAGGTAATCCTAAAATCGCTATTATCATTTTCACTTGCCAAGTTGACAAAGACAAGGCGGCAGAGTTACTAAAAGAAGCTAATGGATTCGTTTATAAGGCTATTAAGGCTTATAATAAATAATAATTTTTCAAGGGGGAATGGGTTTTGAAAAGGGGTTTAAGTTTAATGATGGTCATGTTGCTTGTTGCTGCCGTGGTTCTTGGCTGCTCCAACAATTCATCGACTTCATCAGATGGAAAAGACGTAGTGACAGTTTGGACATATCCTGTTCATGCGGAGTATGAAGCTGAGCTAGAAGAACTAATTGCTTCATTTGAAAAAGAAAACGAAGATATTAAAGTAGAATATGAAGTGCTAAGCTGGGCGGAAGGTCCACAGAAGTTTGATATTGCTTTGAACTCTGGTAATCCACCGGATGTTTATTTTGGCAAACCACAAGGTAAGTATGTGGACTCCGGTTTAATTGTCAACCTTAATGACAAATTGAATGTTTCTGAAGATGATTATAATGAAGTTGCTTTGGATTATATGAAAATCGAAGATAATCTTTATGGCTTACCGGTCTACATGTTCTTGCACGTATGGGGCGGCAACAAACAAATGTTAGAAGCCGCTGGTGTTGATTATGAAAAGATTCAACAAGAAGGTTGGACTTGGGATGAGTTTGAAGAGCTAGCATCTAAAGGTGTTGGCAAGAAAGACTCTGGTGAAGATACTTATGGATTTGTATTCCAAGGAAACAATGAAGAACTGCTTGTGCATTTAGCGATGAACAATGGTCTTCCAAGCCGTTATAATGCGGATGGAACGACTTGGAATGACGATAAAATCTTAGACACTATGAAATATATCACCAATTTAGTTGATTCTGGCATTATGCCAAAAGAAACGGCAGCAGTTGATCCTGCAAAACGTATGGAGTTATTCTACAACCATCAAGCAATGTTCTTTGGGCGCGCTATCCCTTATTTCGATCCGGTAGTAGCAGCTCATAATGAAGAAATCAAAGCAGGGAAAATTGAAGGGGAAGAAGTAGATTTCGTTTTATTACCAATCCCTCATAACGAAGGGGAAGAGCAAGTATCATTTGGTGGATCTGAAGGATACATGTTATTCACTCAAAAGAATGCAAAAGAAGAACACTTGAATAATAGCGTAAAAGTTTTAGAGCATCTAACAAGTGCAGAAGCTGGTAAAGCAGCAGCAGCATTGGCGTTGCCACAAGTTCATAAGGATGCAGAAGGCAAGTTTGAAATGCCATTGGCTCCTTATAATGAAACGGCGGCAGAAGTTTTAGCTTCAAAAGTTTTACCACCAGCAAACACAAGTGCTGAGCTGGCAGCAAAAGATGATCGCTTCCGTACAGAGGTAGTCATCCCAACATTCCAAGGTTTACTAAGCGGTGAATTGACACCTGAAGAAGCGTTAGAAACTTTCAAGACCAAGGGTGCAGAAATCTTTAAGTAAGGAAGAAGGAAAAGAGGAGGGGGTAACGCTCTTCCTCTTTTATTTTCAAGGAGGTGTAGACATGTCAGCGAAGCCATCAGTAGCCGCAACTACCAACAAATTTAATTTCTCCCAGTTTATAAAAGATTATGGATGGTGTTATGCCTTCATAGCTGTTCCTATCATTCTCTTTTTAATGTTTACACTCTTTCCAGTAGGTTACGCCTTTATTATGAGTTTTCAAAACTATCATGTATTAGGCTCCACTTGGGTCGGGTTGGAAAACTATAAAACAATGGTAAACGATGATATCTTCTGGAAAGCGATGTGGAACACATTCATTTTTACGGTTGGTACCGTACCTGTGAATGTTGCCATCACTCTATTTTTAGCAGTGTTAATCTTTCCTCGTGCAAAAAAAGCTCAAACCTTCTTCAAAGCGTCGTTATATCTTCCAACGGTAGCTTCAGGGGTAACCATTGCATTAGTATGGTTCTGGATTTATGATCCGACCACTGCGGGACTTTTTAATATGTTCTTAGGTCTTTTTGGTATCGATAACATCATTTGGCTCGGGCAGAGTAGTACAGCACTATTTTCTATCATGCTAATGTCTTATCTGACAGGACATGGCGCCGGTATTATTCTTTACCTCGCAGCACTTGGAGGAATTCCAAAATCGCTTTATGAGGCAGCAGACATCGACCATGCATCCGAGTGGTCCAAATTTCGAAATATCACTTGGCCATTACTGAAGCCTACCACTTTATATCTATTAGTAACGGGAATAATCATGAGTTTTCAAGTGTTCATGAGTATCTATCTTATGACTCAAGGTGGTCCAAACTTTGCGACAACGACCATTGCCTATTTAATTTACACACATGCTTTTGAGTATTATAAATTTGGCTTGGCGGCGGCGGAATCATTTGTGCTTGGAGCAGTGATTATTGTGGCTTCTGTCATCCAATTTAAAGTCATGTCATCTGATGTAGAATTTTAGGAAAGGAGGAAGCATCTTTTGGAAACGACAACGGTAAGCAATCAACATTATGCGGAAATCGCTTTGAAAAAAGAAAAAGCAAGAAACCGAAAAAAGAAGATTTATAGTGTAATCAGTTATAGCATCCTTATTTTATGGGTTATTATCACGATCATTCCCTTATACTGGATGTTAATTTCCTCCTTCCGGGATACTACTGTCAGTGTATCGTTTAAACCTGAATGGTTCCCTTCTGAGGTGACACTTGCGACATATGTTCGATTTTTGACAGAAACGGATGCATTACGTTGGTTATTCAATAGTATTTTCGTATCTTCCGTGTTAACGATAACCAATGTTATTTTCTCTTCTCTCGCAGGATATGCATTTGCAAAACTGCGATTCCCGGGAAGAAACACTATTTTCTGGTTACTACTTGGTACAATGATGATTCCAGCACAGGTTACATTGATTCCTGTTTATATCATGATTGTAAACGTATTCGGGCTAGTAGATACATATTTAGCCATTATGCTCCCGATGTTTACAGTTGTGGGCAACATCTTTTTGATGAAACAATACATGTCTACACTTCCTACCACACTCATTCAAGCAGCCCGTATTGATGGGTGCAGTGAGATTGGCATATTCAGAAAGATTATCTTACCGATATCCAAGCCCGGTGTGGCTGTGTTAGCAATCTTCACGTTTGTATCTACTTGGAATGAATTCTTTTGGCCGTTCCTTGTTACGCAATCGAGTTCTATGAGAACCATACAAGTTGGATTGGCGAGCTTTAAATTCCAAGATGCAACAGACTATGGAGCAATGATGGCAGGTTCCATGCTAGCCGCATTGCCAATGTTCATATTGTTCTTTGCATTACAGCGTTATTTCCTACAAGGTATTACAATAGGTGCAGTGAAAGGATAGGTGGAAGAAATGGCAAGTATCATTATGGAAAACATCACAAAAACCTTCGTGGACGAAAAGCGTGGCGGAACCTTCACTGCTGTTAATGATGCCAGCTTTGAAATAAAAGATAAAGAGTTTCTTGTATTTGTAGGACCTTCAGGTTGTGGAAAGACGACTTCCCTCCGAATGATTGCAGGTCTAGAAAGACAAACTTCAGGAAACATTTACATTGGAGATAAAGTAGTAAACAATATGCACCCAAAAGATAGAGATATTGCGATGGTGTTCCAGGATTATGCGCTATACCCGCATATGACCATTGAACAGAACCTTGAATTTGGATTGAAAAACATGAAGGTATCTAAAGAAGAAATTAAAAAGAAGGTTCAATATGCTTCAAGAATTCTTGGACTGGATGAGATGCTTGATAGAAAACCAAAAGAATTGAGTGGAGGACAACGACAACGTGTGGCTGTAGGCAGAGCCATCGTTCGCGACCCGAAAGTCTTCCTTTTTGATGAACCTTTATCTAACTTGGATGCCAAGTTACGAGTGCAAATGCGAATCGAATTGGCAGAATTGCATCAAAGATTAGGCGCGACAATCGTATATGTAACGCATGATCAGGTGGAAGCAATGACACTTGGAGAACGAATTGTTGTCATGAATAAAGGGGAAGTCCAACAGATAGCATCACCAAGAGAGTTATACCGCAACCCTGCAAACATGTTTGTTGCGGGATTCATCGGATCTCCACCAATGAACTTTTTTGATGGAGTACTTGAAACCGCATCTACCTTAAAAATTGGTGATATTACCTTCACTATTCCAGAAGGTCTTGTTAAACAATATTCTGATTATGTTGGGAAGAAAGTAGTCCTTGGTTTACGTCCGGAAGATATTTATGACGAAGAGTTTGCGTTTACGGTTCCAACTAATAATAAAGCAGCCATAAAGGTTAAGGCGATGGAACATCTAGGTGGAGAAAACCTTGTCTACTTCTCCATTGGAGAACGAATGATTACCGCGAAAGTAAATGGAGAAAGTTTCGTTCGTCCAGGGGAAGCTAAAAATTATGTATTTAACCTGGATAAAATGCATCTTTTTGATCCAACAACAGAGAAAAGAATATTTTAATAGATTTTACAACAAAGAAAAGAGTTTAAAGGAGAGAGTGCAATGGATGGATTAACACAAATTATAAGAGTCACAGGGAGAGAATATTACAAGCATATAGTTTCTATGGTCATGATCAGCCTTATAATGGTGACGGTACTTAGTCCATCCTTCTTTCTTATTAAACTACCATTTTCTATTGTGTACGTCATGATCGTTATGGGACCACTGTTTGTAGGGGCGGCCTGGGCAGTTCAACAGCTATTACTTGATAGAAGCACATCTGTGATCAAGAGTTTTTTTCAGGGAGTAAAGAAATACTTCCTTCCGAGTATCGGATATAGCTTGTTTTTATCCTTTTTTGTCATCATCATTGCAGCTTCATGGTGGCATTATAACCAAGTGGGCGGAACCTTTGCCTTTGCATTGGCGTGCTTTCAGACTTATTTCTGCGGCATGGTTTTCTTAAGTCAGATCTATACGGTTCCTTTATTGGTGAAATTTGAGTATTCATTAAAGGATAGTATCTTCACCAGTGTGAAGCTTTTGGTGAAGAATCCTTTGTACACCATTCTATCGTTCTTTCAAATCTTATCGGTCTTTGCTTTATTGTTATTAACCGTCGTCGGACTTTTTCTGATTTTCCCAGCTCTTGCGACACTTTTTAATAACATCGTGACAAGTTCCGTCATTGCTACAGAAGAAAACATTGATAGTTGGGAAGCGGCAAATATTTAGGAGGGGAACATGGCCAAAGTATTATATGGAATTGACAGTTTTGTAGAAGAAAATTCAGGTGCTTGGAGAGGGAAAAGAATTGCTCTTGTAACAAATCAAACAGGGATTACTTCTGATTTCCGCTCTACTATCGATGTGTTGAAAGAGATGGAAGGAGTATCCCTTCATAAACTATTTGCGTGTGAACATGGAGTAAGAGGAGATGTTCAGGCAGGTGTGCATATAGAAGATTTTATAGATGAAAAGACAGCATTGCCTGTTTTTAGCTTATATGGCCCATCCAAAAAGGTATCTACAGAGTTGTTGGAAGATGTAGATGCCATTTTTTTTGATATTCAAGATGTTGGCGTAAGATTTTATACATACTTGGCTACCGTTAAGTACATCATGGAGGCTTGTCATAAGACTGGGCGGGCATTTGTGGTCTTGGACCGTCCAAATCCGATTGCGCCGCTCATATCAGGAAATATCCTAGAGTCGGACTTTGTATCCTTTGTCGGTCCTCATTCCTTGCCGTTTTGTCTTGGTTTGACGATAGGGGAATATGCAAGGCTCATACAAAAGGAGTTATACCCGGATGTTGAGTTGCATGTGTATGAGGTGAAGAATTGGGATCGAAGCATGTGGGGCGATCAATGGGAGCAGCAATGGATCCCGCCATCTCCAAATATTCCGCACTTCTCCACCACGTTGGCCTATCCCATTACATGCTTTATCGAAGGGACGAACCTTTCAGAAGGAAGAGGAACGACCAAACCTTTTGAGTGGATTGGTGCACCTTGGTTTAAACCGGAAGAGATGATTAAGCATTTTTTAGATAAAAATATTGATGGTGTGGAATTTATACCAACGTATTTTACACCAAACATGAGTAAACACGCTGGCGCGCTATGTAAGGGAGTTCAACTCTTGATTACGGAACGGGACTCCTTACAAGTTTCCCAAATAGCATTTGAATTCTTGCATTCTATCTTTTCCGTTCATGAAGAGGCAGAGTGGTTAGAACCTTTTAAAGAAGGCATGCATCCTTTTGCGGACCTATTGTGGGGAACGGAAAAAGTCCGAACGGGAATCGACGCCCGTTTGCCGTATGCAGCAGTAGCAGAAAGCTGGGAAGAAGGATTAGAAGACTGGAAGAAACGAATAGATTCCATATTACTTTATAAATGATAAAGGAGGACTTGGAATGAAAACAATTCACGAGATGACATTGCGGGAAAAAGTAGGTCAATTGTTTGTTGCGGGCTTTCACGGAACTTCACCTTCTGAAGAGATAGTGAAATTAATAAAAGACTATCATATTAGCGGAGTTATTTATTTTGCTCGAAATGTGGCTGAGCCTGAACAGGTTCATGCTCTTTCAAAAGGATTGCAGAAAGTTGCAAAGGATTGTGGACGCACTCCTCTGTTCATTTCCATTGATCAGGAGGGAGGAATGGTTGCGCGTATAACAGAGGGTGTTACGTTAAGCCCCGGGAACATGGCATTAGGCGCAGGAAGTGATGAAGAAGTCGTGTACCAGCTAGGAAAAGTAGTAGGGACGGAACTCCGCTTGCTGGGGATAAACATGAATTATGCGCCATGCATCGATGTGAACAACAGCCCATTGAATCCTGTCATCGGGGTCCGTTCTTATGGTGAGAGTGCAGAATTTGTTGCAAAGATGGGCGTTCAAGCGGTAAAAGGATTGCAGGATGCCAATGTATCAGCTGTTGTAAAACACTTCCCTGGACACGGGGATACGAATGTGGATTCCCATTTGGACCTTCCAGTGGTCAATCATGACATAAAGAGATTGAAAGAATTAGAATTGGTACCGTTTTATGAAGCCTTTAAGCATAGGGTTGATGCTGTCATGGTCGCGCACGTGGCATTCCCTTCTATAGATAGAGAGAAAGTTCCTTCCACTCTATCGCGTAAGGTTGTAACGGGATTATTACGTGGAGAAATGGGTTATGAAGGTGTGGTAATGACAGATTGTATGGAAATGAATGCCATTATAGATTATTACGGTATAGAAGAAGCTGCTATCCTGGCAGTCGAAGCAGGTATCGATCAAGTCCTGATCAGTCATACATTTGAGCGGCAAACAAGAGCTATTGAAGCGGTTATAAAAGCAGTGGAATCTGGCCGGATTTCCTTGCAGCATATTGACGCCGCGGTGGAGAGGGTTCTTAATCTTAAGGAAATACGCAAGCTTCAGGAAGACATTCCTGAATGGACGGAGATTAGCAGTGAAATTGGATCTAGTAAACATATAGAAGTGGCGCAAAAGGCTAGTGAAGCAAGTATCACACTGGTGAGAGAAAGTGATGGACTACTTCCACTTCAATCTGAAGAAAAGATTCTCCTTATATCTGTAGATCCCTATGTCACTTCAGGAGCAGATGAAACCTTATATTCACAGGTCACGATTGGTAGCTGCTTAGAGGAAAAGTTACCAAATTTAACAGAAGTCATCATTTCTGTCACACCTGAGGAAAAAGAGGTGGAAAAGTTAGTCTTTGCAGCTTCCAATGTGGATAAAATATTTGTGGCAACCTACCAGGCCATCCAGCATGATTCTCAGGCAAAGCTTGTCCAAAGTCTTGTAAAGGAATTTGGGGAAAAGGTAGGAGTCATCGCTTTAAGGAGTCCGTATGATGTGCAAAAATTCCCAGAGGTATCCACTTATATTCTTACGTATGAAAGCAGAAAGCTTGCTCTTCAGTCTGTAGGCAAATTCCTACTGGGAGAGAAAGAAGCAAAAGGGAAGCTGCCTATCACCCTTGAAGCAGCACAGGTAAATTAACCATGCTTCACAAATTACTAAACGTTACAAGTAAACCAGAACGGATTGGAATGGGCATTATGTCTGGAACGTCTGTAGATGGTGTCGATGTTGCTATTGTATCGGTAAAAGGTAGCGGTGAAGAGCTTAGTTATAAACAACTTGCCTTTGATACAGTGGATATCCCTCAAGATTTGAAAAAGAAGATATTTAAGCAGTTTAGCCCTGCTGAGAGCTCTGTGGATAAGCTATGCAGTCTTAATTTTGAACTGGGGCAGCTTTTTTCCACATCTGCCCGTACAGTTGTGGAAAAGGCAGGCTTTAGCATAGAGGATATTGACTTTATTGGATCTCATGGTCAAACGATTTACCATATACCTGTGGATCGGCATGATGTGGGATTAGTCAAATCGACCCTGCAGATAGGTGAAGCGTCTGTTCTGGCAGAGATGTTCCAATGTCCTGTCGTTTCTGATTTCAGGGTACGCGATATGGCGGTCGGTGGGGAAGGTGCACCATTGGTTCCATATGTTGATCATTTGCTTTTTCGGTCTGATGCCGAGAATATCGCCTTGCAAAACATCGGAGGAATTGGAAATGTAACCTATTTGCCTAAAGGTGGCTCTGCCTCTGATGTGATTGCATTTGATACGGGGCCGGGTAATATGATTATGGATGAGGTGATGAACATCCTAACTCAGGGGAAATCTCGATTTGATAAAAATGGTGAGATGGCAGGGATGGGGACGGTTCATCATGAGATTTTGAAGGAGCTGATGGCTCACCCTTACTTATCAATACCTGTACCGAAAAGTACCGGAAGAGAATTGTTTGGGGTGGAATATACACGGAATCTAGTCGATCAAATGCTTGGTATGGGACTTACTTCAGAAGACATTTTGGCAACTGTTACGATGTTTACAGCTATGACAATTGTAGATCAACTAAATCGATTCCTGCCAGGTGGTGTAGATACACTTGTGGTGAGTGGTGGAGGTGCTTATAATGCTACCCTTCTCCATAACTTAAAGGAGAAAGGTAATTTTGCTGTGAAGACCCAAGAAGATTTGGGCTTTTCAAGCGACTCCAAAGAGGCTGTAGCTTTTGCTTTATTAGCAAATGAAACGTTGTTCGGTGTGCCAAATAATGTACCAACCGCAACTGGTGCTGCCAAGCAGGTGGTGCTTGGGAAGTTGACGATCTGAATTAGAAAAAGAATATGTAGGTTTAGGCTTTTACAGACTGTAGACAACTCACTAAAGTTATTGAGGTAGTATACAGTCTTTTTTTCACCTATTTACACCCTATACCCGCCATTTACAACCATTAATAACCTTCTTGCTTGCTACCTCCATTTTAAAACTTTGACCAATATTCTTTATGACCCTTCTAATATCTACGTTTGACAACGATTCAATATAAAGACCCTAATCATAAATCAAGTTGGCACACATCTTGCATATAAGTTTTGAAGCACAATATTGTTAAGGGGTGAATGTTCATGATGAAACGTTTATTTGCCAGCTTTGTTGTAATTTCTTTTCTAATTTCTATTTTTACTGTCTATCCGCATTCAGAAAATGTTCAAGCATACTCAGGGAGTGGAAAGGTATTTCTCATAGGGGGAGCCCTGTCTGATAGTAATGCGGAGGTATTTAATGCTTTGAAGACAGCTGCTGGAGGTCAGAATCCTAAAATTGCTGTATTGACTACAGGTGCATACGATCATCAAGCAGCATATGATGCTTTTCATGTAGACATTACAGGGTCTCTATCTTACCAAAACCTTTTCTCAAGTTATGGATTCCAGCCTGTATGGGTGCCAATTTCTATTGATAACTATTCCACTGAAGCATACAAACAGTCAAATATAGATATCATCAATAGTGCACAAGTTGTATTTTTTAATGGTGGAGACCAAAATAGACACGCAACCGCTTTATTAAAAAGCAACGGCTCTGACACCCCACTAATGGAAGCCATCAGAAACAAATATACGAGCGGCGGAGTCATTGCTGGAACTAGTGCTGGGGCTCATGTTCAATCAAATCCCATGTATGGGGGAGGAGTAAGTTACGACTATTTAAAATTGAATGATGCGCTCCCATACTCAGAGACTGGATTTGGTATTCTACCAAACGCTGTGGCAGACACACACTTTGATGCAAGAGGAAGACTGGGAAGAATACTGACGGCTGTGAGAGACTTAAATAAAACATACGGATACGGGGTAGATGAGAATACAGCCCTCTATATAAATGGTAATACTGCAACGGTATATGGTGAAAGAGGAGTATTTATTATCGATGCGTCTCAAGCATCATATATCAGCAGTTCACACTTCAGAGCAGAAGGATTTAAACTACATTATTTAACTTCCGGAGATAGTTTTAATACAAGTACAAAACAAGTTGTTTCCACTAAAAGTTTAATTACCTCCCCTTATTATAGTGGCTATTATGATTCAAGAGATATTTTCGCTGCATATGAGACTACAAAGTCTGTTACAAGACTGGTGGATCAGACTTCTTCTTACAATATTGGCTCAACGAGGGAAAGAAGCCCAAGATTCTCTATAACCTTTAGTAAAAATTCTACTACAAAAGGTTATTATTCTAATCAAAAATATACTGCTGAGAACGTTATAGTAGATGTAACCTGGTAAAAAAGATAGCCTCTCAGGTCCGGGGAAAATGGCCATGAGAGGCAAGTTACCTATCTATTCTATAAATCATAGAAAAATAGCTATTTTGACATTCGTAATCTTTCAATCTTAAACTAGAAACAACAAACCCACATTTCAGCCACCAGCTGAATTGTGGGTTTGTTTAGGGTAAAAAGGAACTCTAGCTACTTTTCCTCATTCCAGTTTAATTTACTTGCTTTCTTGAATTACCCTCCAACCCCTCAAGTAAAAAGTCCGCTATATGAATTGCTCGTAGCACCCCCGTCAATCCTTCTCTTTCAATTCCAAGCTTCATCTGCAGCAGACAACCAGGATTTGCAGTCACAATGGTCGTCGCCTCACTTTCGGCAACTTTCTCCATTTTATGGTCCAATATCTGCATGGACATTTCAGACTCTACAATGTTGTAGATTCCCGCCGAGCCGCAGCAACGGTCAGCATCTTTCATTTCATAAAAGTCTGCACCACCAACTGCCTGCAATAGCATCCTTGGCTGAAGAAAGGTGCTCTGCACATTTCGAAGATGGCAGGAATCCTGATAGGTGACTCGTTGCGGTCGTACCGACAAATTTTTCTCATGAAACTTCAATTCTACTAAAATCGCGGACATGTCTTTAATTTTCTTTTTAAAGGAAAGCGCCCGCTCGCTCCACTCGGGATCGTCTTTTAGCAGATGGTCGTAGTCGACAAGGAAGGCCCCGCAACCACCTGCATTGGTGATGATATAGTCAACATCAAGATCTTCAAATGCAGCAATATTCTGCTTTGCGAGCTCCTTGCCTCTATTCTTCTCCCCGCTATGGCCGTGTAGCGCTCCACAACAATTTTGCGAGGTTGGTATGACGATCTCACAGCCTGCGTGCTGGAGCAGTTTCATTGTGGCATCATTTGTTTTAAGAAACATTGTATCCATCAGGCAACCGGAAAAGAAAGCCACCCGTTTTTTCTGTGTGTCAATTGATGGCAGATGAGATGGGCGATTTTTCATTTCCTTCATGGTGGGAACTTTTGGGAGAACACGCTCCATGCTTGCCATGCTTTCAGATAACAAACTTAGCAATCCTGTATGACGTACCGCGCGTTGAAGTCCTGACCTCTGATAGATTCCGAGAAAGTTTGTCATCATCCTCATGCGGTTCTGGTGTGGAAACAGCCCTTCAAAAACAGTTTTTCGGAGGACACGAACCGGAAGCGAGTGTTTTTTTTTCTGGTTAATGATGTCGCGTGCCTCCTCGAGAAGGTGGCCATATTTTACCCCTGAAGGACACACAGGCTCACAAGCCCTGCACCCTAAACAAAGATCAAGCGTGCGTTCCACATCTTCATCAGGTTCTATCACACCATCCACGACCGCTTTCATTAAAGCAATTCGTCCCCGTGGGGAGTGGGATTCTTTGAAACCTGACTCCACATAGGTCGGGCAGGAAGGAAGGCAGAATCCGCAACGCATACAATTTAGCAATTCATCCTCGTCCATGCGACTTTTAAATTCGGCTTGAATGACTTGTTTTTCTTTTACTGAGGTCATCTGGACACCACCACCCGTTTTCTGGACTCCTTGGCAAAAACCTTGCCTGGATTCATGATGTTATTCGGGTCGAATGCCAGTTTGATAGCCTTCATGGCAGCTACACCTTCCTCGCCGAGCTTCCATTCCAGATAGGGTGCTTTCATCATTCCAACTCCGTGCTCGCCGGTAATGGTTCCCCCAAGTTCAATTGCTTTTGAAAAAATGTCTTCAAATGCCGCTTCGACCCGTTCCATTTCCGCGTGGTCCCGAGCGTCAGTGGCTACTGTAGGGTGGAGGTTACCGTCTCCCGCATGGCCGAATGTACATATCTTGACCTGATGCTTCATGGCAATCTGATTAATTGCTTTTACCATCGTGGCAATTTCCGAGCGAGGGACTGTTGCGTCCTCGAGTATTGTCGTAGGCTTGAGTCTAGCAAGTGCTGAAAGAGCGGAGCGACGCGCGGTTCGTAATGCTTCTGATTCCATCTCCGTTTTAGCAACCTGGACCGAAACAGCCTTCTCTGCCAGACAAATCTCCTGTATTTTTTGCATATCCCTTGCTACTACTTCAAGCGGGCCGTCCTGTTCGATGAGAAGAACAGCCTGCACGTCTGTAGGTAGTCCGATTCTAGCAAATTCCTCGACAACCTCAAGGGTTGGCTGATCCAAAAATTCTAGTGTGGCAGGAATGATCTTATTGGAAATGATAGTGGAAACCGTTTTGGCTGCTGCCTCGATATCTTGATAGAGGGCAAGCATCGTTTGTTTCGTTTCAGGCATGGGCACAAGTTTCAATGTGGCTTCTGTAATAATGCAAAGCGTTCCCTCTGAACCGACAAATAGTCTGGTAAGGTCATAACCTGCAACATCCTTCGCAAGTTTGCCACCTGTCCTGATGACATCCCCATTAGGCATGACAGCCTCCAGTGCAAGAACATAGTCACGCGTCACCCCGTATTTTAATCCGCGTAATCCACCTGAATTCTCGTTAATGTTTCCACCAATCGTGGAAATTTTCATGGAGCTTGGATCTGGCGGATAAAATAACCCTTTCGCTTCAACAGCTTGAATCAAATCAAGGGTTACAAGACCAGGTTGAACGGTGACAGTCAAGTTCTCTTCATCCAACTCAAGCAGCTTGTTCATGTGGGTGAAAAGGAGGACGATACCACCTTCTGTTGGACAGGTTCCTGCACAGAGGTTGGTGCCAGAACCTCTTGGAACAAGCGGAATGCGGTGCTCGTTGCACAGCTTCACAATTTTAGAGACATCTTCAGTGTTGCGGGGAACGATGATAGCATCAGGCATAGCTTGATAGTTTGGTGTGGCATCATAGGAATATACAAGTTTTTCTGAAGGGCTGTCCTGATAGTTATCGGGACCGACAATATTAATAAATTGCTTTTTTAAGCCTTCACTTATCATAAAAAAACCTCCCAGTCTATAAAACATCTTTTCTTTATTTTATAAAAAGGAAGGGAGGTACACTATGTATGTTTATCTAAAATAAAAGCTAGATAACTATTGGTTATTTGTAGAATCATCCAATAGGGTGCACGCTAGGTATAAAGTTGTCAGATCATGAGGCTTTTTGAGTTCCAACCCGGTTAAACTCTCCACTTTACGAAGTCGATAATGAAGCGTATTAATATGAATGTGCATAGATTGGGCCGTGTCTTTCAACGATAGATGGTGGCTAAAATATACCTGGATGGTCTCGAACAAGTCCTTTTCGCACAGGACGGGAGAAAGAAGACGCAGGGCAAACTCTTTCTTCACTTCATTAGGGATTGCTTGCAGAATCATTTCCAGACGGAGGTCTTCTTCAAATGTAATGGGTACGTCAACAGAACAGGCATTTAACGCTCTTTCGGCTTCTGAGTAAGAGTCTTTTAGCGAGGAAGGTCTGCATGCTTTTCCAATCCCCATATAAACAGGTGCACCAATATAGCTTTGGAGTTGAGCTTGGATTTTTTTCAGGAGTTTAAGGAGTGACTCTTTGCTTGGGACGGTATTGCTTGCCAGCAGTAAAATCATTCTATTTTGTCCCCAGTGCACAAGAATATCTTCCTTCTTCCATTCCACATCCAATTCGGAATGATGCCATCTTTTAGCTTTTATTTGGCTTTCATTTGTCTGGAATTCTATCAAAATTACTTGCCGGTTCACTTCCATGTTTACCCCTAGCACTTCTGCACGTTTTGTGATGAATGTAGAAGGTCCGTCCTTTAATAGCCAATCAAACACAAATGTCTCAAGCGATCTTGCTTCCCATTCGAACTGATCTTGATAGTGGTTCTCCTGGATCAGTAGCTCTGTCATTTTCTTGATCAGTTCCCCGTACGGAAGGACTTTTTCTGGCGTTCCTGTAATGCCGATGACGCCAACAACTTTTTGCTGATGGAAGAGGGGTAGGGTGATGCCAGCTTTTACCCCTGATAGAGTGGTCTCATCCTGTTTAGAGATGACACGCATTTGCTTTTCAGAGGCTGCCAGATATGCTCCTTCATGGAAATTTCCTAGTCTATCAGGAGCTGTACTTGCAATGATGATACCTGATGTGTCGACCATAATTAAATCTTCTTCTATAAAATTTTTCACTTCTCGAATGATCTTTTTTGCAAGGGATGTTCGAAGCAAGGTGAGACCTCCTATGGAAAAAGCGGCCTATAAGGAAAGGCCGCTTTCTAGTCATTATATTTAACTTACCATAAGAGCAGGAAGGCTTCTACTGCTGTTCCAACACTTCCGCCTCACTACCAGCCTTTTCATAATAACGAATAACAGAAGGCGTTAGTTTTAATAGCAAATATTCTGGGTCATCTGGGCTCTTAATCCATTCTGATAACTTTTCATCCCAGAATTTCTTTTTCAGCTCCGCACTGTCTTCAAAGCTTGCCTGTGCCTCTATTTCCGCGTATGGTTCCTTACAACTTGTACCTTCCATACCTAAAAGGATATGTACGTGTGGATTGGCTTTAATATCCTCAATTTTGTGAGTATGCTCGTTCGTGGCACAATACAATACCAAATCTTCATTGAAAAATAACATAAAACGGGAATATGGACGGTCTCCTCTAATGGTGGCCAGTGTGCCAATTTTATGATTGCTGAACATGGAAGTGATTTTGTTCTTTAAAACAGTATTCATGGTTAGCCTCTACACCTTTCATTTAAAAAGTACTCACCGTTAATGTGGCATGTTTAGGGAGATTTTAAACACAGATGTTATTTGGGTTATAAGAAGAAGTGCGGGATAAGATAAAAGTTAAAGGTATGGAGGGGACATAGAATGGAGGCATTTCGTTTTGGCACGAACTTACTAATTTTCCGCACGAATTCTCCTATTTTTGGCATCAACTTTGATGATTTTGGCACGAACTTTTGAAATCACACAAAAAACTCTGTGCGGTAGGCTGCACAGAGTCCCAAAGCATATAGGGCTAACTGATCCATTCTAAGTACCAAGGGGTTAAAGCTTTGAAATAAGGAATAAAAAGCTTTATATGTGCACTGTGTAGGTGTAAATCACTCCTTCACTCTAAGGTGACTTCGCTTTATTTCCCTCCTTCGTTTTAAGGTATTGATAGTATATAAGTTGAATGTTGTAAATATTCTGATTTATTTAATATTTTTTTCTTTTTTTTCATATTTTGATGATTCACGCTTACAATGATAAAGTAGGACAAGTGATAGTAAAATGTAGAGGAGTTATCAGATTGGTTATACGAACTTTATTTTATTTAATTGGACTTTTTGTCTTATCCTTTGGGATCAGTTTAACGATAAAATCAGATTTAGGGGCTGGTGCATGGGACGCTCTGAATGTAGGACTTTCTACCACATTTGGGCTGACGGTTGGAAGCTGGGTATTTATTGTCGGGATTATCCTTATAGCAATCAATGCGTGGCTCCATAAAAGTAAACCTGACTATCTAGCGGTCATTACGATTTTTCTTGTCGGCGTTTTTATTGATTTTTGGTTAATACAGGTATTTGGTGCATGGATTCCAGTGGGAATGGTTTTACGTTTTATTGTCCTTTTAGCTGGAATGGTCATCATGGCAGTGGGAATATCTGCATACCTGCAAGCAAAGTTTCCTGTCATTCCAATTGACAACTTGATGCTTGGAATTCAGAATCGTTTCAAAGTCAAGATGATGACTGCCAAAACCATCGGGGAAGTGTTTGCCCTTATTTTTGCTCTTATTTTCAAAGGGCCGATTGGGGTCGGGACGTTTATTATCACGTTTGGAATCGGACCATTGATTCAAATTTTCTACCCTCGTTTGGAAAATCTATATAAAAAGTTAAGACACGAGAGCTGAAGTTAGCTTTTGTGTTTTTTTTTTTTGGTAAAAAGTTTCACCTTTCATGGATAATCTTAAATCGCTTCGAAAAAGATAACAGTACATAGATTTCAAGACAATTGAAAGGAGTAATACACATCATGCGCATACTTCAAATTGTTATGGCGACCTTTATTGCATTTGGATTCACACTAAGTAGTGTCCAAGCCGAAGAAACAAAGGTAAAAGCTGATAATAAAAAACTGGAGGTACCGAATTCCGTTCTGGATATTTCGAAGGATAATACTTATCCGAACCCGTCTCAGGACGTACCTTACCTGCAACCTAGTGAGCTATCTCAAGAACTGATTGATTCCTCCAATGTGAAAATTGAAAATCCGAAGCTAATCAAGATTCTAAATGAGTCTAACATCTCCCCTTCACCAGTGGCTATCGGATATCGTGCCACCATTTACCTGGGACAGTGGCCGCTTTCTTACGAATCTACGGAAACGAGTGTAAACTGGGAATATCAAAAAATAAATACGAACTACACGGATAACCGCGGTGGAAAAGCCCCTCAACAGCTTCACTATCGTCAGGAAGCACAAAAAAGTGTCAAAGGTGGACTGACTTCAAAAGTGGAGGCAGCTGATGATGTAAAAGAAATGATGATGTTAAAAGCGATGGATAAAACGAAGCTCCCATTATCCTTCCAAACAATTGTAGGCGCAGGAACGAAAAAGGATCAGGTATATAACATTCCTGTGAAAAAAATAGGCTATCTGTACGCGTACTCCCCTGCTGTCAGTGAGAAAGGGAAAATTACGTATGGGGAAGTGTACCTTGTGTTAAAAGGGAAAGAGATGAAAATTGTTGTCAAGAATGTCACTTCACAAGGGATCGGGGCGTGGATTCCGGTTCAGGACCATGTGAGCTTCATTTTTGCAGCTTCCGATCGCCCGAGATAGTACTTTTACGTTATGCCAGCCTATACCGGGCTGGTTTTTTGTTCGAAGTTGTGCTTATTTTACCAGTTTCAACTCTCTTCAAAGCTGGGTAATAAAGGTTACAGAACTTCCACTGCCTTGTCGAACGAAAAGCCAACCACAGACCGAAACTTTTTCCGCCTTCAAGCGTCTTAAAAAGTGAGAATAAAAAGGAGGTCATCAACAAGATGATGCACCTGGTATTATTGGTCTTAGGTTTAACTGTTTTGTTAGTTATTGTTCGGGCAATGGTCACAGTTGAATTGAGGCAAGAGCCATCTTATATAGAAAATGAAGATAAACATCATGCCATTTTACTGCTTTGGGGTATAGGGATCATTTTCCTGCTTTTATTCATCCCATATCAAGCATGGCAATTGGCAGGAAGCTCGCGCGGATGGGACGGAGCGTTAATCTTGGGTTCAAGCTTGATGGGAAGTGTGATGATCAGTTTAGGATTCTATTGCGCCTTAAAGGGTAGAAGACTTAAAGCGAGAGTTCCAACAACTTAAATTTTTAGCACAAAAAGAAAGCCTGGGATTACGTTTCCCAGGCTTTTGCTTATTTGGTCAATTTCGTTTCACGAACAGTGAAATCCATGTTTGGATAGTATGCATTTTTTACTAATATATTTGGTCCAAGACAAGCAACTGCAGGACAGTGGCAGTCTAATTCTTTTGCAATGGAGGTCTCTTTCCATTTTTCATATGCAGTTGGTAAGTCTGTTGTTTGAATGTTTCCAAGGGGAGGCGTATCGCCAAAATCTGTGACGATGATATCTCCGTTAAAAATATTCACGTTCAAACGAGAGCGGCCGTCCGGGTCATTCCGAACCGTCACATTCTTTGATTTATACATGCGTTCCAACAATGCTCTGTCTTCTTGATTGTCACTGCAAGGATAAAACGGAAGCGTACCAAACAACATCCACGTATTTTCATCTCGCATATCTAGTAAACGATGAATAGCATCACGCATTTCATCAAGCGTGAGCACTTCCATGCCACTAGCGAAATCGCTAGGGTACATAGGGTGCACCTCATGTCTTTGGCAGTTCATTTCCTCTACAATTTGCTTATGAATATGCTCGATATGCGGAAGCGTACGTTTATTCAGCATCGTTTCAGCAGATACAATCACACCAGCGGCAGTCAAGGCCTTCGAATTTTCAATCATACGCTCAAAATACTTCGCTCGCTGCTCATACGTCGGTTTGCGGTCCATCATCGCAAATCCGCCTTCCACAAAGTCATCCATCGTACCCCAGTTATGAGAAATATGTAACACATCCAGGTAAGGAATGATTTTTTCGTATCTGGCTAAATCTAACGTTAAGTTCGAATTAATCTGCGTTCGCACACCACGTTCGTGCGCATATTTTAATAGCGGCACGACGTATTCATTCACTGACTTCATGCTCATCATCGGCTCACCGCCAGTGATACTGATGGAGCGAAGTCGTGGAATTTCTTCCAAGCGTTGAATTAATAACTCTATTGGCAGAGCTTGAGGATCCTTTGGTTGTAACGTGTATCCAACGGCACAGTGCTCACAACGCATATTACAGAGCGTGGTGGTGGTAAATTCTACATTTGTCAGTTCCATCTGGCCGTATTCTTTTACATCTAAATATGCTTCCCATGGATCATAGGAAGGAGTAATTGGTGGTAGTATAGTTGTCTTCATCGTAAACTCCTTTATTAAAAAACCTTACCCTTCATTGTATCATGATTCATGGAACTGCAGACCGGAAAATTCTTCGAAGGTTGCTTGATGTGCTTTAGTGCGGTAGTATAAAGAAAAACTTACAGGAATGGCAGAAAGGTGCGATTATTATGGGCAAAGCAACAGAAAACAAAGACTCTCAAGTCGATTACTTGAAAAATAGATTGAATATGTTTTTGGAGGTTGTGGATTCATTAGATCCGGAATCAACAGATGTTGAAGACATTGACCGCTTGATTCAGATGCTGGATGATTTGGAAGGGAAGTACAATCAGTTTAAGAAGGATTGGTAAGAAGAGGGTCATCCATGAAGAGATGAAGACCTTTTTTAGGTGTGAAAGCTGTGACAGAGGTCTTCATCGGGTGATGAAGACCTTTTTTAGGTGTGAAAGCTAGGACAGAGGTCTTCATCGAGGTAATGAAGACCTTTTTAAGGTGCAAAAGCTAGGACAGAGGTCTTCATCGAGGTAATGAAGACCTTTTTAAGGTGTAAAAGCTATGACAGAGGTCTTCATCGAGGTAATGAAGACCTTTTTAAGGTGTGAAAGCTAGGACAGAGGTCTTCATCGGGGTGATGAAGACTTTTTTAAGGTGTAAAAGCTGTGACAGAGGTCTTCATCGTGGTGATGAAGACCTTTTTAAGGTGTGAAAGCTATGAAAAAGGTCATCATCGGGGTGATGAAGACCTCTTAAAGGTGTGAAAGCTAGGACAGAGGTCATCATCGGGGTGATGAAGACCTTTTTAAGGTGTAAAAGCTAGGACAGAGGTCTTCATCGAGGTAATGAAGACCTTTTTAAGGTGTGAAAGCTAGGACAGAGGTCATCATCGAGGTAATGAAGACCTTTTAAAGGTGTAAACAATGTGACAGAGGTCATCATCGAGGTAATGAAGATCTCTTAAAGGTGTAAAAGCTGTGACAAAGGCCTTCATCGGGATAATGAAGACCTCATTAATGTGTAAAAACGGGAATAGAGGTCTGAAAACAATAAAAAGAAAGTGAATGTATCTTCATACAAACCGCGTAGCAATTTAATTCATGAATGCACAATTGCAGCTTCACACTTACTTCTTAATCACCATCCTATAAACCTCCAACAACTCTTCCACCGACACTCCATCGATCTTCATCCCGGAAATGTCGCAGTCGTTAATCTCCACATCACCCATCTTACAATTGTTAAACCGCGTTCCCATCAACTCACAGCGCTCAAAGTTTACTGGAGCATCTTCAATAGTTGTATCCCTGAACTCGACACCACTCATGTCAACGTGTTTCACTCGACTACCCGAAAGGTTCAAGTCAGCAATTAACGTATCCCTGAAATTTATGTTCTGGAACTTTGATCCTCTTAAATTGATATTGCTAAAATGTGTCCCAGCTAACGTACAATTGGTGAAAGCACTGTTTGCTATATTCGCCTGATAAAAGGTCGCATCTTCCAAGTTGCAGGATTCAAATGCATTTTCTGAGGCAGCAGCCATTCCAGTAACAATGCGTTTGATATAACACACCTCATCTTCCGTTTCAAATGTGCGCTCAAAGCCCATCTTTTCATAAAAATGAAGGTTGCCTTTTTGTCTAGGAGAGGTTTCCAAGTCCCAAGTCGTCACAGAAGGATATGCTTTTTCTACCAACCGGCTCACTTCAGATCCTACACCTTGCCCTTGATAAGCAGGATCAATAAATATTCGGTCAATCCGGCCAAACCTTTTACCCGTCATCGTCAGAATAACCCCGCCTACAAGTTGCTCCTCCAACATTATCTTGTAGTAGGTAAGCTCTTCCATCATATAGCAGGTAGTATGAACGGAATCATAACCCGGTGGTTGAATGTTATAGTCCAAGATATGCGAATCTATAGAACCAAGCCAGTGAAGAGCTTCCTCATTAAAAGTCTTTTTCATAATATCAGTCAATTGCTCTGCATCATCTAGTCTTGCTTGTAAAAGTTTAATCTGTGCCATGTTTGTATCTCCCATCTCTCATGTATCTTTATCCCACTTTACCACAAAAATCCAACAGCTCTCAGGGTTTTGATGGAATCGGTTACAAAGTGCTTTATCCTTCTAATTAGATCAAGTATAATGAAGAATGTATAAAAGAAACGTAGATAACTTTTCAACTGGGGATAGGAGAGGGAGTTAAAGATGAATAAATTATATGAGAGCATGTATGACTTGATCGTAGAAACCTCTACAAAGCTGCCTAAAGATGTACGCCGTGCGATTGCTAAAGCAAAGCTTAGTGAGAGTGCAGGAACACGAGCAGCAATGTCACTTGCTACAATTACAAATAATATTACGATGGCGGATGAAAATGTGTCTCCGATCTGTCAGGACACAGGACTGCCTACATTTAAAATAAAAACACCTGTTGGAGTAAACCAACTGGAAATTAAAAAGGTAATTAAAGAAGCGATTGTCCAGGCTACAAAGGATGGAAAGCTGCGTCCTAATTCAGTGGACTCCTTGACTGGTGCAAACAGTGGGGACAACCTTGGCGATGGAGTTCCTGTCATTAAATTTGAACAGTGGGAAAAGGATTTTATTGATGCGCGCCTTATTCTAAAAGGCGGAGGCTGTGAGAACAAAAATATTCAGTACAGCTTGCCATGCGAGCTTGAAGGGCTTGGCCGTGCTGGTCGTGACCTGGATGGTATCCGCAAGTGTGTCATGCATTCTGTTTACCAGGCGCAAGGACAGGGCTGTAGCGCCGGTGTTATCGGTGTTGGGATTGGCGGCGACCGCACTTCCGGTTATGAGCTTGCGAAAGAACAGCTATTCCGCAGCCTCGATGACGAGAACACAGTACCTGAATTGAAAGAACTTGAAGAGTATGTAATGGAAAATGCCAATAAGCTTGGCATTGGAACCATGGGCTTCGGTGGCGAAACGACATTGCTTGGCTGTAAGGTTGGGGTTGCGCATCGTATTCCAGCTAGCTTTTTCGTATCAGTTGCGTATAATTGCTGGGCATACCGCCGCTTAGGAGTGAAAATCAGTCCGGAAACTGGTGAGATTAACGAGTGGTTTTATCAGGAAGGAGAAATGATCGATTTCTCAAAAGAGTTGGCAGAGCAAGAGGAAGTGGCAGCAACTTCTGAAGCAAGTGAAATTGTTCTAGAAGCGCCAATTACGGAAGAGAAAATTCGTTCGTTAAAGGTGGGCGACGTGGTTCGCATTAATGGTAGAATGTACACTGGCCGCGACGCGATCCATAAACACTTGAGCGACAATGATGCCCCAGTTGATTTAGACGGACAAATCATTTATCACTGTGGCCCGGTTATGCTAAAAGATGACCAAGGAAACTGGCATGTAAAAGCAGCAGGACCAACGACAAGTATTCGCGAGGAGCCTTACCAAGGGGATATTATGAAGAAGTTCGGTATACGTGCGGTCATGGGTAAAGGTGGAATGGGTGCGAAAACATTGAAAGCCCTGGAAGAGCACGGCGGCGTTTACTTAAATGCCATCGGCGGAGCGGCACAATATTATGCGGACTGTATTAAGGGTGTTGATGGGGTAGACCTGATGGAGTTTGGTATTCCAGAAGCAATGTGGCACTTGAATGTTGAAGGCTTTACAGCAGTAGTAACGATGGATTCGCATGGCAACAGCTTGCATGCGGATGTAGAGAAGTCTTCTTTAGAAAAGCTTGCACAGTTTAAGGATAGAGTGTTTAACTAAATTTTTATAATTGACGGTTCGGTGACCAAGAAGGTTATCGAACCGTTTTTTAATTTAATTGGAAAACAATACACCGTATCAATCCCTATTTCCAAACGAAACATAATAGTAGCTAGAGATTAGAATTATGGAAGGAGGAAACACCATCATCATGCGAAAATTACTTAATATCCTAATTATTACTGTTGTTGCACTTTTCATCATTCCGCATTTAAGCCAAGCGGACACCTATTCCACTACCACGCTTCATTGGGGGTTCAAAAAGAGTCAAAACCATGAGCCGCCTGATGCAGGGCAAAAATACAATGAACTTTTAAAGAAGCATAACGCCTTTTACCTTGGCGATACAACCAAAAAAGAAATATACCTTACTTTTGATAATGGCTATGAGAATGGATACACCGAAAAAGTATTGGATGTACTTAAAGAGAAAAAAGTACCTGCAGCTTTTTTCGTAACAGGGTATTACCTTAAAGACCAGCCTGATCTTGTAAAAAGAATGGTCAATGAAGGCCATATCGTTGGGAATCACAGCTGGCATCATCCTGATATGACACAAGTAAACGATGTTCGCTTTAAAAAAGAGCTCGACATGATTAAAGAAGAGTACAAAAACATTACAGGTCTTGATAATATGACCTATTTAAGGCCGCCCCGTGGAACATTCAGTGATCGAACACTGGCACTTGCCAACCAAATGGGTTATCAGCACGTCTTCTGGTCCCTGGCTTATGTTGATTGGCATACCGACCAGCAAAAAGGCTGGAAATACTCTTATGATAATATCATGGCTCAAATACATCCTGGTGCGATACTTCTTCTTCACACTGTATCCAAAGACAATGCAGAAGCGATGGAAAAGGTCATTGACGACCTTCGTAAACAAGGTTATGAATTTAAAAGCCTGGATGAAATCGCTGCACAACATACTATTCCCAATCCCATTTTGCTTATACAGGAAAACTGACTCCTTCGCCCACTAGCAAAGGAGTTTTTCTGATTGTTCCTCTTCCCGCACCACCCTTGTTTGGCAACACACAAGAAAGCCGTTATAATTGGGAAAGTAGATAAAGGACGGTGGGGAAGTTGGTTAAGATAAAGATAAATGGACCCTATGATTTTGACAGAGTGTTGCAGCGGTTATCTATTGATCCGCTAATGGTCGTTGATCATAAGGCGCGCTCTATAAAAGTACCGATGTATCAGGGAGAAGCTCCAATTGTGATAGCAGTGCAGGCGACAGGGACGAAACAAAACCCGAGCTTTCAATTATCTAGTACAGTAACGCTGACAGATATGGATATTCAGCACATCAAAACTATTTTCCAATGGGACAAGCCGCTTCAAGACATCGCAAATCATTTTTCCAAAACAGATCTCGCTATTATTTTTCAAGAGCACGAAGGGACGCCACTCGTACTCGACTTTGACCTTTACCACTGTCTAATGAAATGCATTATTCATCAGCAGGTCAACATGAAATTCGCACATACGTTGACGCAACGTTTTGTGCATACATTCGGTTTTGAAAAAGAAGGAGTTTGGTTCTATCCTAAGCCAGAAGATGTGGCAGAGCTTGATTACGAGCAAATCACTGAACTGAAAATGAGCCGCAGAAAAGCGGAATATATTATAGACACCTCCAAACTGGTTGCAAATGGCGACTTGCCACTTTACAATTTGGACCAAAAAACGGATGAAGAAATACTAAAAGAACTTGTAAAAGTAAGAGGAATCGGCCCATGGACTGTCCAAAACCTGCTTCTATTTGGACTAGGGAGGCCAAATCTATTTCCAATCGCAGATATTGGCATCCAGAATGCCTTGAAAAAATTAAAAGGACTCGACCAAAAGCCTACTGTTCTGCAGATGCAGGAGTGGGCGAAGGACTGGGAACCATATTTAAGCTATGCTTCCCTTTACCTTTGGAGAAGCATCGAACCGCAAGCTGAGGAGTTAGTGAAATGAAAACGAAGAAACCTTACAACAAGCAACAACAATCCAATGTCGATATGAAAGTGGGCCAAACTTTTCCGCTGACAATTAAGCGTTTGGGGATTAACGGAGAAGGTGTGGGCTATTTTAAAAAGCAAGTGGTGTTTGTCCCGGGAGCACTACCGGAAGAAGTGGTCGTGGCGGAAGTGACAGACGTGAAAAACAAGTTTGCGGAAGCGAAAATCAAGAAGTTCAGAAGTAAATCCCCACATCGAACTACACCGCCTTGCCCTATTTATGAGCAGTGCGGAGGCTGTCAGCTGCAGCATTTAAAATACGACCAACAGTTAACCTTGAAACGCGATATCATCATACAGTCACTAGAACGCCATACAAAGCTGAATGTGAATAAACTCAACATTAAACCCACCATCGGTATGGAAGACCCGTGGTATTACCGAAATAAGAGTCAGTTCCAGGTTGGCAAGCAAAAGGAAAAAGTAATCGCTGGCCTTTACGGTGCCAACTCGCACAAGTTGATCGATATCGATAATTGTATCGTCCAGCACAGTGCTACAACTGAAGTAACCAACACGGTCAAAAAAATTCTTCAAGATTTCAATATTCCTGTTCAGAATGAGAAAAAGGGGCAGCCATCTGTTCGCACCATCATGACAAGAGTCGGTTTTTCCACAGGAGAAATTCAAGTGGTACTCATAACGACTGATGAAAAATTGCCTCGAAAACAGTTAGTAGTAGAGGAAATTCAAAAACGGTTGCCAAAAGTGAAAAGCATCATGCAAAACATAAACGGCAGAAAAACCTCTCTTATTTTCGGTGAAGAAACGATTCATTTAAGCGGAGAAAAAGTGATTCAGGAAACGCTTGGAGATGTTTCCTTTGAATTGAGCGCACGAGCATTCTTCCAGTTAAACCCTGTTCAGACAGTCAAGCTTTATGATTTAGTAAAAGAAGCCGCACAATTGACGGGAAAAGAAAAAGTCGTCGATGCTTACTGTGGAGTGGGAACCATCGGCCTTTGGCTGGCAGATGGAGCAGGTGAGGTTCGCGGCATGGACACTATTGCAGAATCCATTGAAGATGCAAAAGAAAATGCCAAACACCATGGCTATACGAATATGAAATATGTGGCAGGAAAAGCAGAGAAATGGCTGCCAAAATGGGTAAAAGAAGGCTGGAGACCAGACACTATTGTTGTGGATCCACCACGTACAGGCTTGGACGAGACTTTCATGAAGACCGTCCTAGACGTAGAACCGAAGAATTTTGTTTATGTTTCCTGCAATCCATCCACACTTGCAAAAGATATTCAGTTCTTAAGTAGGAAGTATAAAGTAGATTGGATCCAACCTGTGGATATGTTTCCACAAACCGCTCATGTGGAAAGTGTGGCGAAATTAATAAAAAAAGAAGGCAACTAAAAGGAGGTTGCTTTCTTTTTATACCACAGCCTGATTTCTTTAACGGGAATCAGGCTGTTTTTCTATTATCCATATGTTTTGGACATATCTCCCCCTTCCCCACATATAGATTGTAGAAAATGTGGATTGTGAGGGTGGGGGTATGTGGTCGGAGTTTAAAGAATTTATCTCAAGAGGAAACGTTTTTGAGCTGGCGATAGCGGTGATCATTGGTGCTTCTTTTAATAATATCGTCAATTCCCTTGTAGAGGATATGATCATGCCGATCATAGGGATCATTGTAGGGGGAGTGAATCTGGAGGCTCTTTATTTCCGGGTTGGAGGGGCATTTGTCTTTTATGGGAAGTTCATCCAATCGATGATGGATTTCCTCCTGGTGTCGGTGGCTATTTTTACTGTCATTAAGATTTTTAATAGATACGGGCGGAGAAAAGAGAAGAAAGAATACAAGGTTAAGGCTATCACGAATTTAGAATTGCTTACAGAAATCAGGGACATTTTGAAAAGGCAGGAGCAAATCGGGAAAGATGTAAAGCCTGAGGAGACTATTATACGACTTAGAAGAAAAGTGAAGTAATATTTCGGGGGATGATTGCTTAAATCTAGTGGTCCATACAGATAGTGTGAACTTTCATAATATATAAGCTTCAGTATTTCATATTGTGCAAAAGTTATTCCCTATGTTAAAGTGTCAAAATAACTTCATACGAATTCCTTATATAACTATGGTGATATGGACCATAAGTCTCTACCTGGCAGCCTTAAATTGCTGGACTATAAGGAAAGTCATTCTATGCATGAAAAGTGTATGGGGCTTTCTTTATTTTGGGAGAAGGTCACATACGCTTTTTTATTTTACTCTGAAGCTGTCTGACATCATACGACTATATGGGGATATAAGCAGTCGTTGAAGAAAACACATCACTGGGAGGTATCTTGCATTGAGTTTTATTTATGGCGTTTTTTCTTTGATTGGTGTCCTGTTTTTGGCCTGGCTATATAGCAGCAAGCGTTCTGCTATTAAATGGCGCACGGTCATTATAGGGATAAGCATTGAATTTTTACTTGTTTTGTTCGTTTTGAAGGTTCCTTTTGGACAAAGCATCTTAGAGAATGCGGCGCTCGGTGTACAGAAGGTCATCGATTATAGCACAGAAGGAATCATGTTCGTCTTCGGAGGTTTTTTTGGGGAAGGGACCAACATCACCTTCGTTTTTGCGATTAATGTCCTAGGCGCGATCATTTTTATTTCGGCACTCATTTCTGCTCTCTACTATTTGCGCATCATTCCCTTCTTTGTAAAATATATCGGGATTGGGCTTGGCAAGGTTTTAGGTACAACAAAGGTGGAATCGTTCAATGCGATCGGCAACTCCTTTTTGGGCTTGGCGGAAGCTCCGTTATTAATCAAGCCTTATCTAATCAAGCTGACGCGATCAGAGGTTTTTGCTGTCATGGTTGGTGGAACCGCGTCGGCAAGCGGGGCGATACTGATAGGATATTCCTTGATGGGGATTGATATGAAGTTTCTGCTTCTTTCCGTATTCAGTGTGCCGATCGTTTCCCTTGTGATTGCCAAAGTGATGGAGCCTGAAACAGAGGAATCCCAAACAAATGGCGATATCTCACTAGGAAAGACCACGCATACCAATGTATTCGAAGCAATCGCAGATGGAGCATTGAACGGTACGAGGCTGGCCATCAATATTGGGGGACTCCTGATTGCTTTTATTGGAATTCTGGCACTGGTCAACGGCCTGCTTGGTCTGCTCCACACAGAGCTTTCCACCGTTTTCGGCTATGTCTTCTATCCCTTAGCAGTGCTGATCGGCATTCCGATGGATGAAGCATTCAGGGCAGCTTCCATTATAGGCACCAAGCTCTCTGTCAACGAGTTTGTCGCGTTCAACGAGCTTTCGGCAATCATGAATGACCTTTCACCAAAAACTGTGGCCATTTTATCCGTTGCGCTTTGCAACTTCGCCAACCTGTCATCCATCGGACAATTGATTGTTGGATTAGGTTCCCTCGAGCCCACCCAACAAAAGACCGTATCCAAATTAAGCTTCAAGGCAATCGTGGCAGGAACCCTGGCAAGCTTTATTACAGCCATTATTGTAAGCATTTTTTTATAAGAATAATAACGATTGTGAAGACGTACCTAGGATTGATGGACGGTAGCCTCACGATTTTCTCAGGTAGTAAGCAACCATATATCATATTAATAGAAGGCGTCACTCATCTGAATGAGTGGTGTCTTCTTTTATTGCTTCAATTGATTGATTCAAGGATGGGGTTGTGACGGTGATTATGAAAATTTATCCATGACATCTTAATCATTCCTCTTTATAATTAATATATAATATGTAGTTTAGAGGCTATTCATCTGGAGTGTCTTATCGGAAGGTTGTGCTGTATTGGATAAATATAAAACAAAATTAATTGCTACTATTTTAAATCAAATAGATCAGTGGGAAGACAGTGCCAGCGCTGTTCCGCACGAAGAAGTATATCGGTTTGTCCACTCTATAAAAGGGACTGCTAGGACAGTCGGGCTGGATGAACTTGGGGACATAACAGAAGCGTTATATGAAAAGATAGATGTTGCTGAAAAAAGAATGTGGCAGCTGGAGGAATGCCAATTATTTTTGCAAGAAGTTATCGGTTATTGCAAGAAGATAGGGATGACTACAAAACTCACAAAAGATCAACCAAGGATCCTTATCGCTGATCCCGATCCAGCTTTACTGGTTGAATGGAAAGAGTATCTTGAGAGCAAGTCTTTCCATGTATTGGTGAGTACAGACTTTGAAAAGACCGTTGATACTCTTTATGATGTGAAACCAGATTGTCTGGTAATTGATGCGGGATTGAAAGATGAAAAAGGGCTTCCATTGTTAGAGAGGCTTCAAGCAAGCGGGCAGCAAATGTTGACACCTGTTATGGTAATTGACAACCAGCCGAACAGAGAAAACCGATTAAACGCTTACCGTGCCGGAGCAGATGATTTTATGTCAAAACCCTTGGACATAGAAGAGTTTGAAGTAAGGGTTACAAGGCAAGTGGGGAGAAAAAAGCAATATGATGAATTGTTGTTGGTGGATGAACTCACAAAGGCGTATAACCGGAAGTACTTCCAGTCATTTTTTGCAAAACAGCAGTCAATCTTTACAAGAGGAAAAGAGCCGTTTAGTGTAGGAATCATTGATCTCGATTGTTTTAAACAGGTAAATGATACATATGGGCATGTTGTTGGTGACGAGGTATTGAAGCGGCTAGCATCGTATATGAAGCAAAATATGCGATCTGGTGATGTGTTTGCAAGATATGGTGGAGAAGAGTTTGCTATGTTGCTGCCGAATACGGCTAAGGAGGAAGCATTAAAGCTGGTTGAACGCCTTCTGAATGGTTTTATGAAATTAAATTTTCAAGTCAATCAAGAATCATTCACTTGCTCCTTTTCAGGAGGAGTTGTTCAGGTTTCAGAAGGTGGTTTGTCATTGGAAAGAGTAATGGAACGTGCAGACAAGGCTCTCTATGAAGCAAAAAAGAAAGGAAGGGCAAGAGTCGAGGTATATGAAGGCCAAGAAGTAGTTACACAGAAGGTCAAGGTAGCTATTGTTGATGATGATGAAATTGTTAGAATGATGCTTTCTGAAGTGATTGGAAAGCTGTCCCTTCCTTCCAATAGGGTTATTGAAATAGAAACTTTTCCGGATGGAAAAAGCTTTCTGCAATCGGAGTGGCTACAGAGTGAGGATCGGTATGTGATTATTCTTGATGGCATGATGCCGAAAATGGATGGATTGGAAGTGTTACAAAGACTTCGCTCGGAAAGGCGCCATGACCAGTTTAAAGTAATGATGTTAACCTCTAGGAAAAGCGAAAGGGACATACAAAAAGCGTTGCAGCTTGGAGCGGATGATTATGTCACAAAGCCTTTTAAGCTACTTGAGGTAGAAGCAAGGCTTCTGCACTTGATAAAGCGAGGGATGTGACATTGATTAATAGTCTTGTAACGATCGTGCTGCTAATCATTCTATCTTTTTTTATTTTGCTCTCTATTTTATTTTTCTATATGCTTGTCACCAAAATAATGCAGAACAGCCTACGTCAAAAAATTGACCAGCATAAAGAAGAATTAAGGGCTAAAGTTTTTGAATACTTATACAGGCAAAACCAAGCCATTCTTGAACAGGAATGGAACGGAAAACAGTGGAAAGCAATGGAAGAACTCTTCAGCGATTTTGCAGATGTTGTTCAAGGGGATGAAGTGCAAGAGCGAATTACTCTTTTTGCAAATACCCACTTCATTGAGAAGTATAAGCGGAACCTTCTTCATCGTCGCTGGAGCATAAGGATGAATACTCTGTATGCAATTGAGGATTTTCACCTTAAAAGCATGGTACCATACCTTCTTGATACCTACGAGCAAAGAAGTCTGTCTCAGGAAGAACGAAGACAATTATTGAAAATCCTTGTGAGATTTCAAACAAATCACTGGGAGGACTTATTGAAAGAACCAAAATGGCTTCTTTCAGAATTCATGTACAGATCCTTATTGGGGGTAATGACTGAGAGACAGTTTCAGACGATGGTTACAAGATTTGATGCCTTCCCTGAATATATTCAGTTTCCAGTGCTAGATATGATAGGAATTCAGGGAAAAAGGGAGTTTTTGCCTTTCCTTGAGGATTTACTTAGGAATTCTTCTGGAGAAAAGAAAATCAGAATTTTAAAAGCAATGAATGAATTAGGGTATTCAAAGATCCTGGAATGGATGGAGCATGTAGGTTTTCCAGAAAGCACCTGGGAAGAGCGATTAATGCTCAGTAAATTACTTGGCAGGACCAACCATAAGGAAAGCCTCTTTATTTTAACTGAGCTTCTAAGTGACAAAAGTTATGATGTCAGAAATAACGCTGCCAAATCCATCTTATCAATCCAAGGAGGGGCAGACCACCTCCATCAGGTCCTGGAAACTTCCCCAGACCGCTTTGCAAGAGATATGGCGGAAGAATGGTTACAGAAAGGAGGGCAAATCCGTGGACTATAATTTTATTAATTTGCTGTTACAGGGGATTGGTTGGTTTGTTATAGCTTATATGGGATTTGTCATTCTTTTTTATCTGTTCATGTTGCTGGTTTCCTTATTCCAAGTTAGGAAGAACTATCAGCTGGACAAAACAGAGCCGTATGAGGACCTATTGGATGTAAGTTATTCTAAACCCCTTTCTATATTGGTACCGGCCTATAATGAATCACTGGGAATTGTTCCATCTGTTCGCTCTTTACTTAGCATAGAATACCCACAGTATGAAATCATTGTCATTAATGATGGTTCAAAAGATGATACGATGGAAAAGCTCATTGAGGAATTTCAACTAAAAAAAATAAAGAAAATAGTGAAACAAAAGTTGATGACAAAAGAAGTAAAAGGTATCTACCAGTCTTCTATTTATGATTATTTATATGTGATAGATAAAGAGAATGGCGGGAAATCGGATGCATTAAACGTTGGAATTAACGTATGCACTTATCCGTATTTCTGTTCGGTGGACGGCGATTCTATACTGGAAAGGGACGCCTTCTTAAAAGTAATGAAGCCAATCATAGATTCTGATGGAGACGTTATTGCCACAGGTGGAAGTGTAAGAATCGCTAACGGTTCTGCTATCGAAAATGGATCCATCATGAAGGTGGGACTTTCCTCCAATCCACTGGTCATCATGCAGGTAATTGAATATTTGCGCGCATTTTTAGTGGGAAGAATTGGGTTAAGCAGGCACAATCTTTTATTGATTGTATCAGGTGCCTTTGGGGTTTTCTCCAAAAAGTGGGTAACCGATGCAGGGGGCTATAAACATACCGTTGGAGAGGATATGGAATTAGTCGTAAGGCTGCACCGATATATAAAGGAAAAGAAGGCCAACAAGAAAATTGTCTATGTTGCAGACCCAGTATGCTGGACAGAAGCTCCGGAAGAAATGACATTTTTGAAAAGACAGCGGAATCGATGGCACAGGGGGCTATTTGAAAGTTTGTGGATGCATCGTTCTATGGCGTTCAATCCTAAATATGGATCCATTGGTATGGTATCCATGCCATACTTTATTTTAATAGAGTTTTTGGGGCCAGTTGTAGAATTAACAGGTTATTTATATATCATCCTCTCTTTTTTTCTTGGTGGTATGAATGAAGAAATAGCTTTGCTCTTATTCTTGCTTTTTGTCATCTATGGTTCTATCTACTCCATGTTGGCCGTTTTGATGGAAGAGTGGAGTCTCAAACGATACCCTAAAGCAAGGCATATAGTTGTCTTATTCTTCTATTCCCTTACAGAAACCTTCTGGTACAGACCTTTAACTATAATCTGGAGGTGCCAAGGCATCTTGGATGTATTAAGGAAGAAGAGAGGTTGGGGAGAAATGCAACGAAAAGGGGTATCCCAATAATTTGGAATCGAATGATAAATGGAGGAGTCAAAGATGGCAAATATATTACTTGCTGAGGACGAGAGTGTTCTTCGCATGCTCATTACAGATACGCTTGAAGATGAAGGACACCATATAATGGAGGCATGCAGCGGAAAAGAAGCGGTAGATATTTTGGAAGCGGGGAAAAGTTTTGATCTGGTTATCCTGGATTATATGATGCCTGTATACACAGGATTAGAAGTGCTAACCAAAATGAAAACGATGGGACTGAACCCTGTTCCACCAGTCCTTATCCTTACAGCTAAAAGTCAGCAATCCGTTCGTGATGAGGTCGCTGCCTCGGGAGCTTCAGGGTTTATGTCCAAGCCGTTCAGTCCGATGGAGCTTGCAGAAAAAGTAGAGGCAATGCTAAATGAAATGGAAAAATAGTATATCTACGAAATTTCTAACGATAAATGGGATCTTTTTTCTAGTTTTGGTCACTGGGATCATAACACTGTTGGTTTACGAGTACTCCCTATCTCAAGAGTTCAAGGAAAGGAATGAAGCGCTCGAAGAAAAGGAGGAGAAAATACAAGCCATTGATGATAATATTAATAGTTCGTTCCTGAAGTATCGTGGGTATGTCGCATTTTCCAACCGAGAGATGTTAGAAGATGCAAAAGGATTTGAACTCAACATTAAAGATGATATTGAAAGTCTTGCGGAAATGGCGGAAGACGGGAACGACGAACAATTTGTGCGTGAAGTAACAGATTTCCATACGTTCTATTTTTCTATATACCTTCCTAAAATTCAGGATTTATATGAACAAGACAATATGAATGAGCTTCAGGACTACCTATTTAACCAGGGAGCATCCGCTAGACTCCTTGATTTTATGGATTATATGAAAGACTACCGGTATGAAGTAGACCAGGAAATAGAAAACAATGTGGACCTGATGTCTGATAAAGTACAAGCCAGTCAGCTGTTATTCTCCTTGTATTTTCTGCTTGTCATTTCCCTACTGTTCCTCATAACTTGGGTGCTTATCAAACAGGTTGGTAAACCACTGCGAGAACTTTCAGAGGCAGCTGATGATGTGACAAATGGGAAAATTACAGTGCTACCTTCCTATCAGCATAGTTCGGATGAAATAGGTGTATTATCCAATGCCCTTCATACGATGGTAAATACTCTACAATACAAAGAAGAAGAGTTGATTGCGCAAAATGAAGAACTACTTGCTCAGCAGGACGAACTGCACGCACAGCAGGACGAACTTCAAGCACAGCAAGTGCAATTGGAAGAAAATATTTCGATAATTGAAGAGAGTAATGAGCAACTCGAGTTAAGGAATAAGTTTATTCATGATATGGCAGAGACATTAAGCAGAGAGCGTCTGTTAGAAAATGTTGTCCGTAATATGGGGAAAGTATTAGGGGCAAAAGTTGGCATCATGATGATGCTTAATGATAAAAAAACAGCTGCTTCTATTGGTCTGTCAAAGAACGCGGTAGAACAGTTAAGGTCTGAAGAAAATAATGTATTTCTCCAACAATTATTGGATGTCCAAAAAGCATTTAAGGTGGATAGAAAATGCAGTCGCATGGAGGCAACCTACCATTCGGAAGATATGGCAGCCTTTGATTTATTCATACCCGTCCATACATCTAATGGTATAACAGCAGCTTACATGCAGTTCACAAGATATGATGCGCCTTTTACTGAAAGAGAAATGGAAACAGGCGAAGCACTAGCACTGCAGGTCAGTATGGCTTTGGAAAAAGTAGATTTATATGAGGATTCAGAAGAGAACCGCCTTTTTTATCAGGACATTCTAAACACCATTCAAGAAGGGGTCCTATTAGTGGATGAAAAAGGTAGCGTACTCCAGGCCAACACCCGAATGAGTTCTTTATTGAACTTCCCAACGCCTAATCGGCTGTTGCAATTATCGTTTGAAGAATGGACAACAGTTCTTGTTGAAATGGCAGTCAATAAAGAGAAACTCCGAACCGATCTACTCACTACTTTTAGTGAGAAAGAATCTGCTGATGATGCCTTAATATTTGAGTTGTATCAACGGCACGAGAGATGTGTCTTTAAGATGTATAAAGAAAAAGTCTCACGACAAGATCTTTCCTATGGCTACATCTTGGTATTCCGTGATATGACAAAAGAGTATGAAGTGGATAGGATGAAATCGGAGTTTGTCAGTACCGTAAGTCATGAACTACGTACGCCATTAGCCAGTGTTCTAGGGTTTACAGAAAGAATGATCTACAAAGAGTTATCCGAAGAACGTAAAAAAACCTACCTGAAAACAATCTATCAGGAAGCAAAGCGTCTGACAGCGTTAATCAATGACTTTCTGGATGTACAGAAAATGGAAGCTGGAAAACAAATTTACCACAAAACAACGGAAGATGTAATAGAGATCATTCAAGAAGCAAGTGAGATTTTCCAACACAACGCCAATACGCATCCAATACTTCTTGAAGTAATGACAGAACACACGAAAGTGGAAGCTGACAGGGAAAAGCTGGCACAAGTAATGGCCAATTTGCTGAGCAACGCTATTAAATATTCTCCTGATGGTGGTAAAATTCATATAACGATTACTTCTAAGGGTGAGATGTTACAGGTAACAATAAGGGACCATGGTATTGGAATTCCGAAAGAAGCGATTCCACATCTCTTTACTAAATTTTATCGGGTTGATAATTCTGACCTGAGAAAAATTGGGGGGACAGGACTCGGCTTATCCATTGTGAAAGAAATCATCCATGCGCACAATGGAGATATAGGAATAACATCACAGGTTGAGGAAGGAACTGTTGTCACGATAGAGATTCCCTTAGCAAAATAAATGCTAAATTTATTGGTAAATGGTAATAAATATAGGGAATGAGCAATACAAAAAAGGAGTTTATACATGACTAACAACGATATACTGATTAGACTAAGATACGTACTAGACATTAAGGACAACGACATGGTCGAGATCTTTAAGCTTGGGGACATCGATGTAACAAAAGAGGAAGTTCAGATGATGCTTACCAAACAGGTGGATAGCTATGACTATGACACCGAGGAAGAATATGAACAGGCGCTTGAGGAGGAAGAAATCCTTCCTATCAACAATAACAAGCTGGAATCGTTCCTAAACGGTTTGATTATTTTCAAAAGAGGCAGACAGGAACCAAGACCTGGCCAGCCTGCAAAGCCTCCATTTTCCAATGAACCAGCAAACAATATTCTTCTGAAAAAGGTAAAGATTGCACTCTCCTTAACAACAGAAGATATTATTGACATTATTGGAGAAGCCGGCGTGACCATAACAAAGGGTGAACTTGGTGCTTTTTTACGTAAGAAGGGGCACAAAAACTACAAAGCTTGCATGGATAAATATGCGAGGAATTTCTTAAAAGGTTTGGCAATTAAATATCGTCACTAATATGCAATCTACAACAGCACTCTCCGAATTTAAAAAGGAGAGTGCTGTTTTTTGTCGAAATTAGAAGAGAGACAAATTACATAAAAGGGGAATCTTCATGAAAAAAATAAGAGTAGGTATTATCGGAACAGGTTTTGGTGCAAAGGTTCACGCACCAGTGATGCGAAGTCATCCAGGGTTTGAGGTAGTATCCATTGCCAGTGTATCCCGTGGGAGGCTAGATGAGATTAAAGAGGAAACAGGCATTGAAAACGTTTATGGAAACTGGGAGGAAATGCTGGATTCAGAAGAGATAGATTTGGTTTCTGTCGCTTCTGCACCATTGTTACATCATGACATGGTGGTAAAAGCATTCGCGAGCGGCAAAGACGTTCTATGTGAGAAACCTATGGCGTTTGATGCGGCAGAGGCTGATCAGATGATACATGCAAAAAATGCAGCTGGGAAAATGGGCTGGATTAATTTTGAGTATCGCTTTTTGCCAGCTAGACAGATGGTTAAAAAAATGATCTCGAGCGGGAAAATAGGCAAGGTGTTGCACGTGAACTTCTCGCTAAATATTGCAGGGTATGAAAGGTATGCAACAAGTAAACGCGGCTGGCTAAGCCAAAGTGATCAGGCAGGCGGGATGCTTGGAGCGGTGGGCTCTCATCTAATTGATTCACTGTTGTGGTGGACAGATGCGAGAGTAGAATCTGTTTCAGGCCAGCTGACTACTCATGTTCCGGAGTTCACTGATGAAAACGGTGAGAAGGAAGTCCGTACAGCAGATGATGCTTTCCAAGCGATAGGTAGTTTTGTTGGTGGGGGCACGTTTAGGATTGGTTCCAACATTGCCGTTCGTCATGCAAATGGATGGGAGCTAGAGGTTTACGGAACAGAGGGTACGATTAAAATGTCACAGGACAACAAAGTGGTTGTTGGATATGGAAATAATCCTATGAAAGAAGTGGATATAGAGGAAGCTTTGTCGATACCAGATGGGATGAATCCTGTTGCTGCTGGTTATTTTAATGCTTTTTATCGCTTCTTGGACGAGGTGTATAAAGCGTTATCAGGAGAGGGGGTAAATCCTCATTTGCCGGTATTGGAGGATGGCCATGTGGTGCAGGTCGTAATGGATGCAATTCGTCGGTCGCATGAAGAGAAAAGAATGGTGATAGTTGAATATTAATAGTTAATGTTGTGTGGGTGCAGTTGCTGAGGAGCGGCTGCGCTTTTTATTTTTTCTGGATTTCATTAGATGTTAGCGGCTGATGTGGAGGTACGTCGATCGAATAGGTTTGTTCTATTGGACAAAAGTGGTTGCTATGGAGGAGTTTCGGTCGAATAGAAGCGTTCTATTAGACAAAAGGGGGTGTTTGTGAAGAGTTTCGGTTGAATAGAAGCGTTCTATTAGACAGTAGAGGTTGGTTGCGAGGAGCTTCGGTTGAATAGAAGCGTTCTATTAGACAAAAGGGGGTGTTTGTGAAGAGCTTTGGTCGAATAGGAGCGTTCTATTAGACAAAAGGGGGTGTTTGTGAAGAGCTTCGGTCGAATAGAAGCGTTCTATTAGACAGTAGAGGTTGGTTGCGAGGAGTTTCGGTCGAATAGGAAGTATTCCCAATTATTAAAAAAGTACAGACAATACCAAAAGAGTGCTAGTGATAGCGCTTACAACACAATTATCCCCTGCCATATAATTAAGTTGTAATTAAATAATGAAACAAGCAAAACAAAGGGGGAGCAACAAATGAAGAAGACTTGGAAAGCTACGTCATTATTACTGGTTTTAATGCTTTTTACAGCTATGCTTGCGGCATGTAACAGCAGTACAGGGGGAAGCGGCAGTGTAAGTGTGGGGATTGTTTTGCCAACAAAGGATGAGCCAAGATGGGTGCAAGACGAGCAACGATTCAAGGATGCATTGAAAGACTCTGACTATACAACAGAAATCCTTTTTAGCCAAGGTTCTTCCGCTAAGGAAAAAGAGAACGTTGAAACATTAATCAACAAAGGAATTGAAGTGCTGATTATCACTCCTCAAGATGGAGATGCAGCAGCTGCAGCAGTAGAAGCGGCTAAGAAAGAAGGAATCACGGTTATCTCTTATGACCGTTTAATTACAAACACAGATGCAGTGGATTACTATGTGACATTTGACAGTGTGGCAGTTGGTGCTGCTCAAGGACAATACCTGATCGATAATGTACAAGGATCTGGCGTTCCGCTTTACCTATATGCTGGTGCAGCTTCTGACAACAACGCTTTCCTTTTCTTTGAAGGAGCTTGGAGTGTGTTACAACCAAAAATTGCAGACGGAACGTTCAAAATTGCAAACTCCAGTGAAGCGGAAGCGTTAAAAGACACAGCTGAACTTACTCGTGACCAAATGAGTAAAATTCTAGGACAGGTAACAACTAACTGGGATCCAAACGAAGCGAAGAACAAAGCACAAACACACTTAACTGCAGTGGGTGCAGATATGAAAGGTGATGTGGCGGTACTTGCGCCAAACGACGGTACAGCCCGTTCTATCGCAGACGTATTCGCAACTGATGGGGAAGTATCAAGCTACTTAGTAACAGGTCAGGATGCAGAAAAAGCTTCCATCCAATATATCATTGATGGCAAGCAATCCATGACAGTATTTAAAGATGTACGTACATTAGTGACGGATGCTATGGGGATTGCAGTAGAAATCCTAGACGGCAAAACTCCAGAAACAACTGGTTCTTACGATAACGGAGAAGTAGAAGTCAAAGCAAAACAAACAGATGTCATCGTAGTGGACGAAGAAAACGTACAACAAGAACTAATTGACTCTGAATACTACGAAGCAAGCGAATTTACAGGACTATAAGTAAAGTTGATTTTTGTTCATAGCAAATTTCCCTGTAGATTGGAGTGCAAGGTGTGAGACTCCAGCGGGGGAGAAAAGATTGGTTGAGATCCCGCAACGAAGGAAGCCACTGAAAAAGACATTGATTTTGAAATTTCAATAAACACCGCTGTTTCCTAGGGGCGCTGGTGGAGCCTCCTCGGCTACGCCTGCGGGGTCTCCACCTAGCGCTAGCTCCCTCAGGAGTCTTCGCCTTTTGCTACAATCACCAGCTAGGAATCACAAAAAAATTTACGTTATCAGTTTTTCAGTGGCTTCCAACGAAGTGA
>NZ_JAAZWB010000009.1 GCF_012524115.1 Bacillus sp. RO1 | reverse complement strand
AGGAGAAGGGAGGACCTCATGGTCATCATGAAGACTTCAGTAAGCAGGAAAAAGGAGACGAGAAGTCTTCATCGTCGCTATAAAGACCTGCGTGGGGAGGAAAAAGGAGAAGGGAGGACCTCAGTGTCAGCATGAAGACTTCAGTAAGCAGGAAAAAGGAGCCGAGTAGTCTTCATCGCCGCTATGAAGACCTGCGTGACGAGGAAAAAGGAGAAGGGAGGTCCTCATGGTCATCATTAAGACTTCAGTAAGGAGAAAAAAGGAGCCGAGAAGTCTTCATCACCGCAATGAAGACCTGCGTGACGAGGAAAAAGGAGAAGGGAGGTCCTCATGGTCATCATGAAGACTTCAGTAAGCAGGAAAAAGGAGCCGAGAAGTTTCATCGCCGCTATGAAGACCACCATGACAAGGAAAAAAGAGAAGACCTCCCTCCCAATGAAGATCTTTTGACCACAAAATACCATTGAAATGGTCAAAGAGGATACGCAAAGGCAAATTCCAACCAATATTTCAAAGCTGCTGGAACCGTGATCTAAGCATCATCCCGCGGAAAGCGAAGCTATTTGCGGAAAGGAACAGTCATGAATAACCAAACAAAAAGTACTTTTCACCATCTTTTCTACCCCTAATCTTCCTCTCCGACAAATAAGCAAAAAAACTTTCAAAAATTGTATTCTACCATCGGCAGGAACTGACAGACTTTCTAATAGTAGTGATTTATACTAGTTTCAAACATAAAAAGGTATAAATGAGGGACTAAAATTGACCGTATATTTAGATGCGATCTGGCTACTGAATTTCGGGTTTGATTTACTGCTTTTGAAGATTACCGGTATCATTCTGAAGAGAAAAATGGTGACTTGGAGATTGATGCTAGGGGCATTTTTAGGATCATTAATTGTCGTTCTCATGTTTACGCCATTACAGGCACTAGTTGCAAATCCGTTTGTCAAAATGCTTTTCTCCCTCACGATTATACTTGCAGCATACGGGTTTCATAGGCTCAGGGTTTTTCTAGAAAATTTGATTGTATTCTATGTTACTACCTTTTCGGTTGGCGGAGGTATGCTTGCTGTTCATTACGCTTTGCAAGTAGATCAGCGTTTCGCCAATGACACTATTCGCAGCTTGACCACCGGACTTGGAGATCCAATTTCATGGATGTTTGTCCTCATCGGTTTTCCGATCCTTTTATACTTATCAAAGAAGCAATTCCATGCAGTAGAAACAAGAAAGTTCAAATATGACCAATTGGCCAATATCTCCATTACCGTAGAAAAGGAAGTGATTTCGTTACCAGGTCTCTTGGACAGTGGAAACCAGTTATTAGATCCTATTACCAAAACCCCTGTCATGATTGTGGAGGTGGACTCTCTTCAAGCATTTATCCCTCAAGAAATAATACAAGCTATGGATTCCATTGAACAAACTCAAGGTTGGCCAACATTTTCAGAGGAAACTAAATGGGTGGATAGAATAAGGATCATCCCATACCGCGCAGTTGGAAAAAGTACCAGTTTGATGCTTGCAATAAAGCCGGACAAAGCGGTCATCCATCATGATGGTAAACAATACGAAACAAATAAATTTCTTCTTGGACTGACTAAAACAACCCTCTCTTCGGAAGGGGATTATGTATGTATCCTCCATCCAAAAATGCTACAGGGAGAAGTGGTTGAGCAGGTTTCATAATTCTATATTCACAACCTACACAAGTATCAGAAAAAGGGAGGAAATATTTTGGGGAAACTGAAGATTAAGATTACTTATTTGTGGTATAAATTATTAATCAAATTAGGATTAAAGACAGATGAAATTTATTATATCGGGGGAAGTGAAGCACTGCCGCCTCCTTTATCGAAAGAAGAAGAGGCCCACCTTCTCATCAAATTGCCTAATGGAGACCAGGCAGCAAGATCTATTTTAATTGAACGAAACTTGAGACTTGTTGTATACATTGCAAGAAAGTTTGAGAACACGGGTATAAACATCGAAGACTTAATTAGTATTGGAACGATCGGATTGATTAAAGCTGTAAATACGTTCAATCCTGAAAAGAAGATTAAATTGGCAACTTATGCTTCCCGTTGCATTGAGAATGAAATTTTAATGTATTTGCGCAGAAATAATAAGGTTCGATCTGAAGTATCATTTGACGAACCATTAAATATTGACTGGGATGGTAATGAATTGTTGCTTTCAGATGTGCTTGGTACCGAAGAAGACATCATCACAAAAGATTTAGAAGCAAATGTTGACCGAAAGCTACTACTCAAAGCCCTAGAACAACTAAATGATAGAGAAAAGCAAATCATGGAATTACGCTTTGGCCTAATAGGCGGTGAAGAAAAAACACAAAAAGATGTTGCAGATATGCTTGGAATTTCTCAATCATATATATCCCGTCTAGAAAAACGTATTATTAAAAGGCTCAGAAAAGAATTTAACAAAATGGTGTAAAAAAATTTTTATACAATAATCCTAGTGTTGATAAGGATTGTAATTATTTGTCAGAATAGATAGATTTCTGCATATGCATATTTTTCCCTCCTGAGGAGATACTTAACTCTGAACAGCAACTCCTGTTAGGAGGGGAAAGAATGACACGTAATAAGGTAGAGATCTGTGGAGTAGACACCTCTAAGCTTCCTGTTTTGAAAAATGAAGAAATGAGGAAGTTGTTTCGCGAAATGCAAAGTGGTGAACTTTCTGCTCGTGAAAAGCTTGTTAATGGCAATTTAAGGCTTGTATTAAGTGTTATTCAACGGTTTAACAACCGTGGAGAATTTGTCGATGACTTATTTCAAGTAGGTTGTATTGGATTGATGAAATCTATTGATAACTTCGATTTAGGTCAGAATGTTAAATTTTCTACATATGCAGTACCGATGATTATCGGGGAAATCAGACGATACCTTCGTGACAATAATCCAATTAGAGTGTCGAGGTCGTTACGTGATATCGCCTATAAAGCACTGCAGGTGAGAGAAAGATTAATGAGTGAAACATCTAGAGAGCCGACAGCAGAAGAGATTTCAAAAGTTTTGGAAGTACCTCATGAAGAAATTGTTTTCGCCCTTGATGCCATCCAAGATCCTGTCTCATTGTTTGAACCAATATACAATGATGGAGGAGATCCTATCTATGTTTTGGATCAGATTAGTGATGAAAAGAACAAAGATATCCAATGGATAGAAGAGATTGCTCTTAAAGAAGGAATGAGACGTCTGAATGATAGGGAAAAACTCATCTTGAGAAAACGTTTCTTTCAAGGTAAAACACAGATGGAAGTTGCTGATGAAATCGGAATTTCGCAAGCTCAAGTATCTCGCCTGGAAAAGGCAGCAATCAAGCAGATGAATAAGAATATTCAAAGCTAATGCAGGAAAATATAAAAAAAAGTTCCAGGATCCAATAACTAAACGGATCACTGGTTCTTTTTTTTGGACAAGTTAATGTTTGAAACAAAACTTTTTTCTTTTCTCCTCATGAAGTTCGATGCATCTATCATATAGTTAAGTATAATAGCTAAAATGGGGGAATGAACATGGTGAAAATATCTGATTTTCAAATGAAAGATGTGGTAAGTGTTTCAGATGGAAAAAAACTTGGTAATATTGGCGATATTGACATAAACCTAACAAATGGAAAAATTGAGGCTATCATCATTACCGGAGGCGGAAAGGTGTTAGGTTTTTTTGGAAAGGATGAGGAGGTCGTAATTCCATGGCGAAATATCGTCAAAATTGGTGCAGATGTTATACTTGTGCGTTATCAAACAAAAATAGAGACCGCATATGAGGAATGATGGGCGAAAATTACTGTCGAATGGGACAATATAATTCAATGTTAGTAGAAAAATGTGGTACAATATGAAAGAATATGAGTGTAACAATAAAGAAGGTGTCATAAATGACCGAGCCATTTGTTCTGGAGAAAGAACAAGCACTGTCACTCCCCGCTTGGAAAAAGAAAGATTCCAACTTGATTGTCGGATTTACGACGAAAAATGGAGGAGTCAGTGAAGGACAATTCCGTACATTGAATATGGGGTTGCATGTCAAAGATTCAGTTGAAGCTGTTTGTCAAAATAAAGAGATTTTGGCAAGTCACTTGGATATGCCTACAGAAAATTGGGTAGGATGCGACCAAACACATGAAGATAAAATCATAAAAGTAAACAGCCAGGATAAAGGTAAAGGTGTATATTCCTACAGCACTGCTTTGGCAGGAACAGACGGCATATATACAGATTGTGAAAATATTTTATTAACACTATGTTTTGCCGATTGTGTGCCATTGTACTTTTATTCCAAGGAGCATGCTTTAGTTGGGATTGCTCATGCCGGCTGGAAAGGCACCGTGAAGAATATTGCCGGCAACATGATTAATCGATGGATGGAAGATGGCGTTACCATTGATACGATTCAAGTTGCCATTGGACCAGCTATTTCGGCACAAGCATATATTGTGGATGATCATGTTGTTAATAGAATAATCGATGCACTTCCTGGTGTAGAAAAGGGAACATATATGAAAGAAGTTTCAAGCGGGCAGTATGCTCTTGACCTTAAAAAAGTCAATTATGAACTTCTTTTACAAGCTGGTGTGAAGGAGAAAAACATTCTTTGCAGCTCTTTTTGTACAAGCTCTAATGAATCCTTATTCTTTTCCCATCGTCGGGATAAAGGAAAAACAGGAAGAATGATGAGTTTTATCGGTTTGAAAGGTGCGGATTTTGAATGAACGAACAATCAGTCAAATTAAATCTTTCCGAAATTCAGCAAAATATCAGAGAGGCCTGTGACCGTGCCAATCGTTCAATGGAAGAGGTAAAGATTATTGCCGTTACAAAATATGTATCAACAGAGCGTGCAGAAGAGGCCATTACAGCAGGTGTAACGGATCTTGGGGAAAACCGTGATGATGGTTTCTTAAAGAAATGGGATTCGATATCTAATCAAGCAACGTGGCATTTCATCGGCACCTTACAATCAAAAAAAGTAAAAAATATCATTGATAAGGTGGATTATATACACTCCTTAGACCGCAAGTCCCTAGCAGAAGAAATACATAAAAGGGCAGAAAAAATCGTTAAATGCTTTATTCAAGTAAACGTTTCAGGGGAAGATTCAAAACACGGGCTATCGCCGGATGAAGTTCCGGGATTTGTAAAAACACTCTCAGATCTCCATAACATTAAAATTGTTGGATTAATGACAATGGCTCCTTTCACAGAGGAAGAAGAAATGTTACGAAAGTGCTTCCGCGGTTTGAAGTCTTTGCAACAAGAAATTCAATCGATGAACCTACCGTTTGCGCCATGTACAGAATTGTCCATGGGTATGTCCAATGACTACAAGATTGCCATTGAAGAAGGTGCAACATTCGTCCGGATTGGAAGTGCGCTTGTAGGAAACGAACAATAATTTGGAGGTGTAAGGTATGACGATAAAATCAAAATTTAAAAGCTTTTTTGCTTTAGATGATGAAGAATATGAGTACAAAGAATCGGAAGTATACGAGGAAGAAGAAATGGTAGAGGAGCCGAGAAGAACAAGATCGGGGACTACTCAGCCTGCTTCAAGGCAAAATGTTGTCAGCCTGCAGAGTGTACAGAAGACATCCAAAGTGGTTCTTTATGAACCTAGATCCTATTCGGAAGCACAAGACGTCGCCGACCATTTGAAGAACCGTCGCGCGATCATCGTCAACTTGCAGCGGATTGATATGGATCAGGCTAAGCGGATCGTAGACTTTCTAAGTGGCACCGTATATGCCATTGGGGGAGATATCCAGCGCATTGGACAGAATATTTTCCTATGCACGCCAGACAATGTGGATGTATCTGGGTCAATTTCTGAGATTATGCAGCAAGAACAGGAAGAATATACAGACAAGAGGTGGTAGACATTCATGGGTACATTTTTTAATTATCTTGATCAGTTAGTTTTCATTTATACGTTAGCGTTAATCATTTATATCTTTATGTCTTGGTTCCCTGGCGCAAGGGAGTCATCCTTTGGTAGGATCTTAGGAAGAATATGTGAACCATACCTTGACATGTTTCGCCGCATCATCCCGCCACTTGGAATGATTGACATTTCACCAATCGTCGCTATTTTTGTGTTGCGATATGCAGTATTAGGGCTCGAAGCTTTGTTTCGTATGATAGGTATATATTAATATTAAAAGTAGGGAATCTCGCTAATACGATAACGAGTTTCCCTTCTTAACTTTTGTAAGAGTAGAGTGATAATATGAGTATTTATCAACATTTTCGTCAAGAAGAGCATGATTTTATCGATCAAGTAATGGAATGGAAGGAGACTGTAATCGAACAGTATGCTTCAAAACTTACGGATTTCCTTGACCCTCGTGAGCAGGAAATTGTGAAGAGTGTAGTAGGAAATAATGAGGATGTAAAGCTTGCTTTCCATGGGGGAACAAAAGGTGCCGAAAGAAAACGTGCCCTCTTATATCCACCTTATCTCGAACCAACTGCAGGAGATTTCCAGCTAAAAGCTTATGATCTTTCCTACCCCGAAAAGTTTGTGAAGATTGAACATCGCCAAGTGCTGGGATCTTTAATGGGTATTGGACTTAAAAGAAATAAATTTGGGGATATCTTTTTTCACGATACCACTATTCAAGTTGTAGTTAGCTCAGAAGTAAGTGCGTTTATTGAGCTGCAATTACAAGAAGTGGGAAAGGTGAAGGTGTCTTTGAATGAGATTCCTCTAGAGTCTCTAAAATCTACTGAAACAAGCTGGGACGAAGTTTCTACGACAGCTGCATCCTTGCGATTGGATGTCATGATTGCGTCCATCTACAACCTTTCTAGACAAAAGGCGCAATTAATGATTGATGCTAAAAAGGTGAAGGTCAACTGGAGGCTTGTCGAGCAGACATCTTTTGAATGTCAGGAAGGGGACATCCTTTCTGTAAGGGGATTTGGAAGAAGTAAACTTTTGACTATAGATGGAAAAACCAAGAAAGATAAATGGAGAATTATTTTAGGAAAACAAAAATAATTTCTTGATTGGCAGGAAAACAAAAGAGTATGTCGAATAATGTTAAGTAACAGTAGAGATTTTAATGGAGGTGGCATCAATGCCCTTAACACCACTTGATATTCACAATAAAGAATTTAACAAGGCTTTCCGCGGCTACGATGAAGATGAAGTAAATGAATTTCTTGATCAGGTAATCAAGGACTATGAGATGATTCTGCGTGAAAAGAAAGAGCATGAGGAAAAGGTCAAAGAATTGAATGACCGACTATCTCACTTTAACACGATTGAAGAAACGTTAAATAAGTCCATTCTTGTAGCACAAGAATCAGCAGAAGATGTCAGAAGAAATGCTCAAAAAGAAGCAAAGCTGATTATCAAGGAAGCTGAGAAGAATGCAGACCGCATCATTAATGAATCCTTATTAAAGTCAAGAAAGCTACAAGTGGAAATAGATGAATTAAAGAAACAATCAAAGATTTTCCGCAACCGCTTCAAGATGCTAGTTGAAGCGCAACTGGAGCTGATCGACAACGATGATTGGGAACACTTAATGGAATACGAAGAAAAAGATAAAGAATTAGAAGAAAGTGGAGTATAACCTTGACGATATAAGGTTATATTCAGTATAATAACGAAACAAATCAAAGTTTTTTCATACAATAAATACATGCACTTATTTTTATAAACTATTTAAAGCGTTGATAGGGACAGTAGTTTCTCTTACCACTTATTATAGCGAACTGGGGACGGTGAAAGCCCGGTATAAGAAGAGAAGTGAAGATCACCCTAGAGCACGGGACTGAACGCATAATGCCTGTAAGTCTTGTCGTCACATTCACGTTACGAATGCTAAAGCGGACTAATTGCCATCAAGCAGTTACGTCAATTTAGGGTGGTACCACGGGAGATCCTCTCGTCCCTTTCATGGGATGAGGGGATTTTTTTATTTTTGAAGATTTTTTAGCTGTTGATTGAAGCAAAGGGCGAAGACTCCTGTGGGAGATAGCGCTAGGTGGAGCCCCGCAGGCATAGCCAAGGAGGCTCTCGTCAGCCCCTACGAAAGCGAAGCCCAGTGCAGAAATGAACAGCGGCGTTGATCAATACCCTTATTTTATGAAAAAACAAAAACGTGAAAGTTGGAGGAAAGAACATGGAATATAAAGATACCTTATTAATGCCTAAAACCGAATTCCCAATGCGCGGAAACCTACCAAACCGCGAACCACAACAGCAACAAAAATGGGACGAAATGGACATCTACAAAAAAGTGCAAGAACGCACAAAAGACCGCCCAATGTACGTCTTGCACGACGGGCCTCCATATGCAAACGGAGACATCCATATGGGTCACGCACTCAACAAAGTCCTAAAAGACTTCATCGTCCGCTACAAATCAATGAGCGGTTACCATGCGCCATATGTACCTGGTTGGGATACACACGGTCTGCCAATTGAAACAGCTCTTACAAAGAACAAAAAAGTAAAACGCAAAGAAATGTCCGTAGCAGACTTCCGTAAATTATGTGAAGAATATGCTTACGACCAAGTCGACCGTCAACGTGAGCAATTTATGCGCCTTGGAGTACGTGGAGACTGGTTCAATCCTTATATCACACTAAAACCTGAATATGAAGCACAGCAAATCAAAGTGTTCGGAGAAATGGCGAAAAACGGACTGATCTATAAAGGTTTAAAGCCTGTTTATTGGTCTCCTTCTAGTGAATCTGCACTTGCAGAAGCGGAAATCGAATATCAAGATAAACGTTCTCCTTCCATCTATGTAGCCTTTAAGGTAGAAGACGGAAAAGGCGTACTAGATGGATCAGAAAGCTTCATCATCTGGACGACCACTCCATGGACCATTCCTGCTAACCTTGGAATTGCTGTGCATGCGGATCTAGATTACAATGTTGTCGAAGTAAATGGCAGTAAGTTCATCATCGCGACAGAACTTATGGAAACTGTATCTAGCACACTTGAGTGGGAAGACGCAAAAGTTGTGAAAACACTTAAAGGGGCAGAATTAGAGCATGTAGTTGCGAAACATCCATTGTATGACCGCACTTCATTAGTAATGCTTGGTGACCATGTTACGACTGACGCAGGAACAGGCTGTGTTCATACTGCACCAGGTCACGGGGAAGACGACTTTATCATCGGAAAGAAGTATGGCCTTGACGTATTGTGCCCGGTTGATGCGAAAGGTAATATGACAGAAGAAGCACCAGGATTTGAAGGACTTTTCTATGACGAGGCTAACAAGCCGATTACAGAAAAGCTACAAGAAGCAGGAGCACTTTTAAAGCTGAACTTTATCACGCACTCTTATCCACATGACTGGCGTACGAAAAAGCCGACCATCTTCCGTGCAACCGCACAATGGTTTGCTTCCATTGATAAAATCAGGGACCAATTGCTTGAAGCAGTGGCAGAAACTAAATGGGTACCAGCATGGGGTGAAACTCGCCTTTACAACATGGTACGTGACCGTGGAGACTGGTGTATTTCCCGTCAGCGTGCATGGGGAGTTCCAATTCCTGTGTTCTATGCAGAAAACGGCCAGGAAATTATCACAGACGAAACAATCGATCATGTATCTGCTTTGTTCAGAGAGCATGGATCTAATATCTGGTTTGAAAAAGAAGCGAAAGACTTGCTTCCAGAAGGTTTCACACATAAAGGAAGTCCAAATGGCACTTTCTTTAAAGAGATGGATATCATGGATGTATGGTTTGATTCCGGTTCGTCCCATCAATCTGTTCTAGAAGAAAGAGATGACCTGCAACGTCCTGCTGATCTTTACCTGGAAGGTTCTGACCAATATCGCGGATGGTTCAACTCCTCCCTTACAACAAGTGTAGCTGTAACTGGAAAAGCTCCTTACAAAGGAATCTTGAGTCACGGTTTCGCACTTGATGGAGAAGGGCGCAAGATGAGTAAATCATTAGGTAACGTCGTTCTTCCTTCTAAAGTGATGAACCAACTTGGTGCAGATATTCTTCGTCTATGGGTAGCTTCTGTTGATTATCAATCTGACGTTCGAGTGTCTGATAATATCTTAAAGCAAGTAGCTGAAGTGTATCGTAAAATCCGTAACACCTTCCGCTTCCTGCTTGGTAATCTTGCTGACTTTGATCCGACTGTAAATGCGGTGGAAATGAAGGATCTTCGTGAAGTGGATCGTTACATGATGGTCAAACTTAACAACCTAATCACGAAAGTGAAAAAGTCCTATGAAGAATATGAGTTTGCTGGTATCTATCATGCTGTTCACAACTTCTGTACGATTGAATTGAGTTCATTCTACCTTGACTTTGCTAAAGACATCCTTTATATCGAAGGCAAAGACCAGCATGACCGCCGTGCCATCCAAACTGTTCTTTATGAGACATTGCTTGCTCTTACCAAACTTGTGACACCAATCCTTCCTCATACAGCGGACGAAGTATGGTCACACATTGATTTTGTAAAAGAAGAAAGTGTGCAACTGGTTGATATGCCGGACGTATTGTCTGTTGACGGTGCAGATGCGATTGAAGAAAAATGGGATAAATTTATGGCACTTCGTGATGATGTGTTAAAAGCGCTAGAGGTTGCCCGTAACGAAAAAGTGATCGGTAAATCCCTTGCAGCTAAAATCACTTTATATCCGAATACCGAGACTAAGGCACTGCTTGATTCTATCGAAGAAAATGTACAGCAACTATTTATCGTTTCAGGATTGGAAGTTGCTGGCGTGAAAGAAGAAGCTCCACAAAGTGCGCAACAATTTGAAGGAGTAGCCATCTCCGTTACACCTGCAGAAGGCGAAACTTGTGACCGCTGTTGGGTTGTCACACCGACAGTTGGAGAAGATAAGGACCATCCAACATTATGTGTGCGTTGTGCATCTGTTGTTAAAGAAAATTATAGTGCTTAATACTTGAAGAAAGGACCTGCGCTGACAATAGTTGGCGCAGGTTTTTATTTGTGATGAAGCTTGTATGGGGATTGTGTAGTCATACAGGTTGAATGAGGACAAATTTCTCCGTATTTTAAAGGAAGAGGTAGTCATACGCCATGAATGAGGACAAAGTTCTCCGTATTTTAAAGGAAGAGGTAGTCATACGCCCCGAATGAGGACAAAGTTTCCTGTATTTTAAAGGAAGAGGTAGTCATAGGCGCCGAATGAGGACAAAGTAGCAAGCATTTCAAAGGAAGAGGTAGTCATACGCCATGAATGAGGACAAAGTTTCCTATATTTTAAAGG
>NZ_JAAZWB010000089.1 GCF_012524115.1 Bacillus sp. RO1 | reverse complement strand
GGCTCAAGCACCGCCCCTAGGAAAGCGAAGCCATTTGTGGAGATCAACAGCGGTATTTAGAGCCAATACCTATGACACCTAAATTGTTCGTCTTTTATTAGGCTTTTTTAGTTTTGTCCCAGCCTCTACTTAGCAGTACTTATTTCATTAATTTATTACATTAAACCGACGAAAAGATAAATGGCAGTTCCCCAAATAAATAGTGCAGAGCTTTTATTAAACATAATCATTAATTTTCCTTTGCTGTCTAATTTCTTAATGACTGTACCTGCTAACGTTAAACCAAAAAACCAAATCCAAGAAACTACAATACAAGCAACGGTAAAGTAAATTCGCTCTGAGCCAATATACTTTAATGCACTTGTCCCAATAACTCCCACAATATCTAAAATTGCATGTGGATTTAGTAAGGAAACAGACAAGGCAAAGAGAATTTGTTTACTCGTCGGTAACGCTTTACTGGTTATAGAAGTAGTAGGTGTAGATCGCCAAATCGAGTTACCCATATAAAGTAAAAATAGTATGCCTATAACCATCAAGCTAAGTCGTAACCATTCGAATTGCAAGACGATGATGGATAAACCAAAGATAGCTAAAAGTATCAATAATGTATCACATAACGCAGCTGTAATTGTTGAGGGTAGCGCGCTAAGCAGTCGTGGTTGTGTAGCGCCTTGTGAAAATACAAATACATTTTGTACCCCTAGAGGTAAAATGAGCCCGATTGCTAGAATAATTCCATGTATAATTGCTTCCATTTGTCATCTCCCTTTCCCTAATACTGTAACTATGTTACAACTAAAAGAAAACAACCAATTGGATGGATTTTTATCCGGCCAATTTTATTGAGAGGGTGACCTTTTATGCATTGGAAGCCAGATAGGAAATCCCATCTTACCATTCATGAGCAAATCATAGAGTGGATGAGAACTCGTATTGAGAGAGGCGATTGGGCAGTTGGTACTAAGCTTCCGACACAGCGTAAACTAGCAGCACAATTTGAAGTGAATCGAAGCACAATTAATCTTGCTTTGGAAGAATTAAAAGCAGATGGTTTACTTGTATCGAGAGTAGGTTCAGGTACTTTTATAGCAAATAATTCGTGGAATGTCCTTTTAAATAAATCACAGCCTAATTGGCAGCAACATATTGATGCTAGTATTCACAAACCAAACTATCATACCATACAACTGATAAATGAATATGAGCAATATGATCACATCATACGTCTTGGAACAGGTGAGTTATCCCCTGAACTACTTCCAACCAAACAAATTGAGCGCTCCTTAAAATCACTCTCATTGGATTCTAGAGCAATAGGATACTCTGAACCACAAGGAAGTAAAAAACTGCGATGTGTTTTGTGTGAGTATTTAAAGAAAAGGGGAATTGCTACTGCACCAGAAAATATCTTAATTGTTTCAGGTGCAATTCAAGCGCTTCAATTGATTGCAATAGGATTACTAGAAGAAGGGGCTATTATTTTTCAAGAAGACCCTTCGTATTTAAATTCCATCCACCCATTTCAATCTGCTGGAATGCGTATGATGTCTATTCAGCGTGATGGCAACTTAACAGAAACATTAAGAATTGCCAAAAGAAGAAAACAATCCCTTTTCTACTGCGTGCCAACGCTTCAAAATCCAACAGGTCGCAATTGGACAAGCGAGGAAAGACAAATCTTGTATGATACTTGTGAGCAATTACAAATACCGATTATTGAAGATGATGTTTATCATGAACTGTTATTTGAACCATCATCTTCTCCTGCACTAAAATCAATCGATGGATCGGGACAAGTTTTATATATAGGAAGTGTTTCAAAGACGCTAAGTCCTGGATTACGTATAGGATGGGTAGTGGCTCCTGAGCCTGTAATTCAACGGTTAGCAGATATAAAAATGCAAACAGATTACGGTTCAAGTGCTATCTCTCAAGAAATTGTTGCTCACTGGTTGTCATCTGGAATATATGAATCACACATACTGCAGCTACGCGAACAATTGAAAATAAGAGCTTCATTTGTAGAAAAAATTTTAGAAGAACAATTTAAGAGCGTCGCAACGTGGGAGAAGTCTGAAGGAGGTTTCTATATCTGGCTTCGATTCAATGAACCTATTGTAAATAAAGCATTGTTTCTAAATCTGCTTAAGAAAAATGTACTTATAAACCCGGGTTATATATATGATACAGCAGATTTACATCACATTCGTCTTTCTTATGCATATGCATCTTTGGAAGAATTAAAAGAAGGGTTGAACTTTATAATAGAACTAGTTTGTTAATTCTCAGCTTGTTATAATTCCTAAATTATATGAGAAGTTCAATCTTCAGCAAACTGGCGCGATTGCAGCATAATGAGCCGCTCCTTACTTAAGAATTCGGCAGGGTTATTCAATATTATAACCAATGGTTTCATTTAAGGTGTCAAAAACTATAAAAGCAATAGTAAAATTATTACTTTTTAAATTTCATATTTCACCAAACGGAATAGCTGTATCCTTTATTTTACATGGAGGACAAAGAAACTAAATACATAAAAAGCAATAAGCAAAAGCTAGTTATTACAGTTGAGGTAGATAGCATAAACATTTTGAAATCTTCCTTGTGCTTAATTACTCCTTTAAACCCAAAGAATAATCCTATAAGAATTAGTAAAGTCCATATTAACATTATTGTCTGAAATGGGAACAAAGTATAGAAGTTTATAAGGAATAGTGGAAAAGTCAACAATTGAACAAACATAATGACTAAAAGAGTATTCATATAACACCACCATGTATCTCTTATCAAGAAATCCTAACTTGATAATTAAATAATTATTTCTATTATACTTTAAAAAGTAATATTTTTCCTTTGTTATTTTAATACCTAAAAAATTACAACTATTGTAACTCTACAATTGGATTAGTCTATGTTTTAGTGTCCAAAAAGACTCGTCAATCGATGAGTCTTATTACCTTTTATAATCGCCAGTTTTGGTGTCAATATCAGTGTTATTTTGGCTTATTTTTGGGTTTGAGCACCTGAAAACGAAACCCTTTACCTTAGCAGGGTAAGCTTCTTTTTTATGGAAAATTTACCTTGAGTAAATGGTCTATGTTTGAAATAATTGGTATTAAGTAATAGGGCAGGATAGCACAAGAAAGAAGGGGAAGGGTTATGTTAATCAGAGAGATAGAAATTGAGGATGCAGAGAATTTGATAAATCTCATTAAGGAAGTAGAAGGAAAATCAAATTTTATGCTAATGGAAGCTGGAGAAAGAAAAACTACTCATGAACAGCAACGAAAACATTTAGAACGTCTTGGACAACAAAACAATTCGACAATCTTTGTAGCAGAACAAGAAGGAAATTTAATAGGTTATTTGATTGCTGTTGGCGGAAGTGTAAAGAGAACTAAACACTCTGCTTACATTGTTGTTGGAATTTTAGAACAAAACAGAGGACAAGGGGTTGGAACTGTTTTATTTAAATATATTGATGAGTGGGCGAAAAGTCACCACATAACACGATTGGAGCTCACAGCGGTTACTAAAAATGAAGCAGGTGTAGCTCTATATAAAAAGAGCGGATTTGAAATAGAAGGCACAAAAAGAAATTCTCTTATGATAGATGGAACCTTTTATGATGAGTATTATATGTCAAAGTTAATAACTTTTTAACTCAATTATTTAGGAGCTATTGAAAAATTAATTATGAAGAAGGAGGAAATATAATGGTTGCCAGCTTAATTATAATTGGAATTATATTAATGATTTTAGGGATTTTATCACCTATTGGTTCTGGAACAACCATATTGATTTCTGTAATTTTATTTGGCATGGCAATAGTACTATCGTTTAAAAAAAGAAAGGTTTCAAGTTCCTGATTGCTAAGCTATATAGGATCTATAGTTAAAGAAATGTATAGTTATTTCGAAATATAGTCTTCAGCAATAGGGCGTCATTCTTGAAGAGGGATAGGTGCTTTAAAACCGAATGGGGAATTAGGATGAATGATCTTTCAAATAAATTAAATCAATTTATGAATAGAAATTTTAATGATCTCGTTCTAGCGCCGGGGTTATTTTATTCATGGGGGAATGGACTACGTTTTGAAATTTCCAACCCTGATTTATCTTTTCAAGAAAAGGCTAATCTTAAACAAGTTTATGAGCGTAGTACGGATATATTTAAAAGAGTTTTTGACGAAAATGACGAAATTTTATTAGTAACCAATGTGTACTGTCACAAAGCAGATACTTTTCTCCAAAGGAAGCCAATAAATGTGTACCGGAAGTATGTAAAGAATAGACAATCATTAAACAAATTAAGGCATGAGGTTTTGCCTAGTATCGAGTGGGATGATGAAGGAAGCGATGAATATCACAATGAAGTTACACATCGTTTTATATTTCAGTGCAAAAAAAGTGAAGTTCGCTATACACAACTTTTATTGGCGATAAGTTACGAAGACTTCGGGCATCAATCTTGTATTTTAAAAGGCTTTCCTAGGAATGGGTACGATATCTTTTTTGTGAATATATCAAAAAAGATTATTTATCATTTATACGATGATCGTGGTTGTGATGTTATAGCAGCAGATAAGGAAAATATACGCTTACTCTATGAAGTTCGCAATAAATGGATACTTGATTATGACCGAGATAAAATCGAAGGCACGTTCAGCTAAGTAGGGTTGTTACCGCTACTGTTAAAAAATCGGGCGCAGTTCTTGTAAAAGGGTATGCTATTATATTTTGCTAAAAGGTGGGAATAGTGAATGAAAATACTTGAACTAATAAAGAATTTCTTATTATTCAAGGTGAGAAACCTACCACTGAAATTAAGCCTGGGAGGTTAATAGTATGAAATCACTGGGGACGTTATACTTTTTCTGTGGGAAAATGGGAGCAGGAAAATCAACTAAATCAAAACAATTGGCGATAGATAAACATGCGGTTTTGTTGTCTGAGGATGAATGGCTTTCATCTCTTTATCCCAATCAGATCTCATCATTTGAAGATTATCTTAAATACTCAGCTCAGCTCAAGCCGTTGGTGAAAAAGCATGTCCAAAATATATTAAGCGTAGGTACAGATGTAGTGATGGATTTTCCAGCTAACACTAAAAAAATGCGAAAGTGGTTTTTGGATTTAGCTTCAGAAGTCAATGCAAACCATCAACTAATTTTTCTAAATCTAAATAACGAACATTGCTTACGTCAAATTGCTCAAAGACGTATCGAACAACCCGAAAGAGCAGCTTTTGACACAGAAGCGATGTTTATACACGTTACTAAATTTTTTGAAGCACCAGAAGCATCCGAAGGTATAAATATGTTAGAGGTTAGCGGAAAAGAATAACAAGGAGTTCAACATAGAGGGGTTGTAAGATAATTACATTTTTAAATAAAGAGAGTGAGTTGATGGTTTACATTCAAGATCATTTAGATCCTCTAGAAAAAATTTAAAACAATATCACTTAGGTGATACATAAATACTTTGAGATAATTCAACAACTGAAGGAGGATGTAAAAATATAAAAAAAAAGGAGACAGGAGATTCTTTGATTAGTTCTGTCTGAAAGTCAGGACCAATCACTGTCACCTTTTCCCTTAATCGGCTCAAATGAAGTATAAGTAAATAAAAATGACCGATAGCTTTTACATAGGTAGTCAATGAAATTATCTTGCTTGCATTGATTAAACATTTCTTTTATTCGTAAACTTATGAAGATTAGAAATCAGCATTTATGATGGTTTCTAATCCTTTTTTAAGTACGTCCTTTTAGAAGGTAAGAACTGTCCTCGATTAACATAGAATTGCTCAATATCAAATATTTCTAAAGAATGATGATTTAAATGGAGGGCTCATGAATATATACTTTATTAAATTAACTGAACCTACCTTACAACTTGTAGATAAGTTTAACCGGTGGGAAAACGACACCACTTTGATACCGAAAACACGCCCTAATCAAGACCAGTCAGAATTGGAACTGCAAAAATTCATTTCTATCGATAGTTTAACAGAACGCTTGGAGCATCATCATATTTACTTAATTTATATGGATGATCAGTTGGTTGGGGAAATGAACTATATAGTCGATCCGAACCATCTTTACAAAAAAGAGCAAGGATCAGCCTGGATTGGTATTACGATTGGTGAGCCAGAAGGGCGGGGGAAAGGAATTGGATATACGGCAATTCAATATCTTGAGAAACAGATTCAGAAGCATGGCCTTAAACGTATTGAACTTGGCGTGTTTGAATTTAACGCACAGGCACATAAACTGTATAAGAAGCTGGGATATAAGGAAATTGGAATAATAGAAAATTTTACCTATTGGCAAGATAAAATGTGGTCCGATATCCGCATGGAGAAGTATATAGGAGACGACTAAATTAATGAGGATAGGGTGTAATTATTAAACATCACGCTATAGGAAGTAGTGATTGACCAATAAAAGCTGCTACAGTCAAAATTTTGATGTTACTTTAGTTAGGACGGTCATTCAACCAATGATTCGTCAATTTTGCATCATAATGAAAATTATGATGGAAGTGCACAAGAAGAATTTTTTCATTTTAAGCATAATGATTACCAATAAGTTACTATATGAATTGGTTCTCCCGAAAAAGGCCGTTATCATAGAACAAGATTGGCGCTCAATTTTCATTTTAGGTCCTGATTCCAAAATAAATTATGGTGGATATAATGGTAATTTGAGATGAATTCTTATTGAGTAAATAAAGATGTTCAAGACGGTGGTTTGCATAGAAAAAGCCCCTTTTGAAGGGGCTTTTACTGAAATTATCTTCCGCGTCGCTCTTCTGACGGCTCTTCGTCTAAGTCCGGCTCTTCTTCATCCATGTTATACGGAGTGTCACGCTCACCAGGTTCTTTCACATCTCTTGGATCTGTGTCGATATCAAGACCCCTGTTCAGATCACGATCAAGATCACGGTCATAGCGGACAGGGCGATAGTTTACATCCTCTGGTCCATTATCGGGCTCGTTGTTCCCCATATTACATGCAGTAAGTACACTTAATGAGAAAAGAACAGACGCAAGTAAAAGCATTGATTTCTTCATTTTTATGAAACCTCCTTGTTGTTTAAAAGTGAAATCAATTTTAATATTTGCTATCCAAACATTTTTACTCTCCTTGCCAAAAATTCTCTTTGTTTCCTAAGGGATGTTTTTTTACTAGCATTTGAAAAAATATGGATAAGATAAATTTCGAAAGAAGGAGTCGTGCACTAATGACAAATACGAAATCTTTGCGAACTTGCGACCAAGGGCACCAATATTATAAAAGTAGTGATTGTCCAACCTGTCCGATTTGTGAGAAAGGACGCAAAATCGACAGTGGCTTTCTCTCACTACTTGCAGCACCAGCAAGACGGGCTTTAGAGAACAATGACATTATGACTTTAGAGCAACTATCTAGATATACGGAGAAAGAGATTTTGCAATTACACGGTATGGGACCAGCTTCCATACCTAAACTAAAGGCTGCATTAAGGGAAGTGGGCTTTTCTTTTAGAAACTAATCAATAGCTATAAATTAAATCCCAAGATAAAAGTTATATGAAGTTCTACAATTAATTGTCCTTTCTTGTACAGATATGGTTTTTTCTAGATATATCGCAGCGTAAAATACTTATTATGGTGCGGATTGATGAAATTTTTTCAAAATCAGCAATATTCACTAAAGACATTCGAAAGAAAATAGGCTACAATAAAAAGCGTTGTTAATCTATGCTTAAGCTAGTTTAGTTTAAGAACCATTAATTAAAAATTGCATAATTATTTGATACATTACAACATTTAGGTGCCTTTGTGAAGAAAGGTTAAAAGGGAAGCTGGTGAAAATCCAGCACGGACCCCGCCACTGTAAGCGTTGAATATTGCCGAGATTATCCACTGTGCAACAGCATGGGAAGGGTCGGTGATGTGCTTGAAACGCAAGTCAGGAGACCTGCCTATTTGTTTTTAAGGATTCTGCGAGGAAAGAATGCTTAAAGTGACATTCATTTATTTTTTCCAGTTATTAATGTTTTAAAGCGAATCTTTTTGGAAGAGTTTTAAAAATTATCTGGATTGAGTGGACCTTTAAACGTCTTTTTGCAACTAGCAGAAAGGCGTTTTTTTCATGCGAAAAAACAGGAGGTATGTTTATGAGTAAAAAGACGAAACAAAGGGGCTTGACACTGGTGTACACCGGAGATGGCAAAGGCAAAACAACTTCGGCAATTGGTTTGGCAGTTCGAGCAGTAGGCAGGGGGATGAAGGTGAAAATCTATCAGTTCATCAAATCACCTGATCGTACCTATGGTGAACAGATTTCTCTGAGAAAACTAGGAGTGGAGATGGAGCAGCTGGGAATTGGTTTCACTTGGACAAAGACACCAGAAGAGCATCGAGAAGCGCTTCGGAAAGGTTGGCCTAAAGCAAAGGACGCTGCCATGAGTGGTAAGTATGACATAGTTGTCTTGGACGAGTTAAATAATGCTCTAAGCATTCAAGGGTTTCCTGTAGATGATGTTCTACCATTAAAAGAAGTTTTGGCACTTATTAAGAACAAGCCTGAGCACGTTCATCTTGTCATTACAGGTAGAGATGCACCAGAAGAAGTACAGGAGGCTGCCGATCTTGTCTCTGTAGTCCATGCCGATAAGCATTATTACGACAAAGGAATTCCGGCAGTTAAAGGGGTGGAATTTTAAGAAGGAGGTGGGGAGAAAAATGGGCAAACGAAGAATTCTGATAGCAGGTACTGGCAGTGGGGTAGGGAAAACAACCATCACCATTGGTTTGATGGCGGCGATGAAGAATAAGGGTCTTAGTGTCCAAGGGTTCAAGTGTGGACCGGATTACATCGACACCTCATACCACACTGCTGTAACAGGTAGGAAGTCGCGGAATTTGGATAGTTGGATGCTTTCATCTGATTGCGTGAGAGAAGTCTTGGTTCGTGGAAGTGAGGGAGCCGATATCTCCATCATAGAAGGGGTGATGGGATTCTATGATGGGAAAGATCCGCTTTCAGATGAGGGAAGTAGTGCAGAAATAAGCATCCTCACCGGCAGTCCTGTTGTACTTGTGGTGGATTGCTCCGGAATGGCAAGGAGTGCGGCTGCAATGGTCAAGGGGTATCAGGAACTGTCAGGCAAGGTGAACATTGTTGGAGTGATCGCGAATAAAGTCGGAAGCAATGGTCATTTTCATCTGATTAAAGCAGCGGTCGAAATGGAATGTAAGATTCCAGTTATCGGCTATCTGACAAGGGAGTCCGAATTCGAGATGCCAGAGCGACATTTAGGACTTGTTCCATCCATTGAACGAGGGGAACTGGAAGGCTTTTTTCATGCATTGGGTGAGCATGTTGCAAACACGGTGGATGTTGATCGTTTATATGAGCTGGCGGATGAGGCTTCCGAGCTTACAACCGAGAGTAAGCCTTCCATTTTTACTGCATCTCCCAATAAAAAGGTTCGTATAGCCGTCGCCTATGATTCTGCTTTCCATTTTTATTATGAAGAGAACTTGGAACTTCTGCAAAACAGAGGGGCGGAATTAATCTTTTTCTCTCCATTGGAAAATGAGGAGATCCCAAATGATGTGGACGGATTGTATCTTGGTGGAGGCTTCCCGGAGGAATTTGCACCAAGACTCTCTACCAATACAAAAAGCAAGGATAGCGTCTATCAGGCAGTAGTGATAAGGGGAATTCCTACCTTTGCAGAATGTGGAGGCTATATGTATTTATGCAAGGAACTTGTGACCACAGGTGGAGACGCATATCCCATGGTTGGGATCATTCCTGGTAAAGTGCGCATGCAAACCAGGCTCGTTGCCCTTGGATACAGGGAGATCAAAGGGTTAAACGGGAATTTTCTCTTGAAGGAGGGAGAGGTGGCAAGAGGACATGAGTTCCACTATTCTACCTTTCATCACCAAACAGAGCTACCGGACGCATTTGAAACAAAAGGAATGAGAGGAAACGGGAAAGACGGGTATATCTGCAAGAACCTTGTTGCAGGATACACACATATTCATTTTGCCTCCAACCCAATGGTCGTGGAAAACTGGATTCAACAATGTCTGGAGGTAAAATTGCATGTTTAAAGGGACGCCACTGATGATCCAAGGAACGCATTCCGATGCGGGAAAAAGCGCTGTCGTAACAGCATTGTGCAGGATTTTTGCAAGAGAGGGTTATAAAACTGCACCGTTTAAATCGCAAAACATGGCGCTGAATTCCTATATTACCAGGGATGGAAAAGAAATTGGGAGGGCTCAGGGTGTTCAGGCGGAAGCAGCTGGTGTCGAGGCGACGACCGACATGAATCCCATCCTGATCAAACCTACCGGCGACTATCGATCGCAAATAGTCGTTCATGGAAGTCCTTATCGCAATATGAAAGCGGGTGCTTATCGTCAAGATTTCTATGAGTTAGGTCTAAAGATAATAACGGAAAGCTATAATCAGCTCAAAAAGGAGTTTGACTGCATCGTGATAGAAGGGGCGGGAAGTCCTGCCGAGGTGAACCTCAACGATCGTGAGCTCGTGAATATGCGTATTGCCAGGTTGACCAATGCACCTGTCATTCTTGTAGGTGATATAGAAAAGGGCGGAGTATTTGCAAGCCTTGTCGGAACATTGCAGCTATTAGAAGAGGAGGACCGTAAAAGAGTCATTGGCGTAGTCATCAATAAATTCAGGGGAGATGTGTCCCTGCTTGAACCTGGGCTTGAATGGTTTGAAGCACATACCGGCTTTCCTGTATTAGGTGTGATACCTTATGTTTCCGGCTTACATATTGAAGCGGAGGACTCTGTCGTCCTTGATAGCTATTCCAAAGAAAAAGACGGTACGAAAGACTTGGATATTGCAGTAATCCGCTTCCCTTATATCTCGAACTTCACTGATATAGATCCACTCTTTTCTGAGGAGGATTGTCATGTGAGGTATGTGCAGAGGGCGGAAGATCTCGGGGTACCGGACTTGGTCATCCTCCCTGGCAGCAAAAATACGTTAGGTGATTTGCAATTTTTGCATGAAAGTGGCATTGCGAACAGGCTACAGACTTTGGTAGAACTGGGAACTAATCTAATTGGGATATGTGGTGGATATCAAATGCTCGGTGAGGTAGTCGTGGATGAGTATGAGGTGGAATCTTCGTTAAAGGTGGGTACCGGACTTGATCTCATCCCGATGAAAACGCACATGGCAAAGGAGAAGAAGACAGTTCTTTCTGAGGGGATGCTTACGTTTAACGGAAAACAATTTTTTATTAAAGGTTATGAAATCCATATGGGAGTATCAACCGTCTCTGATAGAAAAGATGTCATGCCGTTTGTCGTGTTAACAGACCGAAAAGAAGGAGTGCAGATTGGAAATATCATAGGTACATACTTTCACGGTCTCTTCCATAATGACAGTTTTAGAGAGGAACTGTTGAACTCATTAAGACGGAAGAAAGGCCTCTCTCCTATAGTAAGCAGGAACTCTTTTGATAGAAAAAGAGAAGAGTCGTTTAATAGATTGGCAGATGTCGTAAGCACGCATCTTCATATGGAAATGATTAAGCAGAAGATGCTTGAATTTCATGAATTAAGCAAAAAGGAGGCAGGGAAACCGAATGAAGAACGTGTATAACTTAAAGCCTGTTAACCTAAAGCAAGGCGAGAAGATGGAGGAGTATTTAAACTCTTTAACCAAGCCTCAAGGTAGTTTAGGGGTTGTGGAGGAAATCGCAATTCAGCTTGCACAGATTACAGGGGAGGAGTTTCCTGAGGTAACACCACCAGGGATCATTGTTTTTGCTGCTGATCATGGTGTAGCTAGCGAAGGCGTGTCCGCATACCCTCAGGAAGTGACTGTACAAATGGTTCATAATTTCCTTGACGGGGGAGCCGCGATAAATGTATTGGGAAAACAGATTGGCGCAAAAGTTGAAATTGTCGACATAGGGGTGGCGGCAGATGTCAGCCGGGCAGGACTTCACATGAAAAAAGTCCGTAATGGGACATGTAACTTCCTCGAGCGGGATGCCATGACCAGAGAAGAGGCTTGGGATGCAATTGAAGTGGGAAGCGACATGGCAACCAATGTCATCGGAAGGGGGGCGAAATGTCTAATCGTAGGAGAAATGGGGATTGCCAACACGACGAGCAGTAGTGCTATCCTGTCTGCCTTAAGTGGGTTGGATGTAAGTGATGTCATCGGTACTGGGACTGGGATAAATTCTGAGCAATTGAAATGGAAAAAGCAAGTTATCCGTCAATCGCTTCAAGAACGAAACCCTGACCGGAATGATCCAATCGATGTACTATCGAAGGTCGGTGGCCTTGAGATTGCAGGAATGGTTGGCGCCATTTTGAAAGCAGCGGAGCTGAATATTCCGGTTATAGTGGACGGTTTCATCAGCACGGTGGCGGCTTTACTTGCGCAAAGGCTATACCCTGAAGTAAGAGGGTACCTTTTCATAGGCCATCAATCCATGGAGGCAGGCCATAAGCATGCGATTAAAATGCTAGATAAAACGCCAATCCTAAATCTCGGTCTCCGACTTGGAGAAGGGACAGGTGCGGCTCTTGCCTTTCCAATACTAATGGCGGCAACAAACATCGTGAAAGAGATGGCAACCTTTAAATCAGCAGGAGTTGCAGAAAAAATTTAAACATTACATCAAAAAGTAGAGGAGAAAAAAGATGAAACAAACTAAACAAAATTGGGGAATTATAGGTCTTGTTTTGATGATATTCATTGGAATAATAACAGGATGTGGGTCAACCTCACAAGAAACAAACGGAAATGTAAATGATGCGGCAATCTCTGGAAACACAAGCAGTGAGGAGCAATCGGAAAATACAGCCTTTCCTATAACCATAACAGACGATTCCGGTCAGGAAATCACCATTGAAAAAGAACCAGAAAGCATTATTTCTATGCAACCAAGTAATACAGAAATCGCTTATGCTCTTGGTCTTGGAGATAAAATGATCGGAGTGTCCGATTATTGTAACTATCCAGCGGAAACTGCCGATGTGGAAAAAGTAGGCGGCCAAGACATGAATGCGGAAATGATTTTGACATTAATGCCCGATATAATCTTTGTAACAGATTATCATCATCAGAATCATGAGGCAATTCTCAAACAGTATAAGGAAGCTGGAATAAGTGTTATTGTCATTGGCAGCGAATCTTCATTTGCGGATGTATATGAAACAATCGAATTGATTGGAAAAGCTACTGGTACAACAGTGGAAGCAGATAAATTAGTTGACGATATGAAGGAACGACTACTTACAGTGGAAGAAAAAGCTAAGCAAGTGACCGCAAAGAAAAAAGTTTGGGTAGAGGTTTCTCCTGCTCCGGATATTTTCACGACAGGTCAAGGGACATTCATGCATGAGATGCTTGAGACCATCCAAGCGGAAAATGCTGCCGGCAATCAGAAAGGCTGGGTAAAGCTAACGGAAGAGGAAATTGTCCAGTTAAATCCAGATGTGATCATTACTACTTATGGCTATTATGTGGACAACCCAAAAGAGGGGGTCATGGCTCGTTCTGGTTGGGAGGAGGTTCCTGCCATTAAGGATGGAAATGTCCATGATGTGGACAGTGATACGGTAACAAGGCCTGGCCCCCGTTTGATTGAAGGAGTGGAGCACCTTGCAAAACTTATCTATCCAGAGATTTTTGAATAATAAGGTCATTTGGTTGTATCTGGGGAGCGGAGGGTTTGTACTTGTTGCAGCCCTCCTTGGTTTATTAAACAGCAGTGTCTCGATTCCGATACCAACCATCTTGCATATCTTATCGGAAAATACACTCGGGAAGGGTTGGCTGCCTGACATTCCCAAGAATGAAGAAATGATCATTTGGCATATCCGCTTTCCGCGTGTGTTGCTCGCCATGTTTGTCGGGGCATCCCTTGCGATTGCTGGCGCGGCATTTCAAGGGTTGTTAAGGAACCCCCTTGCTGATCCCTACACCATTGGGGTTTCTTCCGGAGCTGCATTGGGGGCGGTAGCCGTACTTTTCTTCAACATCTCCATTATTGGTCTTGGAAGCTTCACCCTCCCTGTTGTGGCAATTCTCAGCGGATTGTTGTGTTTGCTCCTTGTATTTGGACTAGTCAAATTGAGTAACAGGGGGCTGGCAATAGAAACCATCATTCTGGCGGGAATCATAATAAGCGCGTTTATCAGCTCTATTATTTCTTTAATCATTGCCCTTGGTGATAAAGAATCTATGACCCAAATTATTTACTGGTTATACGGAAGTGTGGGAATGAGGAGTTGGGGGCATGTACAGCTTATTTTCCCGTTTATGGTGGCGGGATCTATTCTTTTGTCCCTGCATTATCGTGAATTGAATGCAATGGCGCTTGGGGAAGAGGCCGCAGATCATATCGGAGTGAATGTGAAAAGAGGGAAGGTACTAATCTTGTTTGGTGCTTCGCTTCTGACAGGTTCTGCAGTAGCTGTATCTGGATCCATCGGATTTGTGGGCCTTGTGATTCCTCATTTGGTAAGGCTAATGATTGGGCCTAATCATCGCCACGTACTACCTTTATCTATGCTGATTGGTGGGGGATTCCTGGTAGTTGCAGACTTATTTGCAAGAACCATCATTGCACCGAAGGAACTGCCGATAGGTGTAATAACCGCATTAATCGGAGCCCCAGTCTTTGCTGGTCTGCTAATCAGAGATAGGATAGGGAAGGGGAAAGGAAATGATTAAATTAAAACGGCTCGTCGGTGGTTACCAACCGGACAAACCAATTATAAACGGGGTTGACCTGGCTATTAGAAAAGGGGAGTTTTTTGCGTTACTCGGACCAAACGGGAGTGGAAAGACAACCCTCTTCAAACTTGTAACAGGTCAGCTTCCTGTGGTATCGGGGGAACTGTTGCTTTCAGGCAGGCCACTCTCTTCTTTTACAAAGTTGGAAAAAGCTAAGCAAATTGCGGTACTTACACAGGAAATTCAGGTTTCATTTGATTATACTGTCGAAGAAATCATCAGTCTTGGACGGTATCCACATCAAAAAGGTCTATTTAGGAGCCTCACCAAAAATGATAAAGAAATCATGCAGCAAGTGATGGATATTACTGGAGTGGCCGTGCACAAACATAAGCAATTCCGTAAATTAAGTGGGGGAGAGAAGCAACGCGTCCTTCTTGCAAAGTCCCTTGTCCAGGAACCGGAGATCCTTTTGTTGGATGAACCGACCAACCATCTTGATATAAAGCATACTTTTCATATGTTGGATCTTATCAAGGAGTGGCAGCACACAAAAGGACTGACCGTCTTTGCCATCCTGCATGATTTGAATGTGGCGTCTTTGTACGCAGATCGTTTGGCACTTTTACATAATGGGAATTTTTTGGAGGTGGGGGACTCTGACACTCTCAGAAAAGAGGAGCAGCTTGAAAGAGTATACGATGTGTTGATCAAAGCAGGACCACATCCAGTTGTCCCTAAACCCCAGCTATTAATGACGCCAAAGCTGGAAGCAAGGAATGAAGTTCAAGGCTTGGCAGATTTCGAATTGAACAGAGATGAGAGGTTAATCCATGTCCAATCCATCAGACCGTTAAGAACCATCTCTAATGGAGTGACAGGTGAGGGAATCCAGTGGCATAAACATTTCTGCAACTTTCATGTGGAGAAGGATTATAACTGTGACAATCCTGAAAAAGATATCGGGGAATGGTTGCATCAAAAGGGAATTCCGACTGAGCAGTCAGTCGGGATGATGACGGCAGTAGTGCTTTCGGATGTTGTGATAATCAAGAAGGAAATCAAAGGCATAGAGTTCATGGCAGTGGTTACAGCCGGGGTTGGGAATGCAGTTGATATCACAAACACAGAAATGTGTCAGACACCGGTGACCATTGGCACCATTAACATCATGCTTTTTATTGATGCACATTTAACGGATGGTGGACTTGTTAATGGATTGATGTCAGCGACCGAGGCAAAGGTGAAAGCCCTTCATGATATGAAGGTACAGGATCCAAAATCCCGCACGATTGCTACGGGGACTTCCACTGATGCCATAGTTCTCGCCGTTACCCAACAAGGGGATAAAACTCCTTATGCTGGATCTGGGACCCTTATTGGAAAGGGGATTGGTCATCTTGTCTATAAAGGGGTATCAAAAGCCATTCAAAAATACCGAAAAAGAATAGGTCAGCATGTATGTTAGATAATGTGTTCTATATAAGTATGTTTATTTTTGGAGCAGCGGTTGTGTTGGATGTAATCTCGGGGGATCCGCGATGGCTGCCACACCCGGTGGTACAGATGGGAAAACTCATTTCTTTTTTGGAGAAGACTTTGAACAACGGTCATAAGCGAAGGAGGAAGGGGGTGCTTCTGGCATTCATCGTAGTTCTCTCTGTTTATGGAATTGTATGCCTTATCATAACGCTATCCTATAAGATTCATTTTTATGTAGGCGTATTATTGGAAATCTACTTTATATGGACAACCATCGCCATCAAGGGATTAGCGGATGCAGGAAAAAGTGTATGGATTCCGCTTCTAGAAGGAAACTTGGAAGAAGCCAGAAGATCCCTTAGCATGATTGTGGGGAGAGACACAGAGAACTTGTCAGAGAGTGAAGTGGTCAGAGGAACTGTAGAAACCATAGCGGAGAATACAGTAGATGGCATTACCGCCCCTTTGTTCTGGGCAATGATAGGTGGAGCCCCTCTTGCCATGGCATACCGAGCCATCAATACTTTGGATTCCATGGTAGGTTATAAGAATGAAAGGTTTCTGGATTTTGGATGGGCCTCTGCAAGGCTGGATGATATAGCTAACTTTATTCCGGCAAGGCTGACAGCTCTATCCATATGGTTATCTTCTGTTTTTATCAAAGGCTCTAATAGAAAAGCGGGATGGCTCATTACTATGCGTGATGCGAAGAAACATCCCAGCCCCAATAGCGGTTGGCCGGAAGCAATGACAGCAGGCTTGATGGGGATCCAGTTAGGTGGGGTGAATTATTATAAAGGGATTGAATCTAACCGAAAAACGATGGGGGATTTTCATAGAAAACTAGTGACAGGGGATATCCCAAGATCCATTATATATATGCATGGGGGTTGGGGTGTGTTTTTTGGATTAGAAATATTATTTCTATTTTTATTAGGACAGAAATGAGGGTTGAGGATGAATTGGCCAGAACATGGCGGTCAGCCAGATATGATGAAGAAGCTCTTGCAGGCAGAAGAGCAAGAAGTCTTGGACTTTAGTGCGAATCTTAACCCAATGGGGCCACCTGAATGGTTGCAGGGGGAATTGGAGGGACAGTGGAAGAAGCTGTTGTGTTATCCTGACCCGAATTATTCTTTTAGCACTAGTTCATTGGCATGGATGGAAAGGATTCATAATGAGGAAATCCTTCTTACAAATGGAGGAGCGGAAGCTATTTTTCTTGCGGCTAAATATTTTGAAGGGAAAATAGCCGGGATCGTCCATCCTGCTTTTTCGGAATATGAACGGGCATGTAGGCATTATCATTTACAGGTGAAAGGCATTACTACATCACCTCTGAATAATTTTCGATTGCCGATGAACCAGCTGCTTGAAGCACTGCCTGATTGGGATGTCCTCTTCCTTTGTCGTCCCAACAATCCGACAGGGGTGGTCATTCCGAAAGCAGAAATTAAAATGTTATTGGAACAGGGTCTGCATCATCAAACTTTCCTAGTTATAGATGAAGCGTTCGTGGATTTTATTCCATCCGAGACGCTGACACCGTTGCTAAAGGAATATCCTAACCTAATTCTACTCCGGTCATTGACTAAGATGTACACGATTCCTGGTCTTCGGTTAGGTTATATGATGGCCAGAGAAGCTGTCATAAATGAAATAAAAAGCTTTCAGGTACCTTGGAGTGTGAATGCTTTGGCAAGTGCTATTGCTCCACTTTTACTAAGGGATAAAAACTTTGTCGCCCATACCGTCAGTTGGCTTGAAGAACAGACAAGGAAATTGCGAACCTTTGCAGAAAGTAATGACTTTTATTTATCTAACACTTCGGTGAATTTCTATCTTCTTCAGGATAATAGACATCCAGAAAAAACGGAGGCACTTTTCACTTTCTTGTTCCAACACGGTATTTTAGCAAGACATACATATAATTTCATAGGGTTGGAAGGCAGTCATTTACGGCTTGCTATAAGATCGGAGGAAGAAAATGCTAAATTGTTGACCATTCTTAAAAAATGGAGGGAGAGAGTGTGATCATTTTTATCTCCGGGGGGGCTCGATCAGGGAAGAGTCATTTTGCAGAAAGGTTGGCTTTATCCCTTCATAAAAAAGAACCCACTAATAATCTTGTTTATTTAGCTACTTCCCAAAATAGTGATAAAGAAATGGAGGGGCGAATAGCGATGCACAAGGATCAGCGCGGTAAGGAGTGGAAGGTGGAAGAGGTACCGGTTGAGGTTGCAAGAAGTATCATGCGAGCAAATAAAGGTGATGTGGTACTGCTGGATTGCCTGACCATTTGGCTTAGTAACATGATATTTCATGGAATTGTAGGGAACGAAGAAGAGATAGTTGCTGAAGTAGATAAGTGGTTGACTCTTGCAAGAAAGAAGGGATTGAGTTTATTAATTGTTTCAAATGACCTGAACGAAGAACCTCCTTCCTGTTATAAAACGGTCACTTCCTATATATATATGTTGGAATTACTTCATCAACATATCGTGAAACAAGCTGATGTGGCGGTACAGGTCAGAGTTGGTATTCCAAAATATTGGAAAGGGAGAGGGGTGTTAGTATGAAAAATAGCTTGTATGGATTAGCCTTATCTCTTCAGTTTTTAACCAGGATACCAGTACCTGTGGAGTGCCCTTGGAACAAAGAGAGTAGTAGGTGGGCGTTAAGATGTTATCCGCTAACAGGCATGGTGTTGGGAGGGATCATAGTCTTTATTATCTCATTTTTACATGGTGTCCTGCCAACTTGGATGTTGGCACTACTTATTTTGACCATCTGGATTTGGCTTACAGGAGGGCTGCATTTGGATGGCTGGATGGATGTAGCGGATGCGGTTGGTTCCAATGCAACACTTGAGAAAAAATGGGAAATTATGAAAGACCCACGCGTTGGAAGTTTTGGAATATTAAGTTTATTGTTCCTGTTAGTATGGAAAGCCGTTTTCATCTATTTACTATTGAACGAATCCTATCAATCTACCATGTGTTTCTTGGTCATCCTTGCCTGTTCAAGAGGAATTGCGGTTTATCTGATGCATCTTTTCCCAACTGCTCAACAGCATGGGTTAGCGTTTGAATGGAAGAAGAACCTGACTGGGAGGGACCTGGTACTAGCATTCCTGCCTATTGCTGTATTGTTTTTATTTCTTCCGCAGTACCTTGTACTGTTGCCAGCTTATGCCTTGTTCACATGGTGGTATGGCAAATGGATGATGAAACAATTCAAAGGAAGTAATGGTGATCTGATGGGGACTGCGATAGAAGGAGGAGAACTATGCGGGTTAATTGTTATGTGGACCTATATCTCGTTCGTCATTGGATAACCGATTGGAACAGGGAGAAACGTTATCTTGGACATACGGATCAGAATATCTTGATGGATGGGCTTGATGAGTTGGATTTACTAAAAACAGAGTTTGAAGATCTTTCTTTTGATAGCATTTATTCAAGCGATCTACTAAGATGTCAAAACACATTGAAGTTCTTAAGCCTGCGTCACTCTCCAAATCTTGATTCTAGATTAAGAGAAATGAATTTTGGTGATTGGGAAGGGAAGAAATACGAAGAGTTGAAGGAAGATCCTTGTTACCAAAGATGGCTTGATAATTGGGAATTACATAGCACCCCCTCTGGTGAGAGCGGTCAAATGTTCCAACGAAGGGTGGATGCATTTGTTTCGGATATGTTGAATAGAAATAACCTATCCTTTAATAAAACTAACATTCTGGTGATGACCCACGGTGGAGTGATTCGGTACATGCTTAGTCAGTTCAAAGCTACAAAATCTTTTTGGGAATCACCTGCTGTACCGCATGGAAAAGGATTACTATTGAAATTAGAGAAAAGAGAGGGGGACTGGGTGTGCAGCTCTTTATCGGTGGTGCCTATTGCGGAAAAAGAAAGGTAGTGAAAGCCATTCATACTGGTGAATTTTGCTGGGTTTCTTCCTATTATAATAGTAATTTTACCGACTGGAGATCATATCGGGAGGATGATACCGCTATTGTTTTAGAAGGTTGGGAAAAATGGATAATGGATGCTCTACAATTAGAACATGATGATGACTCCATTCGACAATTTTTTTATTCCTTTTTTTTGGAGTTAAAAGAAGAGGAACGAAAGAAGGGGAAAGAAATAATTCTGATCATGTTGGAAATGGGCAGGGGAATTGTCCCACTGAATAAACAGGAAAGAAGCCTCCGTGACATTGCGGGATGGATCTCGCAAGATGCTGCAAAACTAGCAGATGAAGTTTACTATGTTTGGCATGGAATGAAGGAACAAGTGAAGTGATGGACTTTTAGTAACTGTTTAGCTATATATGAAACAATACATTTTACACAACGCGTGTATCAAATTAATAAAGAAGGAATTGTATTTTTTCTATTCTTGGGGATATTATTCTTGTTAGCTGGAATAGGAGGGTGTAATAATGAATTACATGAAGTATTCGAAGGCAATGTCATTAGTCATGATGATTCTTCCCTGGTCTCTGGTTCCTATGTTAGGGAAGCATGCTTTCAAACGATACTTCCCATCTGGTATTTTTATTTCGTTTGTGGTACTGCTTGTTAACCTTATCGCCAAAAAGAGAAGATGGTGGAGGTGGCATGAAGCCTTTTCAACGAAGGTAACTTGGGTAATTCCATTTACGTGGGGACCGTTTTTAGTTGGTTCTATGTGTATATTAAAGTGGACATATGGCAACTTTTTTCGCTATATGCTGTTGAATGTAATTGTGGATGGAATGTTTACTTATGGTTTGATGTATTACTTACAAAGGCTTCACATATTCTCTTTAGTCAAAATGAAGAAAATTCAATTAATGTTTGTGTTTATGATTGATGCCTTGCTTTTATATGGTTTTACATTCTTAAAAGAAAAAGTATTAGTGAAATAAATTGGTCAACCAGATATATTTCCTTATCAGGTTGACCTTATAATACTTTGTTTTTCTGCTTCTACTTTGTTCAGCAATTTTTGAAAATAAGATTAAGATAAAATATAAGATAAATTCCAATCATAATTTTCCTTTACATATAAATAATATTCTATGAAACAAGTTTTAATCCCACCGCTGCACTTAGAACCATGGCTATAAAAATTAATCTTTTCCAATCCTTGGATTCCCCATATAAAATCATTCCTAATAGTGCACCACCAGAAGCACCAATACCTGTCCAAATTGCATAAGCTGTACCCATAGGTAGGGTCTCCATTGCGTAAGCTAGGAATATGAAACTTGCGCCAAAACCAAGAACTAATAAAGCAATGGATTTCCAATTTCGATCATTATGAAGTTTATTGATCATTGCAACACCAAACATTTCAAATAAGCCTGCTAAGATTAAAGAAATCCAAGCCATTAGAATTCACCGCCTTCTTTAACATTATCTGTTGTGACTAATTTCAATCCAATTACTCCTGCTAATAAAAATAAAATCAAGAGTGCTTTATCAACTTTAAATGGTTCTCCAAAGAATAGGATTTCAGAAAAGACAGTTCCTGCTGTACCTAGACCAACAAAAACCGCATAGACAGTTCCTACAGGTAATTTTCGTCCCGCCATAATCATTAAGTAGAAGCTAATGAAGATAGCAATAACAGTTCCAGTCCAACTCCAAAAGTCCTCAGCGTGTTTCAATCCAATTACCCAAAAAACCTCAAAGAATGCAGCGATAAATACTTTCATCCAGTCTTTATTCATCTAAAGACACCTCCAATTTTATTATTACCAAAAATACAAAAAAAGCCTGAGAGATAACTGTAAAACAGTATCTCCCAGGCTTTTATCCTTCCGTGACACAGCAGAGCTGTGAGTTTTCTCTCGGACCAGACCAATTATTAATTGCGGAACCCTAGAAAACATTTTACTTATGCAATTACTTTACATTATATACACATTTCACATTTATTCAAGACTAAAGTTTTGGAAACAGCATTGTACTTGTGTATATGGACCCGTATCGGCGTTTATATGAAATACAATGTAAAGAAAACCATTCTATGAAAATTTTGTTTAGTAATCATTCGTTCTTTTTTTACTCAAGGGCGTCATAATAGGAAAGTCTGTGTCTATTTGATCAAGAGCCCACAGAAATTGATGCCATTTTTGGATATTTCCTATTACTTTAATTGAAGAAGGAGAAGGGCGGTTGTTGGTAGTGGCTAACTCATATAAGGATTCTTTATTCATGATGACCATAACTTGATCCTCTTTTAATTCATCAGATAAATATCGAAAGATTCCACGTTTGACCTCCGTTAAAGCTTTTTCTTTCCGATCTGGAATAATGAAATTCAATTTGAAGTCATACTCCCCAGCAATCAATCCGTTGATTCGGATACTCAACATGTTCAACACTTGTTCGAGTGTCATTATATCTAAAACCTCAGTTGTGATGGTAGACCGCTGTATTGGTATAATTCCGTAACGAAGTTCTTGTGCACCCATCAGATATTCATTGCGCCATGGGCCGGATTCTGCGATGTATCCAAGCTGCTCAAGTGCATCCGCACAAAGGTATTTGGCTTTTTTATTGGATGGATTTGCGAAGATGACGTGCTTGGTGACTTCAGCTACCCATTGGTAATCACCTTCTCTAAAGCATTCTTTTGCTTTTTTGATGACTTCATCCTCGCCTCCCATATAGTCCACATATTTTTTGGAGGACTCTTCCGGGAGCAGTTTGTTTAAATCGACAGGGTTTCCGTTATACCATCCCATATATTTTTGGTATACCGCTTTAGAATTATGGTTGACAGTTCCATAAAAAGAACCGTTAAACCATTCGTCTTTTAAACTGTCGGGAAAGGTTACCATTCTTCCTACTTGATCGATCGTGTAGCCTTGATTTATCAACCTTAGTGTCTGATCATTGATATATTGGTACATGTCTCGCTGTTTTTCCATATATTCTATGCAGTATTCTTTTCCGTGCCTTGGCCAATTATGGACTTCAAATACAGACGTTAAATGTTCTCCAAATAAATCAATGGCCTGTTGGATGTATTGGGCCCATGCGACTGGGTCCCTCACTTCAGCTCCTCGTAGAGTATAGATATTATGAAGCGAAGCTGTACAGTTCTCTGCAATACACAGACTTTTTTCTCCTGGGATAAACATGTTCATTTCAGACGGAGCTTCTGTGTCCGGGGTGATTTGGAATTGCATTCTCACACCATCAATAACTTTCTCAACGTAGGATTCATCCTTGGAAGGTGAAATTTCTTCCGCATTATTGATTAAAGTCACAACACCAGTAGATACATACTTTCCGATGCCGCTGTCTACTTGACCTTTTTCTCCACGAGGCAGCACCTCTCCATACATGTAAAATCCTCGCCTTGACATGGCAACACCTGCTGTCACATTCTCTTCCAGGGCTGCACTTAAAAATCCGCTAGGTGCATAAATTTTCACTTCATCCGTAGTTCCACTATTAAGGACTCCATCAACACCTCCATAATGATCCACGTGTGAATGAGAAAAGATGATGGCACTAATGGGGATCTTGCCGAAATAGCTGTCAATTAATTCAAAGGCTGCTTCTGCTGTTTCTCTGCTTGTGAGACAATCGATAACAATCCAGCCTGTCTTTCCACGAATAATACTTAAGTTAGCAAGATCAAATCCTCTAACCTGGTAAATGTTTTCTGTTACTTGAAAAAGACCGGCATGTAAATTTAATTTTCCTTGGTACCATAGTTTCGGGTTAACGGATAAAGGAAGTTTGTCGTTCAATAGGAATTCATAGCGTTTTAAATCCCAAACAGGGAAAAACGAGTCATCTGGTTTGATAACGGGGAGGGAGACGTTTTTCAGGACATTTCTCGTAGCCCACTCCTGTTCAATCTTCAGCCTTGCCCAGGGCAGGTTCTTTTTTATTAATTTATTAATTCTTTTTGTTTTCTCCGTAGCATCCTTGGGAAAAGGGGTGAATTCCGCCTCCATCCTCCTGTTATGGTTTTGATCCATGAATTGTCACCTCCATTGAACATAGTATTCAGGTGAACTCCCCTTCATACATGGGGGAGCGTACAAAATATGACTTATTATTCATAAATATAGAGAGAATATTATTAAATCAACATATTTGTTGGCCACAAATCACCAGGACACGCATCTTGAAATGCAAGCGTTGTAATCTTCACAAAACAGAACCCCTCCTCAATTTTTGAGAAGGGGTTTCATTAATGACAAAGCTCATATAGAATCTATGTATTATTTAGGGACGATGATATGGTTATACTTGTTTAGTAATGTATCTAGTTCCTGGCTGAGCTTTAATGTTTTAGAAGAGGACATTCCGTACTTTGCGACAATATCAATTAATTCGGATCGCTTTTTTTCAATTAGTTCAATCAATTCATGTTTAGTAGCCAATGTTGAGTACCCTTCCTTCTTCCAATTCGTAACATCATTATACTAGAATTTAGGAGGCAATACAAAGAAAAATTGCAAGTTAATGGTACTTTAATAATTGTTAAACTAGTGAAAAATAACTAGGGAATACTGTCACGGTTTCGACATAGAATGTTAAAAACACATAGTTTGTTTTAACTGATTTTTTGTTACTATTAAATATATACTTTTGTAGGAGAAGTGATTTTATGTCTGGTGACCTTACGTTATTTTTGGCATTTGGGGCTGGAGTACTTTCTTTCATATCTCCATGTACCTTGCCAATCTATCCTGCTTTTCTCTCTTATATTACAGGGGTTTCAGTAGGAGAATTGAAAGAAGAAAAAGGAATGCTGCAAAAGAGAAGTATTTTACATACACTATTCTTCTTAATTGGATTTTCTTTAATTTTTATTGCATTAGGATTTGGTACAACCTTTTTAGGTAGATTTTTTGTGCAATACCAGGATTTAATTAGGCAAGTTGGTGCCATCCTAATCATCTTTTTCGGATTGGTAATATTGGGAGTTTTCCAACCTAAATTTTTAATGCAAGATAAAAAGTTCTCATTTAAAAACCGTCCATCCGGATATATTGGGACTGTTTTGATAGGTATGGCTTTTGCTGCGGGATGGACACCTTGCTCCGGACCGATTCTTGGCGCGGTGATTGGCATGTCATTGAATAATCCATCATCTGGAATCTATTATATGTTAGCCTATGTACTAGGATTTGCCATTCCTTTCTTTATTCTTTCGTTTTTCATTGGAAAAATGGGATGGATTAAACGAAACCATACGCTAATTATGAAAATAGGCGGTTATGCGATGATCATCATGGGAGTCATGCTTTTCTTTAATTGGCTGACTAAAATCATTGTATGGCTCACTGCCATTACCGGAGGATTCCAAGGATTTTAAATTGTGTGATATTTTAGTTGATTCTTGTGTCCGAAAAGAGTAAAGTTAAAATTGGGAATAAAGGAAAATTACAACTTTTTTATAGGACATAAGGAGGACTCTGCGGTGGCTAACGTTTTAGTAGTGGATGATGCAAAGTTTATGAGACTAACAATTGGGAACATTTTAACTAAATCTAACCACACTGTGATAGGTGAAGCAGAGAATGGACGGGATGCGGTTTCGCTTTTTCGCGATCACCAGCCTGATCTCGTAACAATGGATATTACCATGCCTGAAATGAACGGTATTGAAGCTGTTCGTGAAATAGTGAAAGACTATCCTAAAGCCAAAATCATTATGTGCTCAGCCATGGGACAACAGCGCCTGATTGTAGAAGCAATTGAAGCAGGTGCGAAAGACTTCATTGTTAAGCCTTTTGATGAAGGAAGGGTTTTGGAAGCCGTTAAGAGAGTGTTAGGATAATTGTAAAAACTATCGTTTTCATGCGATAGTTTTTTTCGTTAGGGGGGAGAATTATTTTTGTTTTTGCGAGAATTGCAGAAGGCTTCGTTCTGATTTACTTTCTAATTGTAAATTTTGTTTTGCAGATGGAAAGCTATGTAGATTTAGTTTTGGTTGATGAGCGGAAGGACATTATAGTGGACCAAACCTGGAGTACCGTTCAATTATTTATAATTGGAACAGGAACAGTTATCCTTTTCTTTTTTGTAAAAGGTGGTAAAGAGTTAACGGTCTATAAAAAAGGAATGTTATTTCTATACATAATTAGTTTTTCAGTCGCAGTGTTATTTACTATGTTATTTATAGTGGGTAATCTAATTGTTCAAGCACCTACTTTACAGGATAATTGGTTGTTCATAGATACTCTATATTTAACACTTGTCACATTTTTATTGGTTGTTTCCATTAGAAAATATCGGACTTTGCAAAAACCTTAGATATCACTTTTAATATTTCTCTTTTTCGGTATAATAGTAAGAGGTTAAAAGTTGTGAATACAGAGGATGATTAATTTGTATACAGTACTATCTACGATTTTTGCAGTTTGTATGGCATTGCTTGTTTTGTTTATCAGAATGAAAGCTGCGAAAAAACCCTCATCAGTGAAAAAAATTGTATTACCTCCCATTTTTATGAGTACTGGGGCATTAATGTTCCTATTTCCTGAATTTCGCGTTTCTTTTCTGCAAATATTAGAAGCTCTGACAGTTGGTGCGATATTTTCCATATTTTTGATTAAAACTTCTAAGTTTGAGATGAAGGATAATGATATATATTTAAAAAGATCGAAGGCATTTGTCTTCATTTTGCTTGGGTTATTGGCCGTTAGAGTTGTGATGAAGCTTGTTCTTAGTACGCAGATTGATATTGGAGAACTAACCGGAATGTTTTGGCTACTTGCTTTCGGCATGATTGTACCATGGAGAATAGCGATGTATGTTAAATATAAGAAGATAGAGAGTGGTTCCATTCCACCAACGATAAAAACCTCGGTCTAAAACCGAGGTTTTCTCTTTAGAAAAGGTGTTGATACGGGGTATGATCAATCTTAAGATGTTCCAATTTTTTTATAAGGAACTTATGATCCCGTTTAGGTGTAGCGAGAATATAGCCACGAATGACATGTTCTCTTGTTATTTCTTTCGCATTTTCTTTATAAGCAATTTCACCGATTTTCCCGGCTATCTTTTGTCTGGCAATATCACGGAATAATTCCGGTACGGGTGAAACTAGCTCTTCTAGTAGCTGCTTCAAATCATCCGGCCAGAGGTGACGGGTTTTTTCTAAGTAGAAATCCTGCCAATCCAATTCTGATTTGCCGTCTTCTTTTGGCATCCTTTTAAGAAATTTGCGAAACATGAAGAATCCGCCAATGGCCAATAATCCCACCATTGTGACGACCCAAAATAAAATTAACCATAAAAACCATCCGGTTAACATGTTCTTTTTCCCTCCGAACTCGTTAACATTCTTGTATTATTATAACCGAAACTATTATAATTGCACTAGTAAATGAAAAATCTAACCTAATTGATATAGAAAAAATGACAAAGTTTTGACGGAGGTGGCGACGATGAAAAAGATTGGTGCCGTAATTGGCAGCATGGGGAAAACCGAGATACTTTCCCAAAGAGTCTGCCCAAAATGTAATAGAGAAGTAAAACGCGTCCGTATGCAAATTATCGGCGGGGAAAATAAAGGTCAATGGCAAGAGTATGAAAATGAGTGCGATTGTCGATTGGCTGCTGAAACAATGCAAGCGGAGAAGCGTAGAAAACATAAGTACTTTGAACAGTTCTGTATTATTCCAAGGGAGCTCGAGGATGCTACTCTTGAGAACTTTAAAGTCGACTATTCCAGTCAAGGCGAGGCTTTAGCGAGCACGATAGACTTTTTTGACCAATTTACAGGTAGAGAGAACCTATATTACTTTGGTCGAACTGGTAGAGGAAAAACCCATTTAGCAGTAGGCTTGTATAAATATTTTAAGGATAATAATATTACTGCGATGTTTTTTGATGTACCGAAACTAATGGATACCATTGTTGCTTCCTGGGATAATGATTCGGGATATTCGGAAAGTAAATTTATGAAGGCGATTGCAGAAGTGGATGTACTTATTCTTGATGATCTTGGTGTAGAGAGGGTAAGTGAGTGGGTGGATCAAACGATCTATTCTATTCTGAACCAAAGACAAGGAAAGAGTATCGTGTTTACATCTAATATTCACCCTGGGGATTTGACGAAACGATATGGTGAACGGATTGCAGATCGTATTAAAAATAAAATGAGTCAAAATCAGTTGATTTCCATTGTGACACCGGAGAGCTATAGAACCAAAGATTTAACGATGTACAAAGACTAATATAATAATTTTTCTTTTCATTGCCCATAGCAAACTATTGCTATGGGTTTTTCTCATTGCGAAATAGATGCTAAAATTTGTCTATTTTTTCATGTGAAATAATGGTAAAATAATTCTAAATAGAAAGAAAAATCAAAAAGGGGTGCCTGATAATGAAACAAGTAGAACAATTAAAGAAAGAACTGTCTAAAGTAATCATCGGAAAGGACGAAGTAGTAGAACTGTTATTTGTCTCGTTACTCAATAAAGGACATGTGTTATTAGAGAGTGTTCCAGGTACAGGTAAAACGATGTTGGCAAAAAGCTTTGCCAAGACAATGGATGCAGGCTTTAAACGAATTCAATTTACACCGGATGTGCTGCCAAGTGATGTTACAGGGATTCAGTTTTTTAATCCAAAGGAACAAAATTTCGAATTAAGACCCGGCCCAATTATGACAAATATCTTGTTAGCAGATGAGATTAACCGTGCAACGCCAAGAACGCAATCAAGTTTACTTGAAGTAATGGAAGAGCGACAAGTAACCATTGATGGGGAAACATTATCTATCCCAGGACCTTTCATGGTGCTTGCAACACAAAATCCAATTGAATCCCAGCAAGGGACGTTTCCACTACCCGAAGCACAGATGGATCGTTTCTTTATTCAAATCGACTTAGGGTATCCAACGCTCGAAGAAGAAAAGGAAATGATGAATAAATACCGGTTAGACGAGCCGATTAAACAATTGACTTCTTTCTTTAGCAAAGAGGAAGTTATGGAACTCCAGGAACAAGTGAAACAGGTGAAAGTATCTTCTGTAGTAGAGGATTACATACTCGAAATCGTCCACATGACGAGAAATCATGAAGAAATAGAACTTGGGATAAGCCCGCGTGGGACATTGGCTTTAATGCGAGCAGCACAAGGGGCAGCATTTGTGAATGGCCGCGAATACGTTACACCTGAAGATGTAAAGAAAATGGCACCATATGTATTAAGTCACCGATTAGTTCTTACAATGGAAGGATCGTTAAAGAAGACCAATAAACAAGTGGTGACAGAAGTGTTGGCAAGAGTTGTAGTGCCTGTGGAGGCGACAATATAGGAATGACTAGGTGGAATCAACAAGTAGATAACCTAACTCACCATATTTATTTCCGTGCCTGCGCATTTGTCATTATTGCAATAGGATTCTTTACAGGACATCCCATTTTATTTTTTATGGGTAGCTTGTATTTTATGTATTTCGTTATCTCCTACTATTATTTAGCCAATGTAGGGAAAAAACTGAAGCTTACAATTGTTGACGGACAAGTGAAAGTTTTCCCAGGTGAAACAGGGATCATCAAATTGAAAGTGGAACAACCCTCCTGGTTACCTATTTTTTCTGGACGTATTCAACTTGTTGCAGATAATAACATTGAGTTTCAAAACGGAGACAGTAGAACGCGGATCAGCCAAATCAGTCTGCCGTTTTCCTTAATGGGTAAAAGTGAACTAGTCATTGAAATTCCTTTTACTGCGATTGAAAGAGGCGTAGCCAAATTACATCATATTGAGCTGCAAATCTCCCATTTTATTGATTTTGGAAAAGTGTATCTGCAAAAGAACGATTTGACGAAATTTGAAGCGTTGGTATACTCCGAGCAATTACCCGTAACTGGTCTTGAAAGAATTATGCCAAAGAATCAAGGCACATATCCAACTAGGTCGTCCCTTTTTGAAGATGTTAGCACGATTATCGGAACCCGTGATTATGCAGCGGGGGATTCCTTTAATAGAATTCATTGGAAAGCTTCTGCTAAGGTTACTAGCCTTCAAACGAAAATGTATGAAAAGACTTCTCAATTTTCTTGGTTAATTGTGTTTGATATTAGATCCGGAAATTTAGAAGAGAGAATTAAGGGCATTACCCATTTGTTACATCATGCGAACAAATTCAATATCCCTTATTCCTTGCTTGTAAACATTAAGAGGGTTGGGACACCAAGTTATTTTGAACTGCCTTATGGGGAAGGCAAACGCCATCTGCAAACTGCGTTAACTATGTTGGCGAGATTGCAAGGAAACAGTGTGTCCATTGGCATGACTACTTTTGAAAGAATAACCTATCAACATGCTGCACAGGCCCCTTATGTGATTCTTTGTGGGGAAGAAGAGCGCTTGCGAGGTTGGAGGATGCCTACTGGGACTAATGTAAACCTCCTTGAGGTAAAGGAAGATAGTTGTACATTACTACCATGGCGTTCAGAAGCAAGGAAGGAGGCAGTAAATGGCTAAACTATGGAGAAACAGCATTCACTTATTACTTGAGCTCAATATACTTTATTTTTTTATTTTGCTCTTGTACCTAGATTCCGGTAATCTGCCTTCTTTTGCAGGTGTCTTGTTGCCATATGGTTTTGCAATTGCAATTTTTGGCTTTTTAAACAACAAACTTCCAAGTAGTTATGTTGCCATCATGGTTGTGGCACCTGTATTAGCTCTTTTTGCTTACCTTTCTTCCTATAGTATAGGGCTTTCTCTGATTATCGGAACTATGATTAGTTTCCGTGCATTTATGTATTTTGTAGAGGAAAGGTTTATTTCCACTTTTGCACTGTTAATTATGTCATTCATCTGGATGCCTTTTGTATACGGTGCAGGAACATTGGTGGATTATCCTCATGGCCTTACGTTAATGATACTTTTTGGTGTGCAACTGGCACTTGTTATTTTATTGTATAGTGGAAATGCTGTGATTCAATTAAAGGGGATCCCTTATATGCAAAAAAGGGTGGTTAGTGCGACTGCCGCCGTTTTTATAAGCATCGTCGCTGTTTCTGCCGTTTTTGCAACAATAGGTAAATACCTGATAACAGCGGGACTTTCGATATTCGGCTTTGGTGTTAGCTTTATTTTTGATGTTATGGCAAGGCCTGTGTTTGCTTTGTTTGGAATGCTCGATTGGACGCCCAAAAGCGGTGGGCCTCAGGATGAGGGAGGCATTGAGATGGGGGAGGAGGAAGAAGCGGAAACCGCTGAGCTCTTACCACCCACAGAAAGCCTATTTGATAATCCTGTAGTAGTGGCAGTTGGTGTCATTCTTTTTCTTTCGGTCCTTTACCTCCTATTAAATAAGAAAAAAGTGAACAACCAAAAAAGAGAGATGCAGCCTGAACAGCAATTTACTTCTACTATGACTAAAAAGAGTGGCGGTGGATTCTTCGCTAGTAGAAGAAAGCAAAAGCCACCGGAAAATGAAGTAAGGAAGCTTATGTTTGAGTTAGAGCAGTTGGCTTTGAAAAAGAACCGTGGCCGCCTCCCAAATGAAACTTTGGAGGAATGGTTAAAACGGGAAACCACTTTTAAGGAAAGCTTCATGGAGTTGTATGCGAAAGTGCGTTATGGGGAAATGAAACTCTCCCCTGTGGAAGTGGAAGCATGCAGGACGATGGCAGAGGAAATTCGAAAAGTGATGAAGCAGTGGAAAAAAGCGAGTTAGATATTTATGACTGCAGTGTATCCTTCTCTGGGTACACTGTTTTTTTATGGGGGGCACTATGAAGACCTGAGTGGTAGAGAGAAGTCTTCATTGGCGTTATGAAGACCTGAGTAGCGGGAGATTGTGTACAGAGAGGTCTTCATAGGCGTTATGAAGACCTGAGTGGAGGTAGATTAAGTAGAGAGAAGTCTTCATTGGTGTTATGAAGACCTGAGTAGCGGGAGATTGTGTACGAAGAGGTCTTCATAGGAGTTATTAAGACCTGAGTAGCGGCAGATTAAGTAGAGAGAAGTCTTCATTGGTGTTATGAAGACCTGAGTGGCGGTAGATTAAGTAGAGAGAAGTCTTCATAGGCGTTATGAAGACCTGAGTAGCGGGAGATTGTGTACGGAGAGGTCTTCATAGGCGTTATGAAGACCTGAGTGGCGGGGGATTGGGTAAAGAGAAGTCTTCATTGGTGTTATGAAGACCTGAGATGCAGGAGATCAGGTAAAGAGAAGTCTTCATTGGTGTTATGAAGACCTGAGTAGCGGGAGATTAAGTAGAGAGAAGTCTTCATAGGCGTTATGAAGACCTGAGTGGCGGGGGATTGGGTAAAGAGAAGTCTTCATAGGCGTTATGAAGACCTGAGTAGCGGGGGATTGTGTACGGAGAGGTCTTCATCTGAGTCATGAAGACCTGAGTTGAGGAAGATTGGGTAAAGAGAAGTCTTCATCAGCGTTATGAAGACCTGAGTGGCGGTAGATTAAGCAGAGAGAAGTCTTCATTGGTGTTATGAAGACCTGAGTGCCGGCAGATTAGGTAAAGAGAAGTCTACACCCGCGTTATGAAGACCTGAGTGGCGGCAGATTAAGTAGAGAGAAGTCTTCATCTGAGTCATGAAGTCCTGAGTGTCGGCAGGTTGTGTAAAGAGAAGTCTTCATCGGCGCTATGAAAACAGCAGTGACTGGGAAATAGGAAAAGAGCATTTCTACTCATCGCAGTAAAACCGTCCAAACTCAATGCATAAAAGGGTTTGTGACACTTTCCCATAATTACCCTCCATCAAATTTCGCCGTATTTCTCCATTTTCAGCGATTATCCCCCTTCTACTGGAATTACACGAAGGTCAATATTATTGGTAGCGTTTACACTCACTATCTGGCTTTCATGCGAACTAATTGCCCAAACACCCTTGATATACATCCTCTACATGTTACGATTATAAACGTTGTTAAAAACGAACGGACAGACGGGAGCGATTAGATGCTGAAAGAAAAAGTGATTGGATTTATTGGAGCAGGATCAATGGCAGAGGCAATGATTTCAGGTATTGTTGCAAGTGAAATTATCCCTGCAAATAATGTTGTAGTAAGTAACAGATCAAACATCGAAAGATTAATGGAACTTGAAAATAAATACGGTGTTCGTGGCGTAATGAAGCAGGATTTGAATATGAGTGAACTAGACATTATTGTATTGGCCATGAAACCGAAAGATATAGAAACTGCATTAGCTTCATTAAAAGATCAACTAAATTCTTCACAATTACTGCTTTCCGTTTTAGCAGGTGTATCCACTGGCTATATGGAAGAAGGTTTGAATCCAGGACAGCCTGTTATTCGCGTAATGCCAAACACGTCAAGCATGATCGGTGAATCGGCTACAGCGATTTCAGCAGGAACGCATGTTGGGATGGATCATATGGTAGACACAAAAGTCATCCTTGAAACAATCGGCAAAGTATACACCATTGAAGAAGAACAAATGGACGTTTTCACAGGAGTAGCCGGAAGTGGTCCAGCATATTTCTACTATTTAATGGAGCACATGGAAAAAACAGCGAAGGCTGCAGGACTAGATGAAGAAGTAACACGTGATGTAGTTGCTCAAACGATTTTGGGAGCAGCAAAAATGATGCAGACAAACAATGAAGAGCCTGCGTCGCTTCGCAAAAAGGTTACTTCACCTAACGGTACTACTGCAGCAGGCTTGGAAGCATTAAGTGATAACGGCGGCGGAAAAGCTATCTCAGCAGCCATTAAAGGTGCAGCAGAACGTTCAAAAGAAATCAGTGCAGAAAAAGAAAAAGAATTGGTTTTACAGTAAGTTTTACAACTATGTTATAACAGGAGTGATTGAATGACCCCCGATAATAAGACAAAACGGGTAGTAATAAAAATTGGAAGCAGCTCATTGACAAGTTCACATGGTGAAATTAGCAGAAGAAAACTAGAAAGGCTTGTTGATGAAGTTGCTCAACTGAAGGATCAAGGATATGAAGTCTTATTGGTTTCTTCAGGTGCAGTAGCAGCCGGATATAGAAAACTAGGCTGCCTCGATCGACCAACAAGTTTACCGGAAAAGCAAGCGGCAGCGTCCATTGGACAGGGCTTGTTGATGGAGGCATATAGCGAACTGTTTTTATCTAACGGGTACGTAGCCTCTCAAATTCTTATTACAAGAGAAGATTTTTCGGATGAAAATCGCTACAATAACGCGCGCAACACCGCGAATGTTCTTTTAGAGCGTGGTATTGTACCGATCGTCAATGAAAATGACACCGTCACGGTAAACCGTCTGAAATTCGGGGATAATGATACACTTTCTGCTAAAGTGGCAGGACTTGTCGATGCAGATATGTTGTTAATTTTATCTGATATCGATGGATTGTATGATGCAGATCCGCGTAAAGATCCCGATGCCACTCTATTACGAAAAGTAGAAGAGATTACACCTGAAATTGAAGCGGCAGCTGGGGATCCTGGTAGCTCTGTCGGTACTGGCGGAATGAAGTCGAAAATTGATGCCGTGAAGATTGCCATGGCATCAGGAATCCCTGCCTTTTTAGGAAAAGCAGGAGTACCAAACATCTTACTTCAAGCCGTGGAAAAAGAAGCAACTGGTACGTATTTTGAATCGAAGGACTCAGCAGTAAACTTAAATCACAAAAAACAATGGATCGCGTTTAACTCAGGTCCTGAGGGAGAAGTAGTGCTTGCAGAAGGTGCCGACGTTTCCATGCTAGGCAAAAAGAGATTATTACCTTCAAGCATCAGTAAAGTGAAAGGTTATTTCCAAGAAGGATCTGTGGTAAGGATTCTGGACTTTGAAGGAAACAGAATTGGACTTGGAGTGGTCAACTACTCCTCGGAGCAGTTAAGAGAGTACGATCAAACCCAAGACAACTACGCAGAAGAAGTCGTAAAAAATGACGATTTAGTATGTCATTTAGAAGCATCCATTCCGGTCGGAATCTAATAATCACAAATAACAAGAAATAAATAACATTTCTTAAATATAAATTAGGAGGAATTTGATGTCTTTATTAGTAGAGACAAATGTAGAAACTCAAGCAAAGGAAGCGAAGAAAGCAGCAAAGGTAGTAAGCTTACTGACAACAGAGGAAAAGAACGAGATTCTTAAGCATATCGCCAACACCCTGGAAAGCAACGTATCCCATATCCTAGAGGCCAATAACAAGGACTTGGACAAAGGACGCGAAAAAGGCTATACAGAAGCGTATATGGACCGATTGGCACTATCTGAAGAACGTATTGCAGATTTTGCTAATGGCCTAAGAGAAGTTGCTGAACTAGATGACCCTGTTGGTGACATCCTTTCCGACTGGACATTGGAAAATGGCTTGCAAGTAGAAAAAGTCCGCGTTCCACTTGGAGTAATCGGCATGATCTACGAAGCACGACCAAACGTAACAGTTGATGCAACTGGACTTGCGTTGAAATCCGGAAACGCGATTGTTTTAAAAGGCGGATCTTCTGCTATCAACTCCAACCAAGCTATTGTAGATGTGATTCACAAAGCATTAAAGACCACATCTATCCCAGCTGAGGCGGTGCAATTTATTGCAAGTACGGACCGTAAAGCAACGCAAGAACTATTCACGATGAAAGAGCATATCGACGTGTTGATCCCTCGTGGAGGAGCGTCTCTAATTAATGCAGTCGTAGAAAATGCCACGGTCCCTGTTTTAGAAACAGGTGTGGGTAATTGCCATCTTTATATTGACAAGGATGCGGATTTGGAAAAAGCATTATCCATTGTCGTCAATGCTAAAACGGACCGTCCGGCGGTTTGTAACGCAGCAGAGACATTGATTGTGCATGAAGCTTGGTTCCATGCGAACAAAGATGCGCTAATCAATATGTTTAAAGAAAATGGCATCACGGTTCATGGAGACGACACAGTTGTTGAAACAATTCCTGGAGCAGTTAAGGCTGGGAAAAGCGATTGGACAAACGAGTATTTAAGCTTAGACATTGCAGTGAAGGTGGTTTCTGATATAGACGAAGCAATCGACCATATTGATGAATATGGTACGAAGCATTCCGAAGCTATCATCACAGAAAACAAAGAAACTGCCAACAAGTTCATGAAGCTTGTAGATGCAGCAGCTGTTTACCATAACGCTTCCACACGTTTCACTGATGGTGGAGCTTTAGGATTCGGTGCTGAGATCGGTATTTCTACTCAAAAACTTCATGCTCGTGGTCCGATGGGATTACCTGCATTAACAACGGTTAAATTCCAAATGACTGGTAATGGTCAAATTAGATAATAATGTTTTGTTATGAGTCTTGCCTATAGGGCAGGGCTCTTTTTAATAAACATTTTTAGTAAAAAGAGGATTTTTTTGTCGAAAGTGGAATACATAGTGTAGAGAGAGAAAAGGGGAGATACTATGCAAAATCAAATTGGTGCAGTACTTAAAGTAGTAGGTGGTATAGTAATAGCACTAGGATTATTGTTAGGGATTTTTGGTGGAACACAAACCAACAGTTTTTTATTTTTTGTTACTACTTTTCTAGGTTCTCTGGTTACAGGAATGGTTTTAATAGGGCTGTCTGAAATTATTCGAATCTTAGAAGTGATGAACGAGAACATGCCAAAAAGACGAAGAAAATTGTCGAAGAAATCAAATGCCACACTCATTGAAGCAACACCTCAACCTATGAGTACTAAGGAAGAGGATGATATAAAGTCATTTCTACATAAGCATGATATCGAAATAGAAAAAATTATCCCAACGCCCAAAGAAGATTATTTTATTATAAAAACATCTGCTAGGCATATTCTGATTGAAATGGGCGGCTTTTCACCAAAGATCATAAATGAGGAAAAGTGGCCAGAAGAATTGCTAGGTTGGTTTGAGCATAATTATCAAAATTAATAACACCCTTGTATTCTTATAGAATACAAGGGTGTTTTAGTAAGATCACTTTTATGTATGGCGGGACTGCGTGGGAATCGAACCCACCTGAGACGGCACGCGCCTCACAAGCGGTTTTGAAGACCGAGACAAGCACCAGCATTGCAATCAGCCCCATGCTTTGGATAGTACCATTTTACTTTTTGCTTTGAAAGAATGCAATAGGAAAGTGGCTCATAATAGTGGAAACATTTGTTCGGTTGTGGTACATTATTTACCAAGAGATCTAATTTCCAAAAAGGAGGGAGAAAAAGTTGAAATTAGAGAAAGATACGCAATACATAAGAGGCATCACATTGAAAAGAGAATTCATTCCCACATATGATCACTTCCCTTTCAATCTTCCAGTAATAAAAAATTTGAACACTCTTCATCTCCATCCTAATGTCACCTACATCATCGGAGAAAATGGCATGGGAAAATCCACGCTGCTTGAGGGAATTGCTATTGCTTTAGGCTTTAATCCTGAGGGAGGAACGTTAAATTTCAACTTTACAAGCTACGACTCTCATTCCGAGTTAGACAATTATTTACGTATTATAAAAAGTGCAGAAAGACCCTCGGATAGCTTTTTCTTTAGAGCGGAGACTTTCTATAATGTCGCAACTAATATTGAGGAAATGGATCGAGAATCTGGGGGAGGAAGAAGAATCATTGATTCATTTGGAGGAAAATCACTACATCAGCAATCACATGGGGAATCTTTTTTTGCTGCATTTGTGGAGCGTTTTCAAGGAAAGGGTTTATATATCCTAGATGAGCCGGAAGCAGCCTTATCTCCGCTTAGGCAGATGTCTATGCTTGCCAGAATTAACGAGCTGGTGCAAGATGGATCACAGTTCATCATCTCTACTCACTCTCCGATTGTCATGGCTTATCCCGGTGCGAAAATCCTTGAACTGACTACAGAGGGAATGTGTGAAACCACTTTGGAAAAGACTCCTCACTTTACCATCATGAAGCAATTCTTCGATGATAGGGATAGGATGTTGTACCACTTATTTCAACCTAATTGAGTAAATAGGAGGGAGTCAACATGATAGTAATTGGGCTGGACTTGGCTGGTCCAAGTAATCATAAGGATACTGTGCTTACCGTATTTCAACAGAGTGAGAATTATTTGATTTTCCAAAAAATGATCTCTAACATCAGCGATGAAGAAATACTAAACGAAATTTTAGACTTAAGTAGACTAGATGAGCTCGTCATTGGAATAGATGCGCCATTATCCTATCAGGATGGAGGTGGCGACAGGATAAGTGATAAACAGTTAAGAAAATTTATCGTTTCCCTTGGGATGAAGTCAGGTTCGATTATGCCTCCCACATACACCAGAATGGTATATCTTACATTAAGAGGGATCAAACTCACCAGAGAGATAGAGAAACTCCATACGACTTTCCCCGTTTCTATAGTTGAAGTACATCCTGGAGCCGCGATGGGGACAAGAGTAACGGAAAAAGAATTAGAACACGTACTTACATATAAGCAAAATCCTTCATCACGAAAATATCTTAAGAACTGGTTTGAACAACAAAACGTAATCGGGCTGCCAAAAGGGGTGGATAATGAAAGCCACTCCATCGATGCTTGTGCAGCAGCATTGGCAGCATGGCACTGGGCGGACCACTCACTAAAACCACAATGGATATTTTTTGCGCAACCTCCTCTACATCCCTTTGATTATTGTTGTTAAATCCAATAGTTTGAAAAAGGATATTTCTCTCTTACATCGAATTCTATTAGTGGTTAATTTATCCAAAAGGAGCGGGCATTTGTATGATTCAGAATTCCATTGCAACATTTAAGTGTGAAGTGGTTCAAAGAAAAGTTCAGTTGGTTGGTCAATGTGCGACAGGTAATTTCCCACAGTCCTTTCCTGAAGTGGCGATGAATGTACAACAAGTCTTTGAGAAAAGAAGAGGCGAAGTGAGGAAAACGGTAAATCCTGATGTAATTTATAGTCCCTACCTTGCAAACAGTCTGGTCGCAACATATTTTGCCTGTGTGGAAGTGAAAGAATGTGACGATATACCAAAGGGGATGTTGGCATTAAATATCCCAATGACAACATACGCAAAAATAAGCTGCTCAAATAAAACGATAGATAAGGGGTATGAGCGAATCTTTTCTTGGATGAAGGATAATGGATATCGTCAAGAAAGTCTCGAGAAAGCGTTCCCAATGGAAGTTTTTTATTTTGAAGATGATGTAGAAGAAGAAATTGTAGAACTATATATTCCTATTATTGATTAATAGAGGAGGATGCTTTAATGAAAACAATGGTTGGTGAATTAATAACCATCCCTTCTTATCGTGCGATGGGTCTTAAGTGGGAAGGTTCTTATGCGGAAGTTCCAAAATTAAGAGAATTAATCATACAGATGAGTAACCGAGTTAACGAACTTAGTTATGTGAAAAATCCTGGAACGCAATTAGGGTTATCTTATCACCTAAGGTCAGATGGATTTATTCATTACTCTGGTTTTGAAGTAGATGAAAAACAAGAGTTACTACCTAGAATGGTCGAAATTACTGTTCCGGAGATGAGTTATTTAAAGGTTGCGCACCCAAAAGGAAAAGATCTTGGTGTCACTTATACGGAAATTTACCAATGGTTTAAAGAGTGTGACTATAAACCATTAAAGGAAAAAGGTATAGAATATTACGATGATCTTCCAATTAAGCATGAAAGATATCCTGTCGATAGAAATCTAGAAGATCCACATTTTGAAATCCTTATTCCAATAGAGCTGAAATCATGAATACAAAACGATGCCACTTGCTGGTGTCGTTTTTTTGTGTAAAAAAATTCCTCTATAGCCGTTGCATTATTTTGGTAACTATAATATACTACATTACAACACTAATGCACTATGGTTGGACGGAGGTGGAACTTTGATCTTAAACACGGATGGTACAAAGCCGATATATGTGCAAATTGCCGAATGGCTTGAGACGGAAATCCTAAACGGAAATTTCCTCCAGGACCAAAAAGTATATTCGCAATATCAATTAGCTGAAATCTTTAATATAAATCCTGCAACTGCTGCAAAGGGGCTTACATTATTAGTCGAAGAGGAGGTCTTATACAAAAAAAGGGGGCTCGGCATGTTTGTGACAGAAGAAGCACAAGCTATCATCCTGACAAAAAGGCGTGAATATACGTTAAAAAGACTGGTTACTGAATTGGTATCAGAGGCAGAACAACTAAATGTAGGCATGGATGAACTGCTTGAAATGGTTAGGAAAGAAAGTAAACAAAGCAAGGGGGAGTAATAGATGAAAGTAGTGGAATGTGAAGGTTTAATCAAGGAATATGGTCGCTCAAAAGCACTTAATGACTTGAGTTTCCAAATTAGTGAAAATAAAATAACAGGGTTGATTGGGAGAAACGGTGCAGGAAAAACGACCCTTTTAAAAATAATGGCGGGGTTTCAGAAGCAGACTTCAGGAACGGTGAAAGTGTTTAATGAACAGCCATATAATAGCTTGTTTGCATCAGCCAACAGCATTCTTGTGGATGATCAGATGGCTTTTCCAATTGCGTTAAATTTGGGAGAGGTGTTGGATGCAGCTGCAAAATTTTACCCAAATTGGGATGAGGTATTGGCTAAGAGGCTATTTGACTATTTTTCCTTCCGGGCAAATCAGAGACATAGTGATTTGTCCAAAGGAATGAAAAGTACCTTTAACATGATTGTTGGATTGGCATCAAAATGCTCGCTTACATTGTTTGATGAACCAACTACAGGAATGGACGCTTCCGTCAGAAAAGACTTTTACAGAGCTTTGCTTAAAGATTATATCGCTAACCCAAGAAGTATAATCATTTCTAGTCATCATCTAGAAGAGATGGAGGATCTACTTGAGGATATCCTTCTCATGAAAAATGGCCGGAAATTATTACACGTCTCTGTATCTGAATTGAAAGAATACGCAATTGGCGTAAAAGGAAGCGCACATGCACTTACAGAGTGGTTGGTTGACAAAGAAGTGCTATACAAAAAAGAAATCGGTGCTTCTATGATTTATGTTGTAATAAAAAACGTTTACTCAGAAAAAATCAAACAAGATGCTAATAAGTTGGGGTTTGAACTAATACCAGTTTCATCTAATGACGTATGCATCTATCTAACGAATAATGACAAAGGGGGTATTGATGATGTCTTTAAATAAAGTAACCCTGGAACAAGTAGTAAGAAACCAATTTTTTTATAAAGTAGGCGCTTATTCCGGAGTATTCATATCTTTAATAGTTCTACAACTTATTGCTGTAGTGTTCTCTCTAAATGGAGTAGGAAACTCAAGTTGGGGTTCTGAACTATTAAGCTACAATCTTCACTATTATTCTGGCAATATAGTTTTTGTTTTTACCATGTTATGGGTGTTTATTGTATCCATTATCATTACATCAAAGAATTACAGGGATGAGGATTTCTCATTTGTTAGCAATAGATTGAGTAGTGATTTATCAAATATATTATTTATTGTTTTGGTCAGTTTTATCGGAACTGTTACAGCTCTATTATCGACATTTTTGTTAAAAGTAATTCTGTTATTTCTCCCCAAATTTGATTTGTTCTATCATTCTCCAATTTCAATGAGTATGGGTAACTTTTTGTTTTTTGGAATGGTGACAGCATTTTGTTACATTTTCCTATGCGGAGCAGCAGGATATTTTATTGGAACGTTGGTTAGGTTGTCTTCACTTTTCAAGATATTGGTTCCTGTTGTGTTTGTGGGCTACTTATTCATTGGAGATATGTTCAGTGAAGTTAGCGGTCTAGCTACAGTTGTTGAATTCTTTTACTTTGAATCTTCTCTAGTAACATTTGTTCTTAAAATATTTTTCACTGTGGTTCTCTTGTTCGTAAGCTCCGTTGCCATTTTCAATAGAATGGAGGTCAGACAATGAACATTTTAATATTGATAGGGGTTATAGTGGGTATCTATATTTTCTTTTCAAAAGGAGTGAAAAGGGTTAAATTTTTGACTTCCATCAAGAAAAACATTTTTGTTTTGGGAGGATATGCAATTGTTTTGCTTGTCTCAATGGTTATCTACTTTATGATACCAGATGAGAATTTTATGGAGGTACAAAGGCAAGGAAAAAACCAAAGTGGATTTCTTCTTTTTGAAAACCTAATGAATAAAGAAGAAGTGGACGAAAAGTATCTTGCAAGTGTTGATGCTTATCCACTAAAAGACAAAGAGCTTGTAATAAGAAATAAAGCAGGATTTGCAGAGTATAATGTATTATTCCAAAAAACAGAGGAGTTACAGGAAGAAATAGAGGTTCAAATTTATAAAGGGCAGTTTGAAATAAATGAGTTTGATTTTTCAAATGAACTCCCCCTACCCACGATTAACTATACTAATAACATAATAGAAGTGGAGAATGCCCCATATTTTGAAAAAAATTTAGCATTTTTAACACCTGAGTTTCCGTTTACGCAATTTAGTGGAGAACGTTGGGAAGTGCAAGGTTCTGGCAGTGCCCAGAGTAGTCCCATCATTTACATCAATATACCAAAGGATGTTGATGTAATCTGGAATAAAGACAATATTATTGTTGATGAAGTAAAATAGATCAAACCCAGCATGAGTCGTACATTCATGCTGGGTTAGTTGTTTTTCTCATCCGTTCTCTTTTTGGCGATATAAAAAGCCAGGATAACCAGTGGGATTGCGATAAAGAAAGGTATATTGATGTGACTCTGTGTTACGATAGCCAAAAGCAGTAATACTCCAATTCCAATAATGATATATAAACATCCTCTCCCGAAAGTCTCCAATCAGGCTCCCCCTTTAGTTTTTTATAAGTATAGTCTAACTTATGCTCCTTTGTTGTTCGAACAACCCTTAAAAAATTTTAGTGGCATTGAAGAAGGTCAAAGTGCACAACAAATGGCTAAATCTATCAAAATTCCATATTTTCTAACTTTTTTCTGTGTAAACCGACAAAAAATAATGCCTATTAAGGAATATTGTAGTAGGTATGCGTTACAACTGGAAAGGAGGTGAAGCGATGAATGTGCGTCACAGTTTGATTCTTTCACTTTCCTTACTGTTTTTACTGCTTTTTCCTACTATTGGAGATGCTGAAAAAGGGACACATCAGTCTGAAGGGAACGGAAAACCTGCTGAAAAAAATGTGGTTGACTCAAAAAGGGGTTCTAAGAAGGAAGAGACTACTGGCAATACCTATGCCGAAATTCCTAATAATGAGAATACTAGAGCAAACTACAGCAATGCTGAATTACCTAAGGCTGATAAAAAGCCAGAGGTAGCTTTGCCACATAAAGAGAGGCAGTCTGAACCTTCCAATAAGCTGCATGCCCAGGCAAATAAGAAAGCAAAAAAGGTTCGGTTAGAGAAAACGGAGAAAAGTAAGAAATCAAATTCAAACCAGCCTGTACATAATAAATCAGAATCAAAGAAGCCGTCTGAGGTTGTTAAAAAGGAGCCTAGTAAAAAGGTTCGAAAGGAACAACTAATAGTCAACATGGCAAATAAATTAGATGGTAGATCTAACAAGTCGCCCACTCTTAGTCAAGTCAATAATGTAACCGTAAAGGCTAATGGCGAATTACCGATGGAGGATCTCCCTGAGCAATTTCCAGAATCAGAGTCTCCGGAATTTTTTATATCCCAGACAAAGCCTTCAGGAAGTAACGCGAAAGGACAATCTTCTGATCAGAAAGTATCATCTACATCTATCTTTGACCTGATAGCAGGATCTTTAGAGGACATACAAGTGAATTTCTTGCAACCTTATGTAATGAGGCAACATATTTATCGGGACCAGTGGGTTAACGCGCCACCAGCACCGCCACCAGAAAATGCTCTTTTTTTCTAATATTATATAAAACTATTATGATACGGAAAAGGGAGCGAATTCAAAATGAAAATCAACTTTATTAATGGTAAAACAGTCGTAAAATCTTTAGTTTTGGCAGGTGTACTTTCTTTAGGATTTGGAGTTGGAATGAGTGAGGCTGCAGGGAAAGAGAACAAGCCAAATGCAGCACAAAAAGTGGAATCTGTAAAAGAAGAGAAAGTAAATTCTTCTGCTAAGTCTGCTGTACACTACTCCACGGAAGAAAAAGTAGAAGAGCCTAAAGAAGCACAACCGGTTATGGATGAAGTTCAGGAAGAGCCTGAAACGGAAGAAGCGGTTGAAGTAAAAAAAGAGAAAAAAGAGAAAAAAGAGAAAAAAGCAAACAAGGGCCGTTCTATGGCAAGTGAAAAAGCCAATGAACAAGCTAAACTGAATGCTGCCCCTAACGCTGCTGTACACGGTAATGCTGAAGAAGTAGAAGAAGAAATGACTGAGGAAACTACGGAAGAAGCAACAGAAGAAGTGACTGAGGAAACTACAGAAGAAGCAACGGAAGAAGTGACTGAGGAAACTACGGAAGAAGCAACGGAAGAAGTGACTGAGGAAACTACAGAAGAAGCAACAGAAGAAGTGACTGAAGAAACTACAGAAGAAGCAACGGAAGAAGTGACTGAGGAAACTACTGAAGAGGTAAGTCCTTCTGTTGAGAACAAACAAAACGCTAACGGTAGCAAAAATGCTAACGAAAAAGCGAAAGAACATGCTGCACTTCAATCTGCAGTTCGTGTTACCGTTGAAGAAGAAACAACGGAAGAAGATGAAACTGAAGTAGAATAATTAAGTAGTAGACTCCAGGGTTTATACAGAATCCTGGAGTCCTTTTTTCATTTTCTTCTGAGATTTGGAAATGTCCGAAGATTTTACAGATTTGACCGAAGTTTTTGGAAAGTTGACCGAAGTTTTTCGAGAATTGACCGAAGATTTCATGAATTTGACCGAACGAAATTTTCAATTGACCGAAGGGGAGAATTTTGTGACCGAACAAGGGCATTGAATTGTCCGAACTAACCACTTTAAGGTAGCAGAATTGACCGAACTAATGAGAAAAGTGACCGAACCAAAAATTCACAGCAAAAAACAGGGATTTTTGCATTAAAAAGCATTAAAAAAGCCCTTTTTTAGTACTTTTTATACCATTTGGAGCCACCCCCTTCCTTCTGCATCCTCGCCTTTAAACCCGCCCCAACCTATATTTACACTCCCCTGTCACATTTTTTAACAAAGCGCATATACTTTCCATTGTGTGATAAAAATTTTGAAAGGAAGTATGACAAATGAAGGAATTAATTTTAAAAGATCAAATGGTAATTGCAGACTGCAAAGTAGAGACATTTGTAACAGATTTTAAAGTGATCGAAGTGAATGTTTCTGATTCAACAGAGACCTTACCTGCATTAGTAAATCCAGTAAAACTAAATTTCTAACATCCAAATAAAAATCTTGCAATCCTACATAATGGAAAAGCAAGAAGGGAGAAGCGTATCCACTATTGGTTTACGCTTCTTTTGCGTTCTACCGTAGTTTCATTTCAAGTTTTCCAAATTGATTGGTATAATTATAATTAAAGACTATTTTAATGGAGGAACAATTTGGACCAGTATTGTACAAAGCATAAAAAAGCTCTCGTTGAGCGTTATCATAGAGCCACTCAAGAAATTGAAGTATATTGTGTGGATTGTGAAATAGAAAATAAATACGAGACTCAAGTACAGAACAGCAGTCAAGTTAAAAGGAAGATAATGAAGAATTTGAGCGGAAAGATATGGACTGTTTTGGTGGTGTGCACTCTAATAGTCCTTTTTATCCCGATACATACTTTTGTGAAGATAATCCTTTGTTTCATGTTATTTATATTAGCAATAAAGATAATTTTTGACCCTTTTTTATCGCGGCCCCCTGAAGATCGAAAACCTGACTGGGACGATATCCGTGCGAAAGCGCTCAATCAAAGCAGTATCCAGGCAAATGAGGTAGCAAACATCAAAAGACAATGGAAAAAGGGATTTTTGCAAGAAAATAAGCATACAGCTTGGACGGAAGAAGAGTGGCAACAATACTTGAAACAACACTATAGAAAATAGGACGTCCACCTATACAAGCATAAACATGCTATCATACGCTATCATATTAGGGAGTGATAGAGATGGCATGCTTTATTAATAAAGTAGTAATTAAAGAGGTCAATGGCGGAGTGGTAAACTTCGGGAATATCTTTAAAGTTTCTCCAATTGCTGAGGAAACTGGTGTAACTGGATCGGGTTCAGGAAATCTTGGACAATGCATCAAGACCTTTACTAAGATTAGTGTCGTAAATGTATGCGGAAAGAAAAACGTAGAAATAAATGATGAAATAGGTGAGGGGTTTGACTGATAAGCACTATACAATTGGAATGGCAGGGCATATTGATCACGGCAAGACCACGCTGACGAAAGCTCTGACTGGAGTGGATACGGATAGACTGAAAGAAGAGAAGGAGAGACAGATATCCATTGAGCTCGGTTATGCACCTCTTAATATGGCTGATGGCTCCCTTTTATCTATTATTGATGTGCCAGGGCATGAACGATTCATTCGGCAGATGATTGCAGGGGTATCTGGAATTGACCTGGTCATATTGGTTGTCGCTGCAGATGAAGGGGTAATGCCACAAACGAGAGAACATCTGGAAATTGTTAAATTCCTGCAAATTCAAAAAGGAATAATCGCTATAACCAAAAAAGATAAAGTGGAAGAAGAATTTTTGGAGCTTGTTAAAGAAGAAATAATGGATGAGTTAGAGGGTTCCGTATTTCAACATGCGCCAGTTGTCTTTATGGACAGTACAAAAAATATTGGCATTGATGAGTTGAAGGACACGATTTTAGATCAATTAAAAAATATTACAGTCAAGCAGGAAAGTGGAGAGTTTCGCTTGCCGATTGATCAGGTATTCACTATTAAAGGGCAAGGGACGGTTGTCCGGGGAACGATTATGGAGGGGTTGATACATACAGATGACGAGCTTCAAATTCTTCCTTCTGAAATACCTGTAAAAGCAAGGCAGTTGCAAGTGCACAGTAAAATGGTTGAAAAAGCAATGGCGGGTCAGCGAGTTGCTGTGAACCTTCCTAATATAAGTGCTGCAGATATCAATCGAGGAGATGTGCTTGTTCATTCTCAAACATATGATCCAACTGATACCATTGATGTATGTTTAACATTTATTAAGAAGCTTCAATATCCAATCAAGCAAAGAAGTATATTGAAAGTACATATAGGAACTGCTGAAGTAATGGGAAAAATTATATTTTTTGATCGAAATGATTATCAAGATTCGCATGAAGAAGTACTGTGTCAGTTGCGATTAGAAGAAAAAATCACAGTAAAAAGAGGAGACAGGTTAATCATTAGAAGACCGACTCCAGTTGAAACAGTCGGTGGTGGTTGGGTTATTCAAGCAAAAGGTTCTAAATATAAATTTGGACAAAACACGATACGAACACTTCAAAAAGTGAAAGAAGGGAGCCCAGAAGAAAGAGTTTACCAAGCACTAAATAAAAATAAACTGTTAGAAATCAATGAACTACAAAAACAAACCGGCTTAAGTTTAAAGGAGTTAGGTTCATTATTAGAAGCTGGAAAATTGATCAGAATTACAGAAAATTACATTTCAGGTCTGGTAGATGTAAAAGCCATTTTACAACAAGTATTGAACTATATCCGTGATTTTCATAAACACTATCCTTTAAAAGCGGGAGTGGCAAAAGCGGAATTACTTTCACACTTTACAAATTCGGTACCCAAAGATTTAGTAGAATATGTTCTTCAATCACTTCAAGATGACCGGAAGATAATGCGACAGGAAAGTTTGTTGTTTGAGGCTGGCTTTGAACCTCACTTTCCTCCTTCTTGGAAAAAAAGGATGGAACAGGTTTTGTCGCGTTTGGAAGGAGACGGTCTTACTCCTCAGCCATATTTGGAATATGGACGGGCGGCGGAACTTCCTGAAAAAGAGTTGCGTGAACTTCAACATTACCTCATCAAGCAGAAAAGGATGTATTCGTTGGATGACAAGCATCTAGTTAGTGTGCAACATGTAGACGATTCCATCACGAAATTAAAGAAGGTATATCCAGAAAAATTAGAGCTGAGCGGGGTAAAAGAGGTACTCGGTTTGTCGCGCAAATATTTAATACCTTATATTGAATTATTAGATGCGTTACAGATCACGAAAAGAGAGGACTCTGTTAGGTATTGGATATAATGGAAAACGGAGCTACTGAAGTATTCAGCTAGCTCCGTTTTTGTTTACATAAATACATTTTTCTCTTTTTTCTGAAACAGATCCAATAATTGCAGCAAGCACATCCTGCTCTTTCAATTTACTTACATATTGATATGCTTCAGATACTGGCATGCTTACAAGTAAGCCTCCTGAAGTGATCGCATCACACAATACAAGTTGTTCATGTAGAGTGACGGAATTATGGTAATGGACATCGCTAGTTAGCCATTGATGGTTGGATTTAGATCCTCCTGGTATGACACCGTCTTCTGCCAACTCATATGATCCAGTCAATACAGGCACCTTTTTCAGGTCGATATGTAAGCTTACGCCGCTTCCACGAGCGATTTCACCCGCATGACCTAAAAGGCCAAAGCCTGTAACGTCTGTCACAGCATTCGGGCTGAATTGTTTCAACGTTTCAGCTGCATGTTTGTTTAGGGACGCCATGGTCTCTGTTACAAGAGTAATTTGTGCATCAGTTGCTTTTTCCCTTTTGATAGCGGTAGTAAGAATGCCTACCCCGATTGGCTTTGTCAATACTAGTGCATCCCCAGGGCGTGCACCGGTATTCTTCCATATCTGTTCTGGATGGGCAAAACCTGTAACGGATAAGCCGAACTTTGGCTCCTGATCATCAATGGAATGTCCGCCAACAATGACTGCACCAGCTTCCTTCACTTTGTCCAATGCACCAGATAGGATGGCGTGTAGAATATCGGGACCCAATTTCTTAATTGGATATCCGACAATATTTAGAGCTGTTTTTGGAGTGCCTCCCATCGCATAAACATCACTCAATGCATTGGCAGCAGCAATCTGTCCAAACATGTAAGGATCATCCACAACCGGTGTGAAATAATCGAGCGTTTGAATCATGGCTATCTCATCGTTAATTTTATAAACACCGGCATCATCAGAAGTGCTAAAGCCAACCAATAAATTAGGATCGTGGTTATTTGCAGGTAAGTCACGCAAAACTTGCGCGAGGTCACTAGGACCAAGTTTGCATCCTCAGCCAGCTTTCGTCGATAGTGATGTTAAACGAACTTTTTCGTGTTCAGTCATTATACCCACCTCCTGTCTACATTAAAGTATATTCCTACTTTTAACACTTATCCAGTGATAAAGATTTGAATTTTGCGAAAAGATAGTAGATGTACTATGATAGTACTAGTGACTGAGAAGGAATATCTTGGTCATCGTAGTGAAAACTTGCATAGGAGGAAAAATCATGAGCAATTTCAAGGTATCAATCGAATTTTGCATGCAGTGAAACTACGCGCCAAAAGCCGCGAGTTTCGCGGAATCACTATTCACACATTTCCGTTCTGACATTTCGTCCATGGAACTAATTCCTAGTTCCGGTGGAAAATTTGAAGTATCGGTTAATGGGGAAAACATTTATTCCAAAAAAGAGACAGGTGTATTCCCTAAAGCAGAAGACATTATTGCACAATTGGAAAACAAGTAAGAGGGAAGGGGCGACCCTTCTCTTTTACGTTTTCCGTAAGGTATAATAGTAAAATGATTTATCGGAAAAGGTGAAAAATATGAAAGATATTTTACGTAAAATCCCCCCCGTTCATGAATTAAAAAACCAACATACATTTTTGCTCCTAGGCAAAAAGTACAATCTAGATGAAACTGTACTTACTTCAGTAATCAGGCAGGCATTAGATGTGGTAAGAAATAAAGTGAAAAATGGACAGCACATAGATAAAAATCTTACTTTCTTCATTTGGGATGAAATTGAGAAGATATTAAAAACAAAAAGTCAACCAAGCCTTCACTCTGTTATCAATGCAACAGGCACCATCCTACACACCAATTTAGGTCGTGCTAGGTTAAGCAGAGAGGCAATAAACAGAGTGATAGAAGTTGCGGAGAACTATTCCAATCTTGAGTTTGATATATATTCTGGAAAACGGGGCTCTAGGCACGATCTCGTGGAAGATTTAATAAAAGATGTTACAGGGGCAGAAGCAGCGATCGTGGTAAACAATAACGCAGCGGCTGTATTTCTGATTCTGAATGCATTTGGTAAAGGAAAAGAAGTGATTGTTTCAAGGGGCCAACTAGTGGAAATCGGAGGGTCTTTTCGGATCAGTTCTATTATGGAAGAGAGCGGTGCCAAACTTGTAGAGGTAGGAACCACAAATAAAACTCATTTAAAAGATTATGAACAAGCTTTGAGTGACGAGACAGCGATGATACTAAAAGTACATACAAGCAATTTTAAAATAATTGGATTTACCCAATCTGTTTCAACAGAGGAGCTTGTAAGTCTAAAACAAAGGCAAGAAAAATTAGTTGTCTATGAAGACTTAGGAAGCGGTGTGCTTTTTGATTTTTCGGCAAAGGGGATCGGAGAAGAACCTGTCGTAAAAAAGGTGCTGCAAACCGGAGTCGATCTTGTATCCTTTAGTGGAGATAAGCTATTAGGTGGCCCTCAAGTAGGAATTATTGCTGGCAAGAAAGAACTGATTGAACAACTCAAAAGACATCAATTAGCACGGGTACTAAGGGTGGATAAAATGAGCTTTGCTGCTTTAGAAGCGACGATCCATGCATACGCTAATAACAAAGCTGAAAGTATTCCTGTTGTGAGAGATATGCTTCTCACCCCACAAGAGGTTCTTGAGAAGGCCATGATTTTCCTGGATTCCGTGAAAGAGTTGGAATTATTTAAATGGGAAATTTATGATGTCGAGTCAATGGTAGGCGGAGGAACCATGCCTGATGTGACTCTGCCATCCATTGCGGTTAAGGTAAACGCTGAGTCCCTTTCTGCGCAGGCTCTAGCAGACGAATTAAGAAAAGGGACCCCAAGTATAGTAGTCCGTGTCCAAGATCAACAGGTGATTCTGGATTTCCGAACTATTACACAAGGGGAAATACCTAAGCTAGCTGATGCTTTTCGTAAAATCGAGCTTACATATCGTGGCTAGAATTATGCTTTTGGCGGGTATGCTGGCGGTTTTTCACTTTATGAGATCCGCTTAAAGGTGCGGGTTGGCCTGATTGATTATCTTTAGGCTGGTTTCTGACCATATCTTTATGACTGTTCTTGTTCATTGTTTATCTCCTCCTTTGCTTATAGTTTTTGAAAAATGGACAGGTTTATGCTCAACTGTCTGAGGTATATTTTTCATTTGTTCGGGCAGTATAGGTAGAGCTATTATTTACTTTGACCTAAAGGAGCGAAAAGATATGCCATATCATAAAGATAAACAGCAAGCTTTCCAAGCAGCGCAACAAGGAACAGAACAAGCGAGAGATGTGTACGAAGCAATTGTCAGAAATGATCCAAATTACGGGCACGATTTCAAACGATTAGAAAATGAAGTAAACGAAGCGATGGAACAGATCAACAATGCCCTAGAGGTAGCATCCGAAACACAACGACCGCAACTCATGCAATTTCAAGCGGATCTTCAACGCCTGATGCAGCAAGGGGAAGGGAATACGTTGGAGTAGAAGGTTGTATTGTGTGAGGCCATGTTTAGGCCAACCTTGAACCGGTAGTTTGGGTTTTAGGTTGGTTTTTTTGTGTTGATGTGGAGTGGATGTTAATACGGATAGGATATTGATGGTCTTTTGGTAGGAATTGAGGAGAAAATGCTGGTAAAGGACGAAAAAACGTCTTCTAATTTAGTGTTGAACATGGTTCGGTCACTTTAGTTCAATCTTCGGTCAAAAAACGATGGAATTATGAGAAGTTCGGACAATTAATAGGGGTAGTTTGGACAACTTTTACTGGGTGTTCGGCCAATTAGAAATTTCGTTCGGTCACTTTTCGAAAAACTTTGGACAATTTCCCAGAATATTCGGTCACTTTCACCAAAACTTCGGTCAAATATACAATATCTTCGGACATTTGAGTTTTGCAACTACTCTACACCTCATTATTGATGAAGAGAGATCACCAAGTAACGAATACAAAAAAACCAACCCTACAGAAGTAGAGTTGATTCCACATTAAGTACTATTACTGATTCTTCTTACGTTTTTTATTATTCTGCTTTTGTGCTTCTGTCAAAGGCTCATTGGAAAGTTCCTCATTGTACCCGGCACCTTTGCCCTGTCCGCTGGCACTATTCATCCCTTCAATGACATGATTCGATTTTCTTTTTGCCACTTTGCTTCACCTCCATTTATAGTTTCTCCTGAGGTTTGAACGTCATGTATTTGTGGAATATTATGAAAGATAAGCGTAACTTATGTGATTTGATAACTTTATTGATATTTACTTATGAGAAATGTTGTATTAAGATAATATTGTAAGGACTATTCGGTGGGAGAAACAACTCGAAATTTGTCTCAAAGAAAAACATTCGCAAACGCTTTCCACTAAGAAGAAAGCTTGTTTTTCAATGCCTATTAATTGTTCATAGCGAGGTCCTATTAAACTATGAGTAGCAGGGGGTAATACATATGACGAAGCAAGATGTTTTTAATGCCCGCACGTCTTTTGATGTGAACGGCAAAACGTATCATTACTATTCTTTGCAAGCGCTTGAAAAAGCAAACATTGGTAACGTATCACGCTTACCATACTCCATTAAAGTATTATTAGAATCCGTTCTACGTCAAGTAGACGGCCGTGTAATCACTAAAGAGCACGTTGAAAACTTAGCAAAATGGGGAACAGACGAGCAGAAGGACGTGGATGTACCATTCAAGCCTTCCCGTGTTATTCTTCAAGATTTCACAGGAGTTCCAGCTGTAGTTGACCTTGCGTCTTTACGTAAAGCAATGGCTGATGTTGGTGGAGATCCTCAGAAAATCAATCCTGAAATCCCGGTTGATCTTGTAATTGACCACTCTGTACAAGTTGATAAAGCTGGTACAGCTGACTCTTTAGACTTCAACATGAAGCTTGAGTTTGAACGTAATGCAGAACGTTACAAATTCCTTAGCTGGGCGAAGAAATCTTTTGACAATTACCGTGCAGTTCCACCAGCAACTGGTATCGTTCACCAAGTTAACCTTGAGTATTTAGCAAACGTTGTTCACGCAGTAGAAGAGAATGGCGAATATGTTGCCTTCCCTGACACGCTTGTTGGTACTGACTCTCATACAACGATGATCAATGGTATCGGTGTTCTTGGATGGGGTGTAGGTGGTATCGAAGCAGAAGCAGGAATGCTTGGCCAACCTTCATACTTCCCGGTTCCTGAAGTTGTTGGGGTTAAATTGACAGGTGCACTACCTAACGGTACAACTGCAACTGACTTAGCATTAAAAGTAACGCAAGTATTGCGTAAACATGGTGTAGTTGGTAAGTTCGTTGAGTTCTTCGGACCTGGTGTATCTGAACTACCACTAGCTGACCGTGCAACAATCGCAAACATGGCACCTGAGTACGGAGCAACTTGTGGATTCTTCCCAGTTGATGAAGAGTCTCTTGATTACATGCGTTTAACTGGACGCAGTGAAGAGCAAATCAAATTGGTAGAAGAGTACTCCAAAGCAAACGGATTATTCTTCAGCCCTGATGCTGATCCTATCTACACAGATGTAGTAGATATCGACCTTGGGGAAATCGAACCAAACCTTTCCGGACCTAAACGTCCACAAGACCTTGTGCCACTATCCATGATGCAGGAAACTTTCCGCAATGCATTAGTAGCTCCACAAGGGAACCAGGGCTATGGTTTAACTCCTACTGACATTGCTAAAGAGGTAGAAGTGACATTGGCTTCTGGTGAGAAAACAACGATGAAAACAGGATCTATTGCGATTGCATCCATTACTTCCTGTACAAATACATCCAACCCATACGTATTGATCGCTGCTGGTTTAGTTGCGAAAAAAGCGGTGGAATTAGGATTGGAAGTACCAAGCTTCGTGAAAACATCCCTAGCACCTGGCTCAAAGGTTGTTACAGGTTATCTTCACGATTCCGGACTTCAACCATATCTTGATCAATTAGGTTTCAACATCGTAGGTTACGGTTGTGCGACATGTATCGGTAACTCCGGTCCATTGGCGGATGAAATCGAAGAAGCAGTAGCAGAAAACGACTTGCTTGTTACTTCTGTACTTTCTGGTAACCGTAACTTTGAAGGACGTATCCACCCGCTTGTAAAAGGTAACTACCTTGCATCTCCACCTCTAGTTGTGGCATATGCACTTGCTGGTAATGTGGATGTTGACCTTCAAAATGATGTAATTGGAAAAGACAAAGATGGAAACGATGTATTCTTCAAGGATATCTGGCCTTCTATGACAGAAGTGAAAGAAGTTGTTAAATCAACGGTAACTCCAGAGCTATTCCGTAGAGAATATGAGCATGTATTCGATGACAACAAGCGCTGGAATGAAATCCAGACTTCTGATGAGGCATTATACTCATGGGATAATGATTCCACTTATATTCAAAACCCGCCGTTCTTTGAAGGATTGACTGCTGAAGCGGGTACGGTAGAACCACTTACAGGTTTACGTGTAGTTGGTAAATTTGCAGATTCTGTGACAACTGACCACATCTCTCCAGCTGGTTCCATTGGGAAAGATACACCTGCAGGTAAATACCTACAAGCAAATGGTGTAACTCCTCGCGAGTTTAACTCCTATGGTTCTCGTCGTGGTAACCATGAAGTAATGATGCGTGGTACTTTTGCAAACATCCGTATCCGTAACCAAATCGCTCCAGGTACAGAAGGCGGCTGGACAACTTACTGGCCAACTGGCGATGTAATGAGCATTTATGATGCTTGCATGAAGTACAAAGAAGAAGGCACTGGCCTTATGGTCATCGCTGGAAAAGACTATGGTATGGGAAGCTCCCGTGACTGGGCTGCTAAAGGAACAAACCTACTTGGAATTAAAACAGTTATCGCGGAAAGCTTCGAAAGAATTCACCGTAGCAACCTTGTTCTAATGGGAGTTCTACCTTTACAATTCAAAGATGGCGAAAGTGCAGAAGTACTTGGCTTGACTGGTAAAGAAACGTTTGAAGTAGCTGTTGACGAAACAGTTAAACCACGTGACTTTGTAAAAGTTACTGCTACAGACGAAGAAGGAAACAAGAAAGAATTTGAAGCGCTTGTTCGTTTCGATAGCGAAGTAGAAATCGACTACTACCGTCACGGTGGTATCCTGCGTATGGTATTACGCGACAAGCTAAAAGCATAATTCAATTTATAAGCTGGTCTCTTTTAATCCGAGACCAGCTTTTTCTTTTGACTTAAATGTTATAAAATTGACATAGGTTAAACTACCGTACACTTATATGTATGGTTAAATGATAGTAATACATCGTAAAGGAGTACGGTATGGATGCTGTTCAATTAGGTCCGCTGCTAATAAAGAAGTCTTATCTGGTTCTTCTTTTTTCATGTTTATTAGCATATCTTTATATTGCTATATACCTTAGAGATAAACCGGAATTGGTTAAAACAGTGGAGAATCATTTAATAACTGGTTTACTGATATGGATCCTTTTCTTTAAATTCAGTATTATTATATTCAGGCCGTCCATTATTTGGACAAATCCTTTTGGTCTGCTATTTTTTACTGGGGGGACAAGGGGTTTTTATCTAGCAACATTTGTAACAACAGCGTACTTATTTTGGAAACTTCATCAATCCAACTTACATATTAGAACTTCAACAATCATTTTGATTCCAAGTATAGTTATCATCATCTCTAGCTATTACGGAATAATGGCAATTTTATAAAGGTGGGAATGTAGATGGTAAAAAAAATAATAGCAATTGCCTTTCTAGTTGCATTAAGTGGCTATGCAATCCTTCAGGTTTTTGGAGAAAAAGATCCGGCTACTGGCACACAACCAGGGAACAAAGCAATGGACTTTGAACTAAGTACACTAGATGGAAATACAGCACAACTATCCGATTATGAAGGAAAAAAAGTCATTGTGAACTTCTGGGCTACTTGGTGTGGTCCGTGCAGAGCTGAAATGCCAGAAATGCAAAAATATCACACAGAAAATGAGGACGTCGTGATGCTTGCTGTTAATTTGACTACTAGCGAGCCAAGTATAGATTCAGTTAGGAAATATGTAGAAGAGGGTGGATATACTTTTCCAATTCTTCTTGATGAAGAAGATATCTTTAGGCACTATCAAGTCTTGACTATGCCATCTACTTTCTTTATCGATTCAGAGGGTGTCATTTCCTATATGCATTTAGGACCCATGACATATGAGTTGATGGAAGAACAGGTTGGTAAAATGAATTAATGAGGGAGGTTGTACAGAGGAAGGTCTGTGCAACCTCTTTTAATATTTCCAGCGAAAATGACCGGTTATCGGCGATTTAAAAGATGTTAACTTAATTTCAGATGCAAATGGGTAAGTATTATGAATAATGTATGGGATACCATCTTTCGTACGTTTATCAGAAACAATGCCAACATGATCAAAATCTCCACCAAGAAACACGACGATGTCACCAGGTTGCCATTGCTCTAAATTGTGTATATCACCTTTTTTAACTTCAGTGGTCAATGATTCTGCATACCTTTCAAAAAAGACAGATTGGTTTGGGACACGCCTAAAATCAATATTAGGGTCAGGTGAACCGCCGACTCTTGGATACAATTCTGTATTTTCGGCTATGTCTTTATCCATAAGATCCTTTAAGTTTATTGCTGCTCCTAAAAGACCACGCCAGACCACGTCCGTACAAACACCTTCTGTATCTGGTGGATAACCACCGTCATAATACACACTTTTATAAGGTGTACGCTGCTCTACCTCTTTTCTTGCAGTATAAACAATGTCTAATTCATCTGGTATCCCATTATTATTTTGATCTGAGCCAGATAATGTGGAAGGGATATCCATCGTTTTCTTAAAAGGAAGAGAAACATTAATTCCAAGATAGTCCCAAATGATGCCTTCCTTAAAAAGAAAGGTAAAGCATAAAAGGAAGGTTAGGATACATGAGATAAAAATCCACGTTTTCTTCTTCATGTCTCACCTCTATTCAGTCGGCCATGTTTTTAATTTGTTCCATATGGTGTATATCGTGTTCCACAAACATGCCTAGAAATGTTTGTGGAGTAAAATTGCGTTTATTGTTTCCAATGGTGAATTTTACTTCTTGATTCAATTTTTCCATATTACTTATTAACTTCTTCCTAGTAATAACAAATTCCTCTAATAAATCATTAGTACTTGAAAAAGACTTTATGGAGTGAATGGCTTTATTATTGTATTCATCATGTTCTGGAAAGTTTGGTAGAACACCGCTGTCCTTCATTTCAGGTACCATATCTTCCAATAAGAATAAATCCCAAAAGTATATATGACCGATGATTTCCTTGATGGACCATTTTCCTTTTTGTATTGGTTGGTTTAGTTCGCCTTCGGTCTTGGTTGTAAATGAATAAAAGAATTCCATATTGTTTCGATAAGCTTGATAAGGTGAAATTGTCAATTCCATAAAAAAAATCCCCACTTTATATAATTTTCTTACTTTTAATTGTACAGTAACTATGAAAGTGAAACAAGAACATATATTCGTTTTAAGTGGTTTTTTATACCAGTTTTAAATTTTCTGAAAACGGATATAAAAACAATAGCTACTTCTCTAAAAAGATCTCTATTTCACTGATATCTTCTAATTTTCATGAAATTCTAATTAATTCCGCTTAAAGTTATCATAATTTTAGAGTATTTTGGACATTAATACTATTACAATAATAAATAAGTAGGTGAGACGATGAGAAGAATTCGTAAACGTTCATTTGAAGAACTTGTTTTAGAGAACAAACAGCTGTTATTAAAAGACGAAGAGGCACTCCGTAAAATTGAAGACCGCTTAGAAGAAAAAATGTTAAATAAAGCGGCAGAATAACTTTCAAATATTTCTTGTTATGAATATCCCTCCACCTTGAGATAGTAAAGGTAGGAGGGATGTTTTAATGAGTAATCCAAAAGGAAGCAGAAAACATTTTATGCCAAACCACATCGGCACTCAACCACAAGAGGCTGGCGGTAATAAAGGCAAACAAATGCAAGATACATCTGGTAAACACGCTCAAGTAATTCAAACTAAGGGTGAATAATACATCCAACTATTTCAAGTGTTATTTAAGCCTTCAAAGTAAAGAATATAGCTTGTAGTACCATTCATTCGATAAAGGGAGGCGTTTTGTTATGGACCAAAACAAACAACATCGTGCAAACCCGGATGATCGCAGTGATAATGTAGAAAAACTACAAAGCATGGTGCAGAACACAATAGAGAATATTGAGGAAGCGCATGACTCCATGCAATTTGCCAATGAAGAGGAAAGAGCTCGCATTGAAGCAAAAAACCACCGTCGCGAAGAAAGCATTGCAGCTTTTAGGTCTGAGATTAAAGACGAAGCGAGTGCTCGCGAAAACGGTTTTAAGTAAAAGGGGAAGACGGGCAGCGTTCATGCCCGTCTTTTTTTAACTCTTTTAATGTGGAAAAATATTCTTTTATGTTATCATTATCAAATACAGCCAAGTAAATGGGGGAGTAGAGATGCTGATTTCTAAAAAAGAAATTGAAGTACGTTATGCTGAGACAGATCAAATGGGGGTTGTGTATCATGCCAATTACCTGGTATGGATGGAACTCGGCAGAACACAACTTATTAAAGACTTAGGCTTTTCCTACGCAGAAATGGAGCAGGACGGAGTGATTTCGCCTGTGATAGACATAAATGTTACATATAAGAAACCGCTGCGTTACGGGGAAGTGGCGTCGATACATACATGGATTGAAACCTATGATGGCTTCCGAGTAGTTTATGGTTATCAAATACTTACACAAGATGAGGAAATCGCGCTTGTTGGAAGTTCCTCGCATGTTTGTGTGAAAAAGGATAACTTCAAGCCAATAATCATTCGAAAAAAATACCCAGAGTGGCATTCTGCTTATGAAAATGCAAAAAAGCAAGGAGAGTAAATTATGGCTTTCGGAATTAAGCGTGTGGAACTTCAAGAATGGAAAGAGAAGGTGATAAACGGGGAGATTGCCTTCCTAACCCACTATTGGATTCACCCACGTTTTGATGGCATTACAACCGTTACAAAAGCCGGTTGCTGTGATGTAAATAAACTCATTAAATGGGGCCATCAATATGGGTTGAAGGAAGAATGGATACATAGAAGGGATAAATATCCTCATTTTGATCTAATCGGAGATACTCAGCTTGAGATTTTGAAAAAAGAAGGTCAATGGAATCAAATTACTCGCTTTTTTGAGCATAAATAAAGAATTAGGACTTTTTCGCCCTAATTCTTTTTTATGCTCACTCATAGTCAAATTTAGGTTCATTCAATTGTTCATCGAACTTAATATGAAGATCATGACCATCAAAGTACCAAGCATCTTTTTCTTCCACAAAGAACGTAATGCCGTCTTTTTCAGTGGTAGCAACAGCTTGATCTGGCTCTTCTTTTACAATACCTAAAGAAAATCCCTTCTGGACAGTGCTGCATCCTCCATAGCGCACTTGAAATTTTATGTTATCTCCCTTTTTTAAGTGCAGCTCACTTTTATACCATTCTAAGGCTTGATCTGACATGTGAATATTCATAACAGCAACTCCTTTTGTCTCTTTTGATTGTATTACGTTGCCTTGAAAAAAAGGAAAGATGCTTTCGCATGAACGCAATATGTATATACACCCTTATTATACCTGAATTCCACATATGCAACCAAATGAAACAGCTTTAGATAAAATAAAAGCACCGACCCCGATTATTGGTTCGATGCTTGTCCATTTAGTTTCTTATTTCATCTTCTTGTAACCATTGATACATATGCTTCATCATTTCCTCGTTCTTGGCCTCTGCCTGCGGAAACCCAAATGAAGCTGCGTCCTTTAATGGAACCACATGATATTTAGTAGGGTTTATCTGTGAAACATACGTAGGGATGAAATTATCCACTTTAATATCGATATTACTCTCCTGACCATCTACCGTCTTTTCCACATGGAGTTGAAGGATACCACCGATATCTTTGTAGTCATCTTTTTGACCAGAAAGGAAATTGCCCAATGAATAGACGACAAACATTTTACCACCATCAGGCCTGTCCATAAACTTCATTGGCTGCAATACATGAGGGTGATGTCCGATCACGATGTCGACCCCAATTTCAGCTAGAAAGTCTGCAAGTTCTTCTTGTTCGGAGTTTGGAAAAAGGATGTATTCTACTCCCCAGTGCATGGCAACTACGACGACATCTGAATTTTGTTTGGCCTCTTCCACGTCTTTTTTTATCGCCTCACGATCAATCAGGTTAACAAAGAACTCTTTCCCTTCCGGAACAGGAATACCGTTTGTTCCATATGTATAAGACAAGAATGAGAATTCAATGCCATTTTTAGATATGGTCCGTAATCGTGCTTTATCTTCATTGCTCTTATAGCCACCGACATATTTCATCCCGATGGTTTCGTAATGGTTAATGGCATTCATGATGGCTTTTTCGCCGCGGTCCAATGTGTGGTTGTTGGCGATGCTTACGATATCAACGCCAGCTTCTTGAAGAGCATCAGCAACTTCAAATGGACTGTTAAAACTAGGATAGTTAGATAACCCTATTTCCGTTCCCCCTATGATCGTTTCTTGATTTGCAATGGAGATATCGGTTTCTAGTAGGTGGGATTTCACCTTGTCTAGCATTGGATTAAAATCATAGCTGTTCTCCCCTGTTTTTGCAGCATCATAGACCGTACTATGGATAAGTAAATCTCCAACAGCAGAAAGGGTAGCTTCCGTGCGAAAACCTTTTTCTTCTTTTAATGACTTCGTTGAATGATGTAATTTAACCGGTTGTACAACGAGTTCTTCTTGATTATCGCTCCCAAAAAAACTGTCAAAATGTTTATAAGACAATACAGAAAAAACGGTCCCCAATAGCAATATGATAAGAATTGGGAATAAATATTTTACTTTTGCATTCATTGATTATGACCCCTTATATCATGTTCTTTACTCCACAATATAACATAGTTTTTGTGAAATCAGCCATAATATGTCGAAATTTCAAAAAATTAAAGGGTTTTTGTTTTGTTTCTCGAAATAGTAAGGGAGAATAGATAAAGGGGGAAGTCAATTGCTTACGTTTAAAAAACCTGAAGTGGAACAGTTCTTTAAAGTATTTAATATTGAAGATTTTACATTGAGTCCCGATGAAAAACAGTTAGTGTACAGTACGAATCTCACTGGTCACTATAATGTTTGGGCAATGGATTTGCCGAATCAATATCCATACCCGCTCACATTTAATAATCAAAGCTGTCATGGCTTAAAGTACGATCCAAACGGAAAATACATATTAGCAAGCTTCGACCAGGATGGGAATGAACTGACGCAAATTTATGCTCTACCAAGCAGCGGCGGTGAATTGCAGGATGTGAGAGTGGAACTGGAGCACCGTCACATGTCTCCAAGTTTTTCGAAAGACGGGAGCCGCATCTATTATACAAGCACCAAAGGAAACGAAACATATTTAAACTGTTATTGTTACGACTTAAATACAAAAGAAGAGAAGTTATTGGTAGAAGGGACAGATGCGTCTACCTACTTAATAGCCGTCTCAGAAGATGAAGAAAGCTTCATTACTTTAAGACACTATGCAAATACGTACACACAAGCGTATTTACATCAAGGAGGAACATCAACTAAACTAACACCGGAAACAGAGAGTCAGCACACCGTTGACAGTGCGGTATTTACTGGGGAAAACTCCGTTTATCTTGTAACGGACTATGAGGATGATAATGGTTACCTCGCACATTTTGATTTGGAAACGAAGAAATTTACAAGAGTATCGAAAAGTGACATGCATTTCAATGATATGTATTTAGACAAGACAGGAAATAAGTTATATCTTGTTTCAGCCAAAGGCGTAGAAGATAAGCTCTATACCTATTGTTTGGAGAAAAAAGTACTGGAAGAAGTTAACAGTCCGGTGTCTATTATTGAAAAAGTAGTAATAGGTAAAAGTGGATCGGTCTATTTACTAGGGAAAAATGCTTCAAAACCAGCAAATATATATAAGAAAGAAGATGGAGGTTGGGTACCATTAACAAATAACCGTGTGCCGGCGGTGTCGGATGAAGATCTATGTGAACCTGAAATTCTCTCGTATCCATCCTTTGATGGACTCGAAATTGAAGCTTTATTCTTTAAGGCAAAAGAAGAGGTTTCAAATGGTCATGTAATCCTTTGGCCGCATGGTGGTCCACAGTCTTCTGAACGAAAGTTTTTCCGCTCTTATTTCCAATTCCTTGTTAATAGAGGATATAGTATTTTTGCTCCGAATTTCCGTGGCTCTTCCAACTACGGATTAGCTTATATGAAAATGGTGGAGGGAGACTGGGGACATGGACCTCGCCTTGACAATATACATGGGTTGGAATGGATCATTGAAAAAGGGTTTGCAGACAGAGATAAGATATTCTTGATGGGCGGCAGCTATGGTGGATACATGGCATTACTGCTACATGGTCGCCACCCAGAGTATTTTAAGGCTGTGATTGATATTTTTGGTGTCAGCAATCTGTTCTCCTTCATTGATTCCGTGCCAGAACACTGGAAACCGGTCATGAAACAATGGGTGGGCGACCCAGTTGAAGATAAAGAACGCCTGACAATTGATTCCCCTATTACCTACCTTGATACCATGACAAAGCCAATGCTAATTATTCAAGGTGCTAACGACCCCCGAGTAGTCAAAAAAGAGTCCGATCAAATTGTCGATGCGTTAAAAGAAAAGGGCCGTGATGTAGAGTACCTTGTGCTGGAAGATGAAGGACATGGGTTCTCAAAAAAGGAAAATGAAATTAAGGTATTCAGGGCTATCTTGAACTTTTTAGAAAAACATAAATAATTATTTAAAGATTGTGTGGGGCTCGGGTTTTCCGGGTTCTTTTTTTATTGACAAAGGATGGCGCTCTAGTCGTATCCCTTCTACGCCTCAAGAAGTATTTTCCAAAAAACGCTTTTTATTTGATTTCGGAGAGCATATAATCAATTTTGGGTGTGTTGGAAATTTATTCTTATTTTTCTTAATGGAGAGGAGACTTTAGGGATGTCGATGATGGATTTCATTTTAAAAAGGAAAATTGCAGTTGGACTTTTAGTTGTGTTTGTATTTATGATTGGCTTCTATTCGCTGAACAAACTAGATCAGGAATTGATGCCACCTATTTCCTTTGACATGACAATTGTCCAGGTAGATGCAGGACAAATGCCGGTATTGGATGTAGAAGATAAAGTAACGACACCGATTGAACAAATTTTAAGCGGATTGGATGGTGTGGAATCTCATACTTCCGCAACATATGTAGGAAAGTCTTCTATCACTGTCATGATAGAAGAAGGAAGAGGGGATGAAGTACATAAAAATATAGAGGCCGCAGTAGCCCCTTTGTCCACGCAAATTCCTGGTGTTCAGTATATTAATAGTTTTCAAATGACTACTAGTCAGGAATATGAGTTTTATATGGATATTTTTAATGGTAACATGCAAGACATTTCAGCATTTGCTAAAAATGTAGTAGAGCCTAGACTGGAAGCATTGCCGGAAGTAAGAGATGTGAAATTTGATGGATTAGAAGAGAATGAAGTGATCATTCAATTAAAGAAGGATGAATTACAAGAAGATGGTGTGAACTCACAGCAAATCATTCAAACGATCCAACAGTCTAATCTCATAACGTCATTCGGAGAACTAACGGAGGAAGCAAACGAACCGACTGTCAGATGGAATACCTCTTTGACAAATGTGGAGGATATAAAAGGGATTCTTATACCGACAATGTCTGGTGTGAAAGAACTTAATGAACTTGCAGAAATTAATCTACAGGTTCGCGAAACTTCTTCAGGTGTGTGGAAAGACGGTAGTCAGGATGTGGTAATGGTACAAATCGGGCGTGTTTCTGAGGTTACACAAATCGAAATGGCAGAAGCGGTCCGTGCGGAAGTGGAGAAAATAAGGCAAGAAGGGCTTGTTTCTGGATTTGAATTTGAAGAAGTAGTAGCTCAAGCAGATTATGTTAGCGAAGCAGTGGATGGAGTATCAAGCAACATTTTAATCGGGGGATTACTGGCCATCGTCGTGCTATTTCTTTTCCTTCGAAATGTAAGAGCAACCATGATCATTGGAATCTCTATTCCATTATCTATCCTACTCACTTTTGCAAGTATGTGGTTATTAGGATATAGCATTAATATGCTGAGTTTAATAGCGTTAGGCTTGGGAATTGGTATGATGGTGGACGCTTCCATTGTTATTTTAGAATCCATTTATCGTAAAAAAGAACAAGGTTTAAAGAACCGGGAAGCTGTATTAATTGGGGTTAAGGAAGTTGCCTCTGCGGTATTTGCCTCGATGCTAACTACCATAGTGGTTTTCTTACCAATCGGTTTGTTAGGTGGAGAAGCAGGGAAGTTTATGATCATATTATCTGTTGTGGTCATTGTGACACTCGTTAGTTCAGTGGTGGTTTCTTTTACACTCATCCCATCCCTGTCTGAAAATTTCTTAAAATTGACCAAAAGGCAACAAAATAAAAAAGAGAGTAAGATTATCTTGTCTTATGGTAGGTTCATCAGTTGGCTGACAGGTAAAAAGCGCAGACGCTACGGTGTCATCTTCCTATTTTTCGTCATGTTTATCGGTTCTTTAGCGTTAGTAACAAAAGTGCCGATGACCATCATGCCTGACATGTATAATCGCTACTCGGAAATAATGGTTACCTTAGATAAAGGAGTCACACCAGACCAGAAAAATGAAATAGCAGAAGCCATACATGCCAAGCTTGTTGATATTCCGGATGTTAAGGAAGGTTTTGTACTGGATCAGATAGAATTTATGTTCGTTCTGATTAATATGACGCCAGAAGAAGAAGCCACCTTAGAGCAAAAAGAAGTAAACGAGCAAATTCTCTCGGGATTGCTTGAACTAAAAGATGATTATCCTGTTGTGAATGTTACATCTGTTATGAGCGCTGGAGCAAGTTATCCTGTTCAAATTGGGTTAAGTGGAGAGGATCTTGATGGTCTGACCTCGCTTTCCTCTGATATGGTAAAAGAATTAAATGGGATAGATGGAATCATTGGAACCACTACATCACTCGGAACTTTAATGGACGAAGAACTAATTGTTCTAAATGAAGAAGAGATGAAAAAGGACGGAATAACTCCTTTACAAATCTTAGGACAATTAAATGGTTTATCTTCTTCTGTTCCGATTGGTTCCTTGCAAGATGAAGATGCAACACCTATTTTAGTTGCCCCAGATGAAGTAATTTCAAACAAAAAGCAGTTATTAGATCTTGAAGTGAACACACAGGACGGACCTAAAGACCTTTCTACTTATGTTTCATTTGAGCAGGTGAAAGCACCTGGGCAAATTGATCATAAAGACGGGGAGCGGGTTGTGAAGATTCTTGCGAATATCGAGAATCGTGATTTAGGGTCAGTAAACAGAGATGTTCAAAAAATGGTCGAGGAATTTAATACACCAGATGGGTATTCCATTTCTGTTGGGGGAAGTTTAGAGGAGCAACAAGAAGCGATACAGGATATGTTAGTCATCTTAGCGATTGCCATCTTCTTGGTATATGTTGTGATGGCTGTCCAATTCAACCATTTGCTTCATCCAATCATAGTTATGACCATTATTCCCATGACTTTTACAGGCGTTATTTTGGGACTTCTGTTAACACAGCGTGAATTGAGTATTATGTCAGGGATGGGTGTCATTATGTTAATAGGGATTGTTTTAAATAATGCTATCCTATTGATTGACCGAGCAAAACAGCTGAGAGCCGAAAACTATGCAGTAGGGGAAGCAATGGTAGAAGCGGGTATGAATAGAATACGCCCTATCTTCATGACTACATTGACTACAGTTGGCGGAATGTTGCCGCTTGCCATTTCAACAGGAGCAGCAAGCAACTATCAGGCACCATTAGCCACAGTGGTCATAGCCGGACTATTGTTTTCAACTTTAATAACATTGGTACTGATTCCTTCTGTCTATATGCTTTTCCATGATCTTGGGGTGGGTATCCGTAAAATGTTCAAACGAAAAAGAAGCGATGGAACAGAGATTTCTACAGCTAAAAAAGCAGGATAATGATAAGCAAGCATCCATTGTTATGGAGATAATGGATGCTCGTCTCTATTTGATGTGCAGTCCTACATTTGTGTGTTCCTTTCTTCTTGTTTCCACTTTCTATAAAGAAGAAGGCAGTGGGTAAGGCCAGCTAAGATAAATAGAGACAATAAAAAAGCGGAAGCTATGGTGTCGATTTCAAAAATAATAATAATAGCAATTAATACTACGAAAGACGGTGGGAGTTGCCATAGGTTTCGGATAAGTTTTCGTCTATAACTGAGTTTGTAATAACTTAGTGCAAATCCTTTATCGACTTTTTTCTTCTTTCTGTAAACCCTCTTCATAATAAAACTCACGATTAATCCAACCATAATCCCAATAACTATATTAATCATCAGACTTTCCATTGATAGATTAGTAATTAAATCATTATCCATTATGTAACCCCTTCGCTTTAGTTTTTTCTATTATATGGTAACATAATAACTATCAATAAATATTTAAGGTGGGATCCATACACATGAAAACACTAGTCTGTTTTGGTGATAGTTTGACAGCAAGGCACGAAGGAAAAGACAACCCTCGTCTCACTGAAAAAATTTCCCTACAACTTCCAAACTACAGAGTTGTTAACGCAGGGGTATCGGCTAATACCACTAAGGACGCGTTACGAAGAATTGAAAAGGATGTATTAACTTATAGACCAGATTTAGTAACTGTATTATTTGGCTCGAATGATGCTGCAGTACATAAAAAGGTAGCTCTAAACACATATGAAGAGAACTTAATAAAGATTACCCAACTAATTGGACCAGATAAAACGATACTCATCACTCCTCCTCCAGTAGATGAAAAGTTACAACCAAACAGAAAAAATAGCGAACTGGCTAAATATGCAGATGCAGTTAAACGTGTTTCAGATGAAACAGGCAGCTATTTAATTGACTTCTACACAGAATTGTACTCTAGGACAAATTATAAAGAACTCTTGGTTGGCATCTTAAACGATGGATTGCATTTTGGGGAAGCAGGTTATGATATTTTGGCAAATCTAATCACTGAGAAAATACTAGATATTGAATCAACCCGAGAGAAAAAATTTGATTAGGGCGGTAATATTTGATCTTGATGGCACGCTTTTAGATAGGGATGCTTCATTAAAGAAGTTTGTTGAAGGTCAATATGAAAGGTATAAGCATGCTTTCGCACACATACACAAAAAAACCTATATGGATAGGTTTATCGAACTGGATGCACGAGGGTATGTGTGGAAGGATAAAGTCTATCAGCAACTTGTAGGTGATTTTCTAATAAATGTTCATATTTGGGAAGAACTATTGGAAGATTATATTTCTAACTTCCCATTCCACTGTACCCCTTTTAATAATGTAGAAAACACACTTCAGCGACTTTCTGAGGACAATCTTCCATTAGGCATGATAACGAATGGTTTCGAGGTTTTCCAGATGAACAACCTAAAAGCACTTGGTATTGAACACTATTTTCACTCCATTCTTGTTTCGGAGCGGGAAGGGATAAAGAAACCTAATCCTGAAATTTTTCGCAGATCCGCAGAGTTTCTTCAAGTATCGATGAAGGAATGCCTTTTTATTGGGGATCATCCCGAGAATGATGTGGCTGCTGCTAATGCTGTTGGAATGACGACAGTTTGGAAGAGAGATTCATATCGGGATGAAGTGGATGCAGACTTTATTATAGAGGACCTTGATTGTTTGCCTGCTATTGTCAAGTCGATAAATGAGAAGGAAGGCAGATAACATGATTTTTGAAGTAGAAACCCTTAAGCATGAACTTTTAACAATTGAGGATAAAAAGATACTAGAAGATACAACTTATTGTGACAAATTAATAGATTCCATGATGAAGCACATCGGCACAATTGATCCGACTCTTCGTGATGATTTGATTTACACTACCTTTGCTAAATTGATTAATGGTGGATTCATCCCGCAATCTAAGTTGCTTAAAATGTTAGAAATATGTTTGGATGAGGAGCATCTTTTTTATAAAATCGGGGAAGAAAAAGGGGACTCTGTTTTTACCCGATCCTTCTCTTCTTTGGTTGTTGCACTAATTTTAGCGAACGACGATGGGACACTTCTTGATGCTAAAAAGGTGCAGGAAATAAAGACAGCAATATTAGAATATCTAGATAGAGAAAAAGATACCCGCGGATTTGTTGAAAATAAGGGATGGGCGCACAGTATCGCTCATGGAGCTGACATGTTGACGGCTCTGGTAAGTCACACACATTTTCATATGAGTATACTTGCTGAAGTGCTTAAATCCATAGAAATTTGCCTTCTAAAGGATGTAGTGTACCAAGATGAGGAAGACGAGCGGCTTATTTTTGCTATAGAAGCCCTGTTAGAAAAAGGGATGGAGAAACACATTCTTATAAATTGGATAAAAGCTCTCTCAACTATTTTGAACGAGGGACAGGTAAATCACGGACAAACATTGCCTTTTTACCATAGTAAGGTTAACGTGAATAATTTCATGAAGTCCCTTTATTTTAGAGCGAAGCATATAAACCCTGATAAGGAACTGCTAGAATGCATAGAACAAGAAATTCATTATTGGTTTAGGAAGACTTATGGGCAAGGGTAGGCGTTAAAATGAACTATCATAAAAAAGAATTACTTATAAGGAAACTGCAACAAGGCAGGGATGAAAAACATTTATTAAAATGGTTGTCCAACCCAAAAGTATTGGAGTTCTATGAGGGGCGAGATGTAATATTTAACATGGAAGAAATTATAAGAAAATTCTTCAATAGAGACGATGAAGTATCTAGGTGTATGGTGGTCTATCAAGGAAAAGACATTGGTTTTATTCAATATTATCCAATTAATAAGGCTACTAGCACATTAGCAGAATACTTTGAGATGGAGAGGGTTTATGGCTTAGATCAGTTTATAGGCGATTCAAATTACTGGAACAAAGGAATAGGAACCCAGCTCATTTCCTCCATGGTAAATTACTTAAAAACACAAAAAGAGGCCACTAGGATAGTTATGGACCCGATGACATCCAATGGAAGAGCCATTAAATGCTATGAAAAATGTGGGTTTAAAAAGATAAAAATATTACGTGAGCATATTTTACATGAAGGAGATTATAGAGATTGTTGGTTAATGGAACTAACTAATCTTGAATAACAATCTCTATGCTTACATAATTGCTCAAACCTAGTAAACTATAGCTCTAAAGGTAATGACTAGATAAAACATCAAGGGAAATAGAGTTAAGATAATACCCATGGCCTTATACTTATTTTTAAATTGCAAGCCCAGACCGATAATCCAAATGCCGAGTATAAGTAAATACCATAGATTGTATTGTGAAGTTTCTGTTTCTGAGATACCTGGTCCTGCCAACCATAAGGTTAGTAATAAAACAAATAAACCGGTCACTACATTCCAAGCTACAAGTATAAATCTCTTCAAATTAGTGGCCTCCTTTTATATAAGTTAGTGTAATTTTACACGATAAAAGTATTGGGTGTACATCTTTTATTCTGAAAATTAGATAATTTTTCTTTTTGAAACCTTTTCTTTATTACAATCGTAGTATTAGAGACTTATAAAATTTTTATGTTGAATGGAGGAGTAGGGATGTCTTTTTTTAACAAGGCATTAGCTAGTGTAGGAATTGGAGCAGCAAAGGTAGATACTAAATTGGCTGAATCAAGTTTTGTAGCTGGTGAGGAAATTAAAGGTATTGTAGAAATCACTGGTGGTTCTATTGAGCAGAAGATTGATGAAATTTACTTAACTTTATTAACTAACTATATAAAAGAATCAAATGATACGAAGGTCCATAAACAAGCAGTTCTAGAAAAAAAGAAAATCGTGGATTCGTTTGTGATTGGTGTTAATGAAAAGAAAGAAATTCCTTTTACCTTGACATTGCCATATGAAACACCTGTAAGTATGGGCAACACAAAAGTGTGGTTACAAACAGGGTTAGATATAAAAAATGCAGTGGATCCTTCTGATAAAGATGTGGTCCATGTTCAACCATCTCCACTAGTCTCTACAATTATGAGTGCTGCTGAGCAATTAGGTTTTCGTTTAAGAAAAGTAGAATGTGAAGCTGCCCCTTATAGATGGAAAACTCATTATCCATTCATTCAAGAGTTCGAATTTGTTCCAACATCAGGACCTTTCAGAGGGAAGCTGGATGAAATTGAAATGATCTTTTCCAATAATAATGGAAGTTCAGTAGAATTGATCTTGCAAGTAGATCGTAAAGTTAGAGGTCTTGGTAGTTTTCTATCAGAGGCGCTGGATATGGATGAGACGTTTGTAAAAATGCGTGTAACAACCCAGGACCTTCCTGGCATTAAAGACCAATTAGAAAGTACCATTCGTCGTTATTGCTAAGAAAATATTTTAAATAAGGACACCTTTTCTAGGGTGTTCTTTCTTGTGTGAAAAAAGTTGTTATTTCATATAATATAAATTAAACTAAAAATTCATTCAATTTATTATAAAGGGGCGTGTTGTAATGACGAAACTAGGATTTATCCGACACGGTAGTACGGCTTGGAATAAGGAGCGAAGAGCACAAGGGAGTTCTAATATTCCACTTGATCAAGATGGGATTAAGGATGCAGAAAGTTTGGCAGATAGAATAAAGAATGAAGATTGGGATGTTATTTACTCTAGTGATCTAGTAAGAGCCATGCAAACCGCTGAAATTGTGGCAAGGAACCTGCAAGTTGAAGAGGTATTTTTAGACACTAGACTTCAGGAAGTGAATGGTGGTCAAATTGAAGGAACGACAGAACCTGAACGAATTGAAAAATGGGGAGAAGACTGGCGAGACCTCGACTTAGGTATAGAACCGAGGGAAATGGTAATAAAACGAGCCCTTTCATTCATTGAAGAGGTAACAGAAAAACATAAAGGTCAGAATGTACTAGTGGTTAGTCATGGATCTTATATTAGACATGTATTAAGAGAATTGGTGAAAGACCTTAAGATGGAAGATCATCTTGAGAATACCTCTGTTTCCACCGTTAAAGTTCGCGAAGGAATGTGGGAATGCGAACTATATAATTGCACGAAGCATCTTGGCGGGAAGTAGGAAATGGGTTCTCGATTAATGCACACCATTATTGCAGATGAAATTTCTTTACGGATCGGAGTAGCGGATCCTTCTTCATTCATTTTAGGAGCCGTTGCACCTGATGCTGTTGCTCCTAAGGATTTTTCCCATTTCTATGTAGGGAATCCAAACGATTACACTAGGTCAATAGATTATCAAGCTTTTTTACATAAATACAATACGTACAAAGACAACCCCTATATACTTGGATATTATACACACCTGATAGCAGATGATATTTGGCTAAAGGGGTTCTTTTTACCATGGTTAAAAAACAGGTTGGAAAACGATCCTACTTTATTAGAAAGATATCATAATGACTTTAAGCTCTTAAATTTTAAATTGATGAGTCATTATCAGACGAACCATGATTTATTAAAGGGGATTTCAGGAGCAGCACAGCCTGTAGAATTAGAGGAAGTGTCCATTACGCAGGTTTCATCTTTTATCCCTTACGTCGAACAGGATATGATGCTAAAACAAACAAGCGAGCCTTTGCAAGTTTTTACGATGGAAATGATCATTGGCTATATCGAAACTTCCATTGACAAGGGAGTGCAGTTGATAAAACAAACGTCTGATTGGAAAGTCTTGCTAAAATAGTGCTTTCTTTTGTATAATAAGAATATATGTTCGCATACCGTAAAAGGAGACATTTTTCTTGTTACAAACTGAAAAAGATTTACTAAATCTTATTGAATCAGATGAATGGATGATGGATATATTGAGAGCGGCAAAAGCCCTTAATCTTCCTGATTGGTGGGTATGTGCTGGATTTGTCAGAACAAAGGTGTGGGATACATTACACGGTCATTATAATAGAACTCCTTTGCCGGACATAGATGTTATTTATTATGATAAAAGTGATGTATCAGAGGAAAAGGAAAAGCAGCTTGAAAAAAGACTGCTAGAACTATGCCCGGTTGAACCCTGGTCCGTTAAAAACCAAGCAAGGATGCACGTCATTAATAATTTGCCGCCATATGCTAATTCTACGGAAGCAATGTCTAAGTTTCCAGAAACGGCCACAGCAATAGGGATTAAATTAGACCAAGACAATCAATTGCAATTAGCTGCTCCTTGTGGAATTCAAGATCTTATCAACTTACTGGTAAAGCCTACACCGCTCTATAAAAAAACAGCAGAGCATGCCCGCATTTATGAAAATCGGTTGAAACAAAAAAATTGGCAGGCATTATGGCCAAATATCACTATTTCACAAGTGGAAGGTGTTAGTTCATGACAGGAATGCTACATCATATAGAATTGTACGTGTCGGACTTGAAGAAAACGAAAGAATTCTGGGGGTGGCTTCTCGATGAACTGGGGTATATGCCCTATCAAGAGTGGAAAAGTGGCCAAAGTTGGAAAATAGAAAATACATACATAGTTTTTGTGCAAACGGAAGAAAGGTTTCTCGATGTTCCTTATCATCGGTGCAGAGTAGGCCTCAATCATCTTGCATTTCATGCAGCATCCCGGGAACAGATTGACGAATTATGTGAAAAACTAAAGGCACGTGGAGTAAATATGCTATATACGGACAAACATCCATATGCAGGCGGGGAAAACTACTATGCGGCATTTTTTGAAGATCCTGACCGGATTAAAGTAGAGCTTGTGGCTCCTTCTAAATAATGGCTTTCAAAGGGGGAAAATAAATGATTAATACAGTATTACTAATAGGTATTGCTATTGGGTTAGGAACGATCATTTCTTATCTTGGGCAAATGGTCAAGCAAAATAAAAGAATCATAGAACTATTGGAAAATAAAGATAGCGGAGAAAAATAAAATGACTAAGATCAGCATGTACACGATGTGTCTTGTGGTGGACGGAGATAAAGTCCTATTAATTAATAGACCTTCCCATAAAGGGTTTCCAGGCTATATAGGCCCAGGCGGGAAAGTAGAATTTCCTGAAAGTCTTACAGAAGGTGCAATAAGAGAAGTTCTTGAAGAAACTGGATTGGAAGTTAGTAACTTAGTTTATAAAGGTTTAGATGAATATGTAAATGAGATGGAAAATGAGAGATATATGGTGTTTAACTATGTGACATATACGTTCAGCGGACAACTCTTACCATCTCCACCTGAAGGAGAATTAAAATGGGTAGCAATATCGGAGGCCTTAGATCTCCCTATGCAAGACTGGTTCAAGAAAAGGTTTCCACTATTTTTTGAAGAGGGAACTTTTGAAAAACATGTAGTATGGGATGATGAGGTGAAAAAAGCTGTAAAAGAAGTGGTAACAAAGCATTAATGACATATAAAAAGCATCCGAGAAAACTCGAATGCTCTATGATACCTTCTTCTTTTTTAAACTTAACCAAGTGATCTTTGGCTCCGTTTTCTGGATGATTCGGCCGATATTAGCCCGATGCTTAAAAATCACAAATGCCGTAAGTAGGGACACCGCAATAATTAATGGAAGATCTCCAAAAGCAATGCTATATATGGTGGTGACTATTCCAGTAAGCATAGATGATAGAGATACATACTTCGTCAAAAATAAGAAAAGAAAAAAGCAGAATAACATTAAGCCGAACAGAAGCGGACTGGCGAACAACAGAACTCCACCAGAGGTTGCTACTGCTTTACCGCCTTTGAATTTTGCAAAAATCGGATAAACATGTCCGATAACGGCACAGGCACCAGCAAGAAGCGGATGAATGTCAGCTCCAAGTAAGATAGGCAAAGAAGCAGCGAGTGTCCCTTTTAAGATGTCGCATATCGTTACAATCATTCCTGCCTTTACACCCAATGTCCGAAACGTGTTTGTACCGCCTAAATTCCCGCTTCCGTGTTCACGGATGTCGATTCCATAGCCTACTTTTCCCACAATAAGTGCGAAAGGGATGGAACCGATAAGGTATGCAAGTATAATAATTAGTAGTTCAGTCATTCATTAAACCCCTTTATGTAATAATCCCTATCTTTAATATATGTTAAATTTAACAGGATGCAAAGGGTTTATTGCAATTATAGCGAATTTTTTATGAGTAAGTACTAATATCAGGTTATTATTAGTTGTTAAAACTAGACTAAACGGGTATAACAGTAAGAATTAACTTAAAAAAATAGTAAAGGGGACAAAAATATGAATATTCCTAGCAGAGAAGAAATCGGAAAGATATTAAAAAAGAGCAAGCGGATTGCTGTAGTTGGATTGTCTGATAATCCTGCTCGTACATCCTATATGGTTTCAAAAGCGATGCAGGATGCAGGATATGAGATTATTCCTGTTAATCCTACTGTAGACGAAGTCCTTGGAGTGAAGGCTGTTTCAACTTTAAAAGAAGTGGAAGGGCATATAGATATTGTCAATGTTTTCCGTCGTTCTGAGCATTTATATGGAGTTGCTGAGGAATTTTTACAAGTAGATGCAGACGTTTATTGGGCACAACTCGGGCTTGCTGATGAAAAGACATATGAACTGTTGAAAGAAAAGGGCTATACTGTCATTATGGATCGATGCATTAAAGTGGAACACGCATTAACCAAATAGGTCAAATTCGTCCTTGTTTTTGTAGAAAAAACAAGGATTTTTATTCATTATATGACAATTTACGCCAGATTATATTGGCTAAAGTCTAAGAACCCTATACAATAGAACATAGACAAGTTTCAAATGTATGATAATATATAAACGAATATTTGTTGTGAACAAACGACAAATCCGTATAGATAAAAGGAATTCATACATAACGTGATTTATTGGTAGTAGTAGTGAAAGGGGTATGTTTTGGTGGCAAAAAATACGATTGAATATAACGATGATGCGATACAGGTATTGGAAGGTCTTGAAGCTGTACGTAAACGTCCTGGTATGTACATTGGAAGCACGGACAGCAGAGGTCTTCATCACCTAGTATACGAAATCCTTGATAATTCCGTCGACGAAGCGTTGGGTGGATACGGGGATCATATCATTGTGACAATACATAAAGATAACAGCATTAGCGTGAAGGATAAGGGCCGTGGAATGCCTACCGGAATGCATAAAATGGGAAAACCTACCCCCGAAGTAATTTTAACGGTATTACATGCAGGTGGAAAGTTTGGTCAAGGCGGATACAAAACGAGTGGAGGACTACATGGTGTAGGTGCTTCAGTCGTCAATGCATTATCCGAATGGTTGACTGTAACGATCAAGCGGGACGGTATTGTATACGAGCAACGTTTTGAAAATGGAGGTAAGCCAGTTACAACACTTGAAAAGATTGGGACAACCAATCAAACAGGTACAACTATCCATTTCAAGCCTGATACAACTATCTTTAGCACCACAACATATAACTTTGAGACATTATGTGAGCGTCTAAGAGAATCTGCCTTTTTGTTAAAGGGACTAAAAATAGAGCTGAATGATGAAAGAAATTCCGTAAAAGAGATATTTCATTATGAAAGCGGGATTGAGGCATTTGTTACTTACCTGAATGAGGAAAAGGATTCGCTTCATAATGTTGTTTCCTTTGAAGGTGCCCAAAACGGTATTGAGATAGATTTCGCTTTTCAATTCAATGATGGATATTCAGAAACCATCTTGTCTTTTGTTAATAACGTGAGGACGAAAGATGGCGGGACACATGAAGCTGGTGCTAAAACAGCTATGACCCGTATTTTTAACGAATACGCTAGAAAAGTGAATCTTCTAAAGGAAAAAGACAAAAATTTAGATGGGTCAGACATTAGAGAAGGACTATCTGCTATTATTTCCGTTCGCATCCCAGAGGAACTCTTGCAGTTTGAAGGGCAAACAAAAGGGAAACTTGGCACAAGTGAGGCACGTTCTGCGGTAGATAGTGTGGTGTCTGAACATCTTGCCTACTTCCTGGAGGAAAATCCAGAAACAAGTTCGATGCTTGTGAAAAAATCCATTAAAGCTTTCCAAGCTAGAGAAGCGGCTCGAAAAGCAAGAGAGGATGCCCGGAGCGGGAAAAAGAGAAAACGATCTGATGCGATGCTTAGCGGTAAATTGACTCCAGCACAATCACGCAATCCTCAGAAAAATGAAATTTACCTGGTAGAGGGTGACTCTGCAGGAGGTTCGGCTAAACAAGGCCGTGATCGCCGTTTCCAAGCAGTCTTGCCACTTCGAGGAAAAGTTATCAATACCGAAAAAGCCAAGCTTGCAGACATTTTTAAAAACGAAGAGATTAATACGATTATCCATGCAATAGGCGGTGGCGTTGGACCGGACTTTTCAGTGGAAGACATCAACTACGATAAAGTGGTAATCATGACCGATGCCGATACAGATGGTGCGCATATTCAAGTGTTATTATTGACCTTCTTTTATCGCTACATGAAGCCGCTTATTGAAGCTGGAAAAGTATTTATCGCTCTTCCACCTCTTTACAAAGTAAGCAAGGGGACCGGGAAAAAAGAAGTATTGGAATACGCTTGGTCTGATGAAGAATTGCAAGGAGCTATCCAGAAGATTGGTCGCGGCTATACCATCCAACGTTATAAAGGTCTTGGGGAAATGAACGCAGATCAATTGTGGGAAACAACCATGAACCCAGATACTCGTACCTTAATACGCGTACGAATAGACGATGCAGCCCGTGCTGAGCGTCGTGTAACCACACTAATGGGGGACAAAGTAGAACCAAGACGAAAATGGATAGAAAGCCATGTTGCTTTTGGTTTGGAAGAGGACCCTAATATACTTGAAAATGATAACTTGTTGGTCGCAGCAGAGGAGGTATAACAGATGACACAGATAGAGAAATTTCACGACTTACCCCTAGAGGAAGTTTTAGGCGACCGATTTGGACGTTACAGTAAATATATTATCCAGGAACGTGCACTACCAGATGCACGTGATGGACTTAAACCAGTACAACGACGAATTTTATATGCCATGTACGCAGAAGGAAACGTACATGATAAACCATTCCGTAAATCTGCAAAAACAGTCGGTAACGTAATCGGTAACTATCATCCACATGGAGATTCCTCTGTGTATGATGCTATGGTCCGTATGAGTCAGGACTGGAAGGTACGAAATATGCTAATCGAGATGCATGGTAACAACGGTAGCATCGATGGCGACCCACCAGCGGCAATGCGTTACACGGAAGCAAGATTATCACCAATCGCATCTGAGCTTTTACGTGATCTTGATAAAAAAACAGTAGAATTTATTCCTAACTTTGATGATACATCTCAGGAACCTGTTGTTCTTCCTGCCATGTATCCAAATCTATTAGTAAATGGCTCTACAGGAATATCTGCCGGATATGCAACGGATATTCCTCCACACCATCTTGGAGAAGTCATTGATGCAACTATCATGCGTATCGATAATCCTTCTGTGACAGTGGATGAACTTATGACTGCTGTCAAAGGACCGGATTTCCCTACTGGAGGGATCATTCAAGGAGTAGAAGGAATCAAAAAAGCCTACGAAACTGGAAAAGGCAAGATCATCGTTCGCGGGTTGGCTGAAGTGGAAGACATCCGTGGCGGAAAGCAACAGATTATTATCACAGAAGTTCCATATGAAGTGAACAAAGCGAATCTCGTTAAGAAATTTGATGAACTTCGCTATGACAAAAAGGTGGATGGCATTGCAGAAGTTCGTGACGAAACCGACCGCACAGGCCTTCGTGTTGTTATTGAACTAAAAAAAGAAGCAGATGCCAATGGTATTTTAAATTATCTTTATAAAAATACAGATCTGCAAATCACTTTCAACTTCAACATGGTTGCCATCTATAAAAAGCGCCCGACATTAATGGGATTGCCACACTTTTTGGATGCATACATAGATCACCAGAAAGAAGTAATCTCAAACCGTTCACGTTTTGAGTTAAATAGAGCAAAAGAACGCCAACACGTTGTAGAAGGCTTAATGAAAGCACTCTCTATTTTAGACGAAGTAATTGCTACCATCCGTGCTTCCAAAGACAAACGCGATGCAAAAGATAACTTGATTGCCAAGTTCACTTTTACAGAACCGCAAGCGGAAGCTATTGTTTCCTTGCAGCTTTACCGTTTAACCAATACGGATATTACAGCTTTGCAGGCAGAAGCAGATGAATTAGCTAAAAAAGTTGCTGAGTTAGAAGCAATTCTAGCAAGCGAGAAAAAGTTACTTTCAGTTATTAAGTCCGATTTAAAACGCGTGAAGAAACTCTATACAAATGAGCGTCGTTCTAAAATTCAGGATCAGATTGAAGAACTCAAAATCAACCTGGAAGTAATGATTCCTTCAGAAGACGTCATCGTTACCGTTACAAAGGACGGATACGTAAAGCGTACAAGCTTACGTTCTTTCTCCGCTTCCAATGGACAAGATTTTGGAATGAAAGAAACGGACAGAATTATCTCCAAATTGGACATTAATACAACCCAAACGTTGCTATTGTTCACCAACAAGGGTAATTATTTGTTCCTGCCAGTCCATGAACTTCCTGACATCCGCTGGAAGGATATGGGCCAACATGTAGCAAATATTGTTCCAATAGACCGAGATGAGTCCATCATAAAAGCAATACCTGTCAGCAATTTCGAGGATCCTAAATTCTTGTTGTTCGTAACACGTAACGGAATGGTCAAGAAAACAGAGTTGAGCGCGTACAAAGCACAACGCTACTCTAAGCCACTGATGGCCGTAAACCTTAAAGGTGATGACCAGGTAGTAGATGTTCACCTTACAGATGGCAATCAGGATATCTTTTTGGCAACGCGAAGCGGGTATGGACTATGGTTTACCGAAGAGGAAATTAATGTCGTCGGCGCCCGTGCAGCCGGTGTGAAAGGTATAAACTTGAAAGATAATGACTTTGTTGTAAGCGGCTTAGTATTCGAAAAGGAATCCAAAGCCATGCTGTTTATCGCCACCCATCGCGGTGCGGTGAAGAAGTTGAAAATTACCGAGTTTGATAAAGCTACACGTGCTAAACGTGGGCTAGTTATGCTTCGAGAAGTTAAAAATAATCCACACCAGATAGCAGCAGTTGATCTTGTGGAGCCTTCAAGCTTCATTTATGTACAAACGGAAAAAGGCATGGTGGAGAAGCTTGCAGCTGCCTCTTACCGCAACAATGACCGCTATTCAAACGGATCCTTCGTCCTGGATCAACAGGAAGCAGGAGATGTAGTGAAGATGTGGGTAGAGACGGAAGAGGAAGTAGAAAGTAAGGAAAAATAGGATAAAGTTAGTTGAGACCGCTTTTCTGCGTAGGATTTTTTACGTGGAGGGGCGGTTTTTTTGGGTTTGTTTTGTTGTATGTTAGTGAAATGCGTAGAATGGTTGGCAGGAAGGTTATTAATCGGTTTACTAGATTTTTATTATGTAAACTTATGGTGAGCAAAAATATTAAAATTGTAGAAGATCTTAATTTAGAGGTAGAAGATTGTGTGGGAAATGTAGAAGCAAATCCGGGAAATGTAGAAGGTCGCAGTTTTATGGTAGAAGGTCACGAATAAATGATAGAACCAGTCCCAACATTTCCAGACTCTCCAGTAAAAAATTGTTTCTGAAACAGCAGATAAACAATATCTGATATAATATGGTAAAAACAATACTCAAAGTAACAATACTCAATGTTTATCTCTAAGCATATCGATTACAAACATCTAATAGAATAGTGGGGAAAGAGAGGGGATGCATTATGAAGCCAGTATTACTAGTTGTAGATGTTCAAAAAGGGTTTGACGATCCAGCATGGGGCCAACGCAATAATCTAGATGCTGAAGATAGAATGCTAGAACTGATGAAAGCGTGGAGACAAAAAGAGCTTCCTATCATACACGTTCAACATGTATCTCAAGATCCAAATTCTAAACTTCATCCCAGCAACCCTGGGTTTGCTTTGAAACCAGGATTTGAGCCGTTGGAAGACGAATATTTTATCCGAAAGAACGTAAACAGTTGTTTTATAGGAACACAATTGGACAGCTATCTAAAGAAAAATGGGTACCAAACATTGATTGTAATTGGTTTGACCTCCAATCATTGCATATCCACTACAGTAAGAATGGCTGGAAATCTCGGTTACAGAACATATGTTTGTAGTGACGCAACTGCAGCATATGAGACTGTTTCCTTTGATGGTTTGAAGCTATCAGCAGAAGATGTCCATCGTCACGCACTTTCCGCACTACACAATGAGTTTGCCGAAGTTATTTCTACGAAAGATGTCCTAAAAATAATTCAACAGCAACCCATTAAGAATTAATAAAAAACAACGCCATAACAATGTGGCGTTGTTTTTCAATAATGAGTCCGATCAACTTTTTTACTCCAATTAATAAAAGGTTGCAAGGAGTTTACTAATGGTAAATGAATAAAGGGGAGGGTTCGATTTGCAGGATCAAGTTGAACTTCACGATAAATAAACTCGTCATCAAAATGAATGGAGGCAGCATCATTTCGATCTGCAGCAAAATATACGGTTGGAATACGAGACCAATAAATAGCTCCAAGACACATCGGACAGGGTTCACAGCTGCTATAAAGTACGCAATCTCTAAGTTCAAAGGTTTGTAAGTTATGACAAGCTTTCCGTATAGCCATAACTTCAGCATGTGCTGTTGGATCAAGGTTACTGGTAACTCTGTTGACACCTTCAGCAATGATTTGATTGTTCTTAGTGATAACGGCACCGAATGGACCGCCATTTTCTTTAACATTTTGAAGAGCCAAGTCTATGGCACGGTGAAGAAAGAATTCATGCATGTGCTTTTCCAAAGAAACACCTCCACAGAAAGGGATTTCTAACATCTTATTGCATCTTTTTAGAGTTAATACGCTTTAGGAATAATTCTTCTAAATAAAATTTGGACAGCAATGAAGGGACAAAGTCATTATTTTATTGCGGTAATAATGTTATGTAAACTCACTAATAAAAAGAGACAACTGCATTATCAGATCTATAAACAATTCAATAGAGACCATTTATCAAAAATAAAACAATAAAAATCCTTATCAGCCAGACAAACTCAGTTTAGTTTTAGGTTGTAGATCTAATATAATGATGAAAAATAATTATTCTAATGCAAATTAGGTAAAAATAATTAAACTAAGGGATTATATCTTTTTTTTTGTTTTTTTGTCTCACTATCATAAGTTTACTTAGTTTTTGATACAAAATAACGTTTTTTCTATAACTTCCTATAATACATATTATGTAGACCCCGAAGAAAATAAAAGATTAGAGGAGTATTAAGTTACTCCTCTGCTCTCAAGTATTTATATTTTTGTTATGATTTTAATATTTGCAAATCGATCATCAGTTTTAATCCAATTCTCTAACTGCTCAACAGAAATATTTGCATGTAAACGTGCTTTTTCTATAGAGTTGTAAAACTTTAACTCTTTAAGGAATACTCTTTGCTTAGTAGGTTTTTTTGGCGCTTTGTTTATTAACTGTTCAGCTGATAACTCTTCTTTATTGTAAATATCAAACTTTCTTTTCAGATATAATTTTTTATCATTGTATATCCAGTCTCCAAATTGTTTTATGGTCTTTTTGCCGCTTATGTAAATTCTGAAGTGATTATCTTTGCTCGTAATTATTGGGTCGAATCCTTTGTCTTCGAGTATATCTCTTAACTCTAAAATAAAGGAATATGAACCTCCAACAAAGTTTATCATATTTCCTTTTTTATATATACTACCATCCCCATCAAAATAACCTCTTATAAAATGATGCATATATTCTTCTGGTACATAAGGAAATTTAACCGTTTTAGATTTGTTTGGTGTTAAACCATGTATATTCATCAGGTCATCTTTAATAATTTTGCTGTTTATATTAAGGAAATATACCCCATTTTTATATTCCCCAATTGGATGATTAGATTTCATTTCATGTCTTATTTCATCAAGAATTTCAATTTCCTTTTGTGCAAAACTTACTGTTTGTCCTTCTCCACTTACTACTCCATCCGCTAAAAAAAGCCTAATATATATGCCATGTTCGGTGACCAGCACTTGAAATAATCCTCATTTAAATGATATTTCCTTTTCCAATGTCCCCTTGGACGCAGTTCCACATTATTCTTCTTTAGAATTTGTGTAATTCTTCGGCTTGATACATTCCCTGCCTTTGCAATCTCACTGGTACTCAGTCCTTCTTCATACATTTTAATTATTTCCGGGAGGTCTAAGGTGATTTTTCTACTTGGCATCTGCTTCATATATTCCCCTTCCTCTCCTGTAGATCTAATTACCTATATTTATATTATACGAACATTTGTTCTGTGGTGCAAATAATAGCACTTCCCCTCATAAAAAAGAAAAAACCGCCCATCAATGAGCAGTTTTCCCTTCCATTTTCATTAATTTAAACGTCAACCCAACTGCCCCCATCACCATGACTCCCCCAATCCATGGAGTATGGATCAGACCTATAGAAACCACAATAATACCACCTAACAACGATCCAATCGCTATCCCTACGTTAAATGCTGCAATATTGAGCGCAGAAGCCACGTTTACTGCAGAAGGTACATATTTTTCTGCAAGATTCACGACCAACACCTGAAGTCCAGGTACATTCATAAATGCAAACATCCCCATTAAGAAAATCACGATCAGCCCTACAACTTTAAATGGTGCTGCAAATGTCAACACAACCAAAATGACAGCTTGCATCATAAACATCCACATTAGTGCCTTCAAGGGGTTCTTATCTGATGCTTTACCCCCAATTACATTCCCTACTGCAACAGCGATTCCATAAACAAGTAAGATACCACTTACCCACTTTGCACTAAATCCTGTAACGGTTTCTAAAAGTGGTGTCAAGTAAGTGAATGCCACGAAAGTCCCACCATATCCTAAAGCGGTTATCGCAAAGGCCATCAAAAGTTTACTGTTTTTCAACACATCAAGTTGCTCGCGTAACGTTGATGGTGGTGCCTCTTTTAAATTGCGCGGAATTAGAATTGCACTTGCTACTGCTCCAATCACTCCCAACAAAGCAACACCCCAAAACGTTGCTCTCCAGCCAAACATTTGTCCAATAAAGGTTCCTAGTGGTACACCTGTTACTGTCGCCACAGTCAATCCTGTAAACATCAAAGCAATGGCGCTGGCCCTTTTGTCAGCAGGAACAAGATCTGCAGCGATTGTTGCCCCTATTGAAAAGAAAATTCCGTGTGAGAATGCGGTGATAAACCGTGCTACCAATAGTAGTTCATAACTGTTGGATAATGCTGCTACCGTATTACCAATAATAAATACAACCATAAGTGAGATGAGTAGTGTTTTGCGATTCATTTTATTTGTCAGTGCCGTTAGTACTGGTGCTCCTACAGCAACACCCATTGCATAACCCGATATTAATAATCCAGCCAGTGTGATGGAGATGTTTAAATCATTAGAGATTGTTGACAATAAGCCAACGGGAACGAATTCAGTGGTTCCAATTCCAAAAGCACTAATTGCTAAAGCTAACAATGCTAACGTACTATTTTTTCTGTTTGTTTTAGGATGATCTATAGAAACTGCTTGTGAATTCATCTTAAAAGCCTCCTTCATATGTTTCAGATTTCCTGTTGGCGCCATTAGGAATCCTTTCGAGTTCTTATTATGAAGGTAGTTGTTTAATATTGTAAGTACGCACTTTAAAGTGAGGTAGGTACCTGGAAGTACCCTATTTACCTTTAAGGTCATGGTGGTATAATGAGTGAAATAAATACCAGACAAAGAAGGGATATTTTATGAAGAAATACAACATTCCTGTGGAAGCTGCATTGGAAGTTATCGGTGGTAAGTGGAAAGTAGTCATCTTGTGTCACCTTATTAAAAGTAAAAGACGAACAAGTGAACTTAAAAGGCTAATGCCTACTATTACGCAAAAGATGCTCACACAACAACTAAGAGAACTGGAGTCTGATGGGGTTGTAAATCGCATTATTTATAATCAGGTACCTCCTAAAGTGGAGTATGAATTAACCGAGTACGGCTGGTCTTTGAAGCCAGCATTGGACATGCTTTGCGCATGGGGTGAACATCATATAGAAAAGACCTCGCCAAATAATGAGTTAGTAAATTAACCCCCTTTCTTCATGGAAAGAGGGTTTTTCATTTTACTTTTTTCTTTCTTACTCTATATAATAGAATTGAGGGTGTGGATGTGAAAGAAAGTCGTGATGTGATATTGTCCAAGCATAGGCACCAGCCATGCTGAATATAACTAAATCGCCCACCTTTAGCGACTTAACAGGTTGTTTTCTTACTAATATGTCATTTGGAGTACAAAGCTCACCAGCTATTGTCACATCTTCTCCCCTTATCTGTGGTCGTGGCAATGGTGAATCGCGCCATTTCTTTATGGAGTAGATTGTGAAGGGATGACTTATTTTCCATGCTGCCGGAAGTCTGAGGTGGTGACTTCCTCCTCTTATTATAGCAAACCATTCCCCATAATTCTGCTTTAAATCAACAACTTCTGACACGTAATATCCCATTCTACCGGTCAGATAGCGTCCAAGTTCCAAGAACATCTTTAACTTATGTTCTGCAAAAAGGGGTGCTAGTTCTCGAAGCTCCTCACTGAAATAATTCCAATCGAACTGAGCTGCTGGATTCTCGTAATTTATCCCAATTCCTCCACCGGCATTCACAATTTCCACATTTAAAGCATAGGATTGCTTCCACTCCAAAGTTCTTCTTAAACATGTTTTAATAAAATCCACATGCTCTTTAGCGTTTAAATTATTACTCATAGCGTGAAAATGAAATCCTTTTACTTCTATGTAGGGAAACTGTACTAAGTTCTTTAAAAGATAAGGTATATTGCTCTCCTCTATTCCGAATTGAGTTGCAACTCCTGCCATTTTATGTGAACTCTCCTTGACGTTATGTTGGACATTCACTCTAATGAATACCTGTACCACCTTTTTAGCTTTTTCAGCTAAACGATTTATTCGGTGTAGATCTCTTTCACTCTCAATATTCATGTATAAGATCGTACCATCTACTAACAGAGAGATCTCCTTATCTTTTTTTGCTGGTGCTCCCAGTACAACTGGTTTTCCTAAGTTTTTTACTTTCCTAACTTCTCCCTCAGATGCCGTATCAAATCCATCTATCAATGTTGCCAGGGTGTTGAGAATTTTTTGATCAGGGTTTGCTTTGACTGCATAGTATAAAGAACAATAAGTTGGCAGGGACTCTTTTATCGTTTGTACATGGTTTCGTAAGCTTTTTAAGTTATAGATGTAAGCACTTGCTGGCTCTTCGCTTATAACAAGCTTGTCCACCAAACTCTTTATTTGATCTATTTCCAACAATCTCATTCCTTCCAAAGTCGTTGATTTATCAGTACTAAAATTAATGTAATAACAATGATACCCGCTCCCATCATTAGACCAGCAAATATAATGCCTATTAAATTGGCAATAAACCCTATTAAAATTGCTCCAAGTGGGATGTATCCTCTATCCATGAGGGCAATACTTAGTACTCTTCCACGGTACGCTTCCTCTACTTTTAACTGTACTATCATTCTACTAAGTGTCCTGTAGTACTGACTTATTGCTCCAACTATAAACATAAATAAGAAGGATAGGAGGACGGATTTACTAAATACAATAAATAAAAGAAAAGCTAATCCAAAGCCTATGGAAGATAAGATAAGCCATTTCCCTTTTTGTGTTGGCTGCTTCCATGACAGTAGTATCGTTGAAAGAATTGCACCGATGGAAGACACAGAGAGCAGAAGGCCAAATCCTTCTGGGCCTGCTTGAAATAATTGTTCAGCAAAAACAGGCATCATTGTTGTGTAAGGGAAACCAAATATCATGGGAGCAATGCTTATAAGTAAAATGGACTTAATAACCGGGTCTCTTTTTATATAAAAAAAGGTTTCTTTCCACGTTGATTTCTTAGTTTCCCGCTTCAATTTCTTATCTCTCTTGTAGGAATTGGGGGTGATTATCATGCTTAGCACCCCTATGGTCCCTAATGATAGCAGCATTATGATACTTGAAGCAGAGAAATGACTAAGCAATACACCAGCCATTGCAGGTCCTATCATTCTTGCTAAGTGAATGCAAGTAGTTTGTAGAGTAATAGCACTTCCTAGCATTTCATTTGGCACAATATCTGATAAATATGCATTACGAACAGGTACTTCTATACTCATAATGATGGATCTTATAAAGACTAGCACCATAAACATTACTAAAGTGGCATGATTGCTTAGTACAATTCCTAGCATTATAGTCAGTACAAAGATTCCAGAATAAAGCCACAGGAGAGAATGTCTTCTATCAAATCGGTCCGCTATATATCCACCGGTTAATGAGAAGAGAAATACTGGAATCAATCGACAAGCATTGGCAATACCAAGTGCGAGAGCTGAATGAGTCCATTGAAATACAACCCAGTTTAATACAGTGAGGTCCATCCAATCAGAAGTCCTCACAATAAAACTACCGTAGAGAAACCTTCGATATTGCTTTGACTTTAAGGCAATGCTGCCACCAATTGCATGTGAGGGAACACTATTCATTTTTTCCTGCTCGCACTCAGTGGATTATCAATATCGCTAAACATATACCCATCAGATGGATTCAATCGCATCTTTGTTAAAGCCTTGTGACTTATTTTATCCTGGTAGAAATATGTTCGGTCTTCCTTCACGTTCACTTCTGTAGATGACTCTAAGCATTGGAACACTGCCTCTATCTTGTTATCGACTGCCTGCCAAAATTCACTCTCCTCTACTCCAGAACTTTCTACTAGCAAGCGAATTATTTCCCCAATATGGCTTTGTATAATGGTATAATGTGCTTTCGTATGAATGTCATAAATTGCATCCGTTTCAATTAGACTACCACTATAAAAATCAGGAAAAATACCCTGTGATTGCAGTCTTGGCCTATATATTCTTGCTCCACCCCAGTCCCTAAAATAAAATCTTACCGGCTTCCCATTCCGAAAGACAGGTATACTATTTTGTAAATGACCTTCTAAAGCTATACCGTATTTTGTTAAAAATGTGAGGAATCCTGGAATAGTTATGCTGAGGTATTCTTGGAAAAATTGAATAGTCCCTTCCCTTCTGGGATAATGATAATATGATAGGTACTCCTCTAAAATATCATCCAAGATTGTTTTATTGGTCAATGGTGATTTATTGTATAAACTACTCCCTACTACCGGTATTTCCCCGTTCTCTAACTCCATTTCCTTGTTTTCACGTACAATTACTGTCAAATTTCTAGATTTATCCTTGTTTTCAGATTTAAATGCAAATCCACTTGTTTCATTGAGAGGGATAAAATCCCTTAAACTAAGCTCTTTGTCTAGTACCTCTTTTACCATATTACTGAAATGCACAGTGTTTAGTGCTGTGTTCGTTGATATGGACCGAACCGTTGATGTCATCTGACTATTAATCGCTAATTTCAAAAATGTATTTGTTGCTTTAGTAGGCATGACGGTTCTAAAAGAAGACGTTGCTCGAGCTGATATTTTAATAGAAGGTAACGGGATAATGATGTTCTGTCTTATTTCATTAGAATATAATGTATATAGAGTATGATTTAGTTGCCACTCGTGTACGGGTAAAATGTAATAGTTGGACGGGTTATGACCTTGAGCACTTAGCAGTTTTTTACCTTCCTCGAATTGTTTTTCAAGTATCCTTTCAAGTTGATTTGGTTTCATTTCTACTTGAAGTAAATAATCTCTACGTACAGCAAGGAAATGGATAGAAAATTGTCCATGGTATTCTGGAGAATATCGCATTACATCTTCCATACTCATGCCAGTTTTTGTTTTAGTGCCTGGATGTAAATGGTGACCTTCTACTGCAAGCTGCTCAAAAAATAATAAAGTGTTCCACTCAGGGTCCGTTTCCTTCTTTCTCTTGATAAAGTTAGAAAGGGATGGTGTTCTAAGCGCACTTGCTTCCTCTTTCATTTGATTCGTCCACCTATCGTGGTAAGTGTGAGCCAGTACACAATTTGAAGTACTATTATCCAATTCATTACAATACTCCGTACTATCCTCAAGTTGCATCAGTCTTAGCAATTCGCTTGCAGTTTCGACGACAGTTATAGAATTAGATGTTATTTTATAAATGTCTCCTTCGAGCGTTATCCGCCTAAAAGAAAATTCTTTTCTTATCGGGAAAACCAAAATATAATCTTCAAACCATTTAATACGATAAATCAGATGCTCTTTTAAGTCCAATCTTTGTATCTGATTAAGGTAGGGCTCCCAATGCTCTTCTACTTTTAATAAAGTGGTGACAAGTACAGAGCCGATTCTTTTTAATTCAACAGATTGAGAATACAAGTTTACAACATCCTCTCGAAAAAGAGAGGCAGCCAACTTATGAAGAATATGTTGATGGCCAGTTTTTATGAAAACTGGAAACCTTTCAGCAAGTGTAGAAGACATATTACGCAGCTTTTTATAATACTGCTTTTCTTCTTCAAGCCACACTTTTACACACTCAGCATTCTTAACAACGGTAGATTTAAGCTTCATCGTACTTGTCCTCCCTCTCTACTATTAATGGATTTGGTGCCTCTACGTACATATTCTCTGTATATGTATCCGATAGCCTCATACTAATTAATGCTTTTAAATGGGTATGTGAGGAGAAAATGTATGCTTCCAACCCCATTGCTTGCTCCTTTGTGCTAAGGTTTGAATATAGTTCCTGAAACGTATGTTTAATGACTTGCTTTACCATTCTCCACAGATATATCTCACCAACGCTAAACTCTTTAGCAAGTATTACAATTAACTCGCCAAGGTGGTTATGAATAACGGCATGTGAGAACATTTTATATAGGTCTAGATATTGATCTGTGAGTATGTTGGTAGATTGATCTATTTGATTAAGGTCCAACCAACTACTTGCATCCTGTTGATGGATTCTAATACCCCCATTATCACGAATCATCAACTCAACAGGTTGTCCCTTTCGAAATATTATTATTGCATTCTGAAGGTGGGCTTCCATACTAATGCCGTATTTCACTATTAAATGAATGAGTACGGGTATAAGGACCTTTCCGTATTCTTCTACGAAATTCATTGCTGCTATTTTTGGTGATAGACGATGAGAAATGGCGTAACTTTCTACTAGTTCTTTAATCAGGATCCCTTTTGAAAAGGGGAGTTTATTCAACAAAGCAGCTGCTGGAATTGCGAGCTTGTCTGGAGCCAAGGCGGCTTCTGGATTTTCCCTGATTATGCAGGATAAATTCTTTTCTAAGTCAAGTTCTGAAGATGGGTGTATAACTTTAAAATGACATCCTGCAATCTCCGATAAAAACACAGCCTTTCCTTTAATAAATGGGTCCTTCTGCTCTATATCTTTTAAAAGCTTGGATAAAACAGGGCCATTATGAACAGAAGCTGGGGAAACTGTTCGTTTAGCACTAGTCATCTGGATATTAACTGCAGTTTTGATATGATGTAATGTACTCCCCTTTGTTGGAGCCATTGAGCGAAATGACATTAAGGGTCTCACCCGTATCGAGGTATGTAAAGGAATGATTCTATTTTCAATTAATTCTTTTTGGTAATGTTTTCTTATTGTATGTTCGTATTGCCAAGGATGCACGGGCAGCAGTTCATATGAAGTTAAATGACAATATTCTTTATGTAATTCAGGATAATCCGATAGAAGGATTTCCGTGATGGATTGCTTTTCCATACATGTAATACGAGCAACATCCTTGTGAATCGCTAACACGACAAGATCGACTTCTGACCGCCATTCTGGAGCAAAGCGTCTGGTTTCATCTATGGATAGACCTAGCCTTGTTTTTGAACAAGGGTGAAGTGTGTGCCCCTCTATTACCGACTGTTCCAAATATGTAAGTGGACTGAAGGATGGATCCAGCTTTTTCTTCTCTAATAACATGTCCAAGATGTTATTTTTATCGTTTTTAAATTCGATAAATTTTTCTAGGGCTTCCATTGCTAAAGCATCGTTTCTAATACTGTTTTGTAACTCATCATGTAACTTCTTTATTCCGTGCGGTGCTAAATCCAGCGGACCAAACATAGCTTGGAGGAACTCAACAGAAGTCTTAATTTCCTTTTCCATACCATTTAAAGCGTGTAAAATCTTATCTTTTATTTCTAGTTGTCCTAGTAAATATTTTTGCTTAACGGGTATGGTGATGAAACCTTTAGCGTTTAAAGTGTGCAGTTTATAAACACCACCTGCTTTTTCTTTATCTGGCGTCCAGTCTGTTTCTATCACATTTTCTCGAATTACTGCTTGAACTAATTTAGCTAGAATTCTTTTTTCTGAAAATGGCAGATATCGTTTAGGTAGATCTTTTTCAAGAGCTTTATTACATAGTATAGACAATGGTATTCCTCCTGCTTTTTGAGTGAGAATGATTTTCATTAACAATTGAATAATAATTGAAAATCATTCTCACTGTCAATGGATATTGTACAATTGAGGATAAAAGACCTAATAGTTTATGGATAGAGGGTTTTTCATATTCCTTATGTGTAACAAACAAAAAAACCCAACAAAATTATTGGGTTTAGTCTTCTGTCTTCTTCTTTTCATGAACACTTAACTCTTCTGAGAACTCTGTTTGTAGTTCCATTGGTGAAGCTTCCCTCTTCGATTTCTTTCTCGGGTGATCAGGGAAAACACTTTTAACAAGGTACAGATGAAAGAACACTTCAAAAACTGTGATTGTAAATGCTGCAATTACAGATGGTAACAAGAACCCGCCACTTAAATTGGTCAAAATATATACCATGAAAGCGATAGTGGCAAAGTTAAATACAAAGTCAAATCCTGCAGCAAATGTATAGTTGGTTCGCGGCAATACCATGTCATCCACTACAAAGTACGAAAAAGTGATAAGGAGAACGGTTGTCAAAAGGATATCAAGGAAAGAGATTTCAGCAAACTGATTCAAGAAAAAGGATAAGATTAAAAAACTGGCGATGAACTTGATTAAAATCGGCATTAAATGCTTCACATTTTTCACTCCTTTTCTTTTGTAGATTGCTCGATGAAAAGGTGTTTTATACAAGTAAACCCCCTCGTAATATAAACGAGGGGGCTTTTGAAATCATCCTTCGATATCACGGTATTGAAATCCTATATAACCTACTAACGATAAACCAATGGAAATAATAATAAGAATCGCAAGCGTTAGATAATTGATCTCTTCCACCGGAATCTGTGGAATATGTCCGTATGGAGATAAATTTGCCATCCATTCAGGAAGCTTGAGCATGCCGCCAAGATAAACAACAAAAAACGAATAGCCAAGTACAAGCCAAGTGAGTCCTGTCAGTTTAGGTTTTAATCCAATGGTAGCAACTCCAATTCCGGTCAAGATCCACAAAGCGGGCAAATAGACTAAGCCTGCTTTTAAAATTGACTGCAAAGAGATTGGATCATCCATTACAGAATCTGCTGCCACCCATAAGCCTAAAATGGCCAAAGTTAGCATAATAAAGCCGAAAATGAGAGACAACAACATATAACTTCCCAGTAACTTTGATCGTGACACGCTTCTCGCAAGTATTGGCTCCAAGTGCCCTCTCTTCTCCTCCCCTTTTAGTTTCAACAAAAACATGATGGGAGGAATCGTACAAAGCATAGAAATAATAGCCATTAGCATGGTCATAAATTGTTCGGTTAACGTGTATCCTTCTACAGGTGGTAACATTTGAGTTAACATATCATTGCTAGAAAAGAACGTTTCTAGGTCCCCAAGCACAGAACCATACGACGCTCCTAAGATAAACATTCCAATCGCCCAAGCGATAATCCCTGTACGTTGAAGCCTGAAGGCCAATCCGAAAGGACTTTTTAAGAAACGAGACGCATATCGTTTACCTGGCTTTGTCGGGATGAAACCAGACCCAAGATCACGCGATGCATGTAAATAAAGCCCAGTCACGGCAATAGTTATAGAGCTGCCTAATGTAAGGAAAATTGGCCACCAATAGTTGTTCACATAAACCTCTGTTCCCAATATCCATCCGAGCGGTGAAACCCAAGACAAGCCTTCATTACTTACATCACCTACCGCACGAATTAAATAAGAGACTGCAAGCACTGTAAATGACAACCCAATGGTACCACGCGAGTTTGAAGAAAGTTGTGCAAATAGAAGCGTAATGCTTGTGAAAAATATCCCCGTAGCACCTAATGCTGCACCGTATAAAAGGGAGCCGTTTAGATCAATGCTGTCAATTCCTAGAGAGAATAAGCTAAAAGCAACGAAGAGACTTAAACATACATTGGTAGCTATCACAACGACCAGTGTAGAAGTAACAGTAGCTAAACGACCTACAGGCAAGGAGCGGATTAACTCGACGCGTCCCTCCTCTTCATCATTTCTTGTATGACGCGTAACCAACATAATACTCATGATTGCCACCACTATTGCTGTAAATAGTAGCATTTGGTGCGCCATCATGGGCCCCTCAGTATAGTTTTCCAACCCATATCCCTTACCGACCATTGCCGTCATGGCTGGATTCTTCATTGTTTCAGCGATTGCTTGTCTTTCCTGGTCATTCGCATACAGACCAGAAAAAGACGTGGCCGTTAATATTGTCATAATAGTAATGGACAGCAACCAAATTGGGATACGAATCTTATCCCGTTTCAAAGTGAAGAGAATGAGTCTACCAGTATTAGTAAAACGTTGCTTCCACATTAGGCTTCCCCTCCCGCTCCTGCATTGGAGGTATTGCCACTATCATAATGTCGCATAAACAAATCCTCTAATGTAGGAGGAGAACTTTCTAATTTAATTAGGCCGAACTCGCTCACATGCTTCATGACATTAGCCAGTTCCTCTGCGTCAACTTGAAAAGAAACCGCAGCATCTTGTTGTTTTACTTCATGTACACCCTTCAATAAACTGATATCGACTAAAGGCTGTTTTGTTTCAACTAGTAGATTTGTTCTTGTGAGATGTCTCAATTCTTGTAAGGTTCCTGTTTCTATAATCTTCCCTTGTCGGATGATTCCAACACGGTCACATAGCTTTTCAACCTCAGAAAGTATATGGCTTGAGAGAAGCACGCTCTTTCCCGCAAGTTTAGCCTCCAATACGCATTCCTGGAAAATCATCTCCATTAATGGATCAAGTCCTGAAGTAGGTTCATCTAATATATATAAATCTGCATTTGATGCAAATGCCGCAACTAACGCTACTTTTTGCCGATTTCCTTTAGAATAAGTTCTGCATTTTTTTGAAGGATCCAGTTTAAATCTTTCAATCAGCTCTTCTCTCTTTCCAGTGTTGCTCCCTCCACGAAGTTTCATGAATAAATCAATGACCTCTCCTCCTGTTAGGTTTGGCCATAATGTCACATCACCAGGTACATAGGCAATGCGTTTGTGGATTTCTACAGCATCCTTCCAAGCATCTAGGCCGAATATCTTCGCTTCCCCATGTGTTGCTTTCAATATGCCCAATAATATACGTATGGTGGTGGATTTCCCCGCTCCGTTAGGTCCGATGAATCCGTATACCTCTCCACTATTGACACTCATATCTACCCCGTCTAAAGCAGTGAAAGTACCAAATGTCTTCTTTAAATTATTCGTCTCTAAAATGGTCATGAAAGACCCTCCCTTAATCTACATGATAAACATACAGAAAAGAAAAATATGAAATATTTTAACTTATATAGTTCATAATATATATAAAAATATCCTTTGACAAGAGTTTATGAACTATTTTATTTGTTTTATTACATAAATTTGATTAAAATATAAGAGAGGTGAAGGAGAATGGACGGTTTTCAACGAAGGAGAGAACAAAAAAAGCTGGATATTTTAGAAGCTGCTTTAGTACTTTTTATGGAATTTGGCATTCAAAAAGTGTCCGTAGCGGAAATAGCACAAAAGGCCAATGTTTCTCAAGTGACGATCTATAATTATTTTGAAAGTAAACATAAATTAACTAGTGATGTGTTTGGATACTACATAAATAAAACTTCTGACGACTTCGAAAAGCTCATTCATAGTGATAAACCGTTCCCAGAGAAAATCAAACAAATTATTTTCAATAAAAAAGAAATCTCAAAACAGATTCATGAAGAATTTTATCATTTCATGATGAAAGAATATACAACAGAAGGTAATATCATTGAGAAAATTTATGTAGAAAAAGCACTTCCCTATTTTGCAAAACTGTTTGAGGAAGGAAAGGAACAAGGCTATGTCGACCCAAATCTTTCGCAAGAAGCCATTCTTTTCTATGTACAGATGCTGAAAGATTATATGCAAAGAGAAGAAGTTTATCAAAAAGTGCTTCCGTTAACAGAAGACATTACGAATATCTTTTTTTACGGAATTATTGGTAAAAAAGAATAAAAACAGGTGCCTTATTTGTGGGTACCTGTTTTTTCTTAGTCTCTTCTGTAACGAACCTGTAAAGAAAATTACCCCCACAAATTATCCTATTTTCCTTAATATTATAGATACAATACATAACCTTAGTATCAGTATGTTCATGGGAGGTAACTATGCAAACATATGTAAAGGATTCTTTATTAGAATGGAAAGAAGAAATGTTAAAGCAGAAGAAAGAAATTGATGATGAATATGAAAAAGTGAAGTCGGATCTTCAGTTATATTCTATAAAGTTCAGTATTACGAAACAAGTGATCCAATCCACCATAAACGATGAAATCATCGACAACATCAAAGAATCGTATCACAAACCATTTGAAGAGAAATTTAATGAACTTAAACAATACATAAAAGAGTTAGATGAAAAAAGAAAAGTGTTTCAGATGTTTGTGGACAAAATAGATAAAGTCAATGAAACTGAGATGATGGAGAAATAGAACAAGATGGCCAGGTGGAAAATCAAGTAGAATTCCCACCTGGCCATCTTGTTTACTGTGGACTTACCATTTTACTCGGATCAACAAAGGCATCAAATTCTTCTTCTGTTAGCAGTTCCAGTTTTAGTGCGGCTTCTTTTAACGTTGTCCCCTCTTTGTGTGCAAGCTTAGCAATGGAGGCTGCTTTTTCATACCCTATGTGAGGATTTAGGGACGTGACTAACATTAAAGAATTTTGCAGATTTAATGCTATTTTTTCTAAATTAGGTTCCATCCCGCTGACGCATTTGTCGTTAAAGCTGTTCATGCTGTCTGTCAAAAGTGTAACGGATTGTAGGAAGTTATAGATAATGACGGGTTTGAACACATTTAGTTCAAAATTACCCTGACTCGCCGCAATACCAATCGTTACATCATTCCCCATCACTTGCGTTGCCACCATCGTTAATGCCTCACTTTGGGTTGGGTTGACTTTGCCGGGCATAATAGAGCTTCCAGGTTCATTTTCTGGTATAGTTATCTCACCTATCCCGCTTCTTGGACCACTGGCAAGCCACCTTACGTCATTGGCAATTTTCATTAAATCTGCAGCAAGTGCTTTTATTGCTCCATGTACATACACAATTTGATCATGACTGGTTAATGCATGAAACTTATTCGCTGCAGAAGTGAAGTTTTTCCCAGACAGCTGTGTGATTTCTTCTGCTACCATCTGCCCAAATTCCGGATGTGCATTTATCCCTGTACCTACTGCCGTTCCACCAATAGCCAGTTCTTTCATATAGGGTAGGCTTTCTATAATCATGTTCTCCCCTTTTTCAAGCATATGATGCCAACCGCTGATTTCTTGGCCTAGTGTAAGTGGCGTAGCATCTTGTAAGTGGGTCCTACCTATTTTAATGACATCATTAAATTTGTCCGACTTTTGCAGCAAAGTCTCTTTTAGTCTTGTTAGAGCTGGAAGAAGTCTTTCCTCTACTGCTAACACGCCAGCAATGTGTAAGGCAGTCGGAAACGTGTCATTGGAGCTTTGGGACATGTTTACATCATCGTTTGGATGGATCCGGTCCTCTCCTCCGCTGTCCGTTAACAGTTGATTAGCCCTATTGGCAATCACTTCGTTTACATTCATATTGGATTGTGTACCACTACCTGTTTGCCACACAACAAGTGGAAAATGCTCATCCCATTTACCCATTATTATCTCATCAGCAGCGGCTGTCATTGCCTCTGCTTTTTCGGTAGAGAGTTTCCTCAATTTATGATTACTTTTTGCCGCTGCTTTTTTTAATAGTGCAAATGCGTGAATGATCTCTATTGGCATCCTCTCCGAACCAATTGCAAAATTTTCAATGCTTCTTTGCGTTTGTGCTCCCCATAGCTTATTCTTTGGGACTTTTATTTCGCCCATTGTATCTTTTTCAATCCGGTATTCCATGTATGTAGTCTCCTTTCTTTTCATTACTTACTATTTACCTCTATTGATAAAAGAAAAACGTAGTCTTTTCAGATAAGTATTTCTTTTTGTCCATAAAAATAACCTGTTCCTCGTTTGAGAAACAGGTTAACTGCTTATATATTAGTTTGTAACTTCTTCTTTGATTGCATCCATTCTTTTGCTTACTTCTTCTTCTGTTAATCCATGTTCTGTGATATAACGATTTCTTGGGTGTACACGGCATTCGTGGGAACAACTGCGCAAGTATTGGTGTTCATTTTCCTCAGAGCTCAAGATCTTCTTGTTACACTCAGGATTAGCACAGTTTACATAGCGCTCGCAAGGTTCACCAGTAAAATGATCCTTACCGACTACTACATGTTCCTTTTGATTAATTGGAACACTGATACGTTCATCAAACACATAGCATTGTCCATCCCATAGTTCTCCTTGCACTTCAGGGTCTTTCCCGTAAGTGACAATTCCTCCATCCAGCTGAGAAACATCCTCAAAACCTTCTTCAAGTAACCAGCCGGAAAACTTTTCACAACGTACTCCGCCAGTACAATACGTTAAAATCTTTTTGCCTTCAAAATTCTTCTTGTTTTCTTTAATCCATTGAGGAAGCTCTTTGAACGTATTGATGTCAGGTTTTACTGCCCCGCGGAAATGTCCAAGGTCGTACTCATAATCATTACGAGCATCAATTACTACTGTATCATCGCTTTGTAATGCTTCCAACCATTCTTTTGGTTTTAAATGCTTCCCGGTAGTTTTGCGTGGGTCAATGTCATTTTCCAGGCGTAATGTCACCAACTCCGGACGATAACGGACCTTCATTTTAGGGAATGCATGTTCAGTTACTTCATCTACTTTATAGATAATATCTGAGAACAGAGGGTGTGCATTCATATGCTCAATATAAGCGTCCGTTTGCTCGATCGTCCCTGAAACTGTACCGTTAATCCCTTCTTTTGCAATTAATACACGGCCCTTCAACCCTAGTTCTTTACAGAATTCCAGGTGTTCTTGTGTGACCTCTTCAGGATTCTCAATATCTACATATTTATAATACAATAATACTCTATAGTCTTGACTCATTATTATCACCAGTACCTTTATTAAATTTATCTATTTACATAGTTGACATAATTGTTTCTTTATATAAGAAGTTACAACATATTACTATATCAAAAATGGTGGGATTGTGACAAGCTTTTATTACGATAACATAAAGAAGTGAATGTCATTTCATTATTTTTAGTGAAAATGTATTGATTAACGTTAGGTTAAAGGGTATATTTTACACAAATGAAGGCGTTTTCAATTATTTTTTCGAAACGTTTCACTAAATCACTTTAAAGGAGTTGTTACAATTTGAGAAAATTGCTTGGGTTATTTTTGATAACTATGGTGTGTGTTGGTACAATTCTCTATTTTACAAGCACTCCAGAAAATGCAGTTGTTCAACCCAAAAATGAAATGGAAAAAGAACTACTAGACACTGCTGAAAAAACGTTTCGATTTTTTGAAGATTATACCGATCTTGAAACAGGTCTTACCATGGATCGGGTTGACTTTGAGCAGGATGAAACGAAAGCCGAACATACCTCCCCTACTAATATTGCCATGTATATGTTAGGAATGGTTTCTGGTGTGGAACTTGGCTTTATACCAAAAAATGAAGCCGAGAAAAAGCTTGAAAAAACCTTGCGCACATTAAATGAAATGGATACTTGGAACGGTCTTTATTACAATTGGTACTACACGAAGGATGGCAAGCAAAAAAAAGATTGGGGACAGTTTATCTCTAGTGTTGATAATGGTTGGTTGACTGCAGGGTTAATTGTTACAGGACAGTACTTTGAAGATCTGAAAGGTTTAACAGATCCCCTCGTTGAGCAAATGGATTATTCCACCCTTTATGACCCTTCTGTTGGTCATCTACATGGAGGATATGATAAGGAACAAGAAAGTCTTACTTCTCATCATTATGGGATGTTATATACGGAGCCGCGAGTGGCAAGTTACCTCGCTATTGGTAAAGGTGATGTACCTGAGGAACATTGGTGGAAGTTGTACCGAACTTTTCCGCCAGAGTTTGATTGGCAATCTCAAACTCCTTCGGGTGAGATGAAGGAGTATAACGGTGTAAGTGTGTTTCAAGGTGTGTACGAATATGAAAATATTAAGTTTGTACCAAGCTGGGGAGGCAGTATGTTTGAAGCGCTGATGCCAAGCCTTGTCATGAAGGAAAATGAACTCGGTGTGGATGCTTTAGGCTTGAATAATCTACAGCATGTAAAAGGTCAAATCCGCTATGCGGAAGTAAATGAATTGGAGGCTTGGGGCTTTTCCCCTGCAGCCATCCGAAATAATTATGGAGAGTTTGGAGCGCCTGTATTAGGAACTGAAGGTTATGAAGATAAAGCGACAGTTACACCACATGCGAGCTTTCTTGCATTAGAGCATGCTCCTGAAGAAGTCTATGACAACCTTAAAAAGCTGCAAGATATGGGAGCCTATGGAGAAGATTATGGATATTATGACACAGTCAATCTTGGAACAGGGGAAATTGCCCATACGTATCTTTCTTTGGACCAGGGAATGATTTTAGCTTCTATCACCAATTATTTAAAAAAAGGTGTCATCAGGGATTATTTTCATCAGGATTCAATTGGGAAAAAACCAGAACATCTATTGGAAGTGGAGGATTTCGGTATCAGGGAGTAAACTAAAAAGAGCCCAATCTTGACGGCTCTTTTTACTATTCTCTAAAGAAGTTATTTTATAGAACCAATATATGATAAAGAATTCACTTCTGCAGAATCATAGGAACCTTCTAGTATTTTTCTAATATCTTCAAGCATCGTCGGGAGGTCAACATCTTCTCCTTGTTTACCAGAAAAGGGTTCAGCAACATAGAAAGGTTGGGTTAGATATGCCTCCAATCTTTCCCCTCTCTTATAAATTTGTATATCAGATTCAGGGAGTTGATCCATTCCTCTGACTTGAACAAGTGAGCGTAACTCACGGTACCGTCTAAGAAGTTTTTGTGAGCGTTGTTGTATGGATAAGTGGTGTTGATCTAGGTGGGCACCTTCTAAAACAGATGAAGTAGAATGTAAAGGATTAATAGCTGGATATTTATGTCTTGCTGCAAGATCAGCATCAAATTGCCATAACGTTTCTAAAGGTCCATAAGGAAGGTCTTCATCCACAACTTGACCACTTAAATCAAGAAGGAAGGTTGTAACTGTATTCATTCCAACCTTTTCTAGTTTGTTGTGAAGGTCTTGAATGTTCCCGCTCGCTACATGACCTCGGTCAGCAGTGAAAATTATCTCTTTATTTGGTCCAAGTTCCATGATTTTTTGGTAAGCTTCTTCTATTGTGCTTACAGCGAAATCGACATGATCAAGAATGTCCACGACCTCAGGATGCTCCCCTTTAGGTGATAGCAAAATTGAAGTGTACCCTTCTCTTTTAAGACGGTAATACAACTCTGCTAGAACCACAAGTTGCCCCATGCCTGGTCTTGCCACAAGACCGTTAGTACCTCCTTTAGTCAATGGAGCCAATAAATCAATAGCTTTAATTTTTGTTTCAATCATATCGACTTTCTCCCCTCTCAATATCAACTCATCCAAGCTACACTCTGCTAAATCAGCTAGTGCGATAATGGTGCGTACCTCTGCTCTCCCAACTGGAATTTTGCCTGTGCACAGATTTGAAACGGTTGCGGGTCTTAAGCCCACAGATTTAGCCGCACTCGTCAAGTTTGGTACCTTTCTACGCAATAAAGCAACATTCAATCTTACATTTTCCATTATTTTCACCTCCTGTTACTTTATAGAGTAATTTATATTATGTTTAAAAGCAACAGAAATTTACGCTTAAACGCATTTATTTTTACTTCGAACCTCAGTAGTAGGGATTTTAACTTTTCTAAGGCTGATTGTAACTATTTCTTTAGTTATTGTAACTTTCTCTAAGGTTATTGTGACTTTTACACAGGTCATTGTGACATTTCGGCTTTCGTAACTAAAACACCAAAAAAAAAGAGCAGCAACTATGCTGCTGCTCTCTCTCCTCATACAAAAACTTATTATACATCCAACTCCATATCCGTAGATGCTTTACTGTTAAAAACAGTAGTATCAAGGTCATTTGTCACCTTACTCGTCAGCACACCTGCGGTCATACTACCACTTACATTCACTGCCGTACGTCCCATATCAATTAGAGGTTCAACCGATATCAATAATCCTGCCAGTGCAATCGGTAAGTCCATTGCGGAGAGCACCAGAATTGCAGCAAAAGTTGCTCCGCCTCCTACTCCCGCAACCCCAAATGAGCTGATAGCTACGATGACAATCAACATGAACAGGAACGATGAATCTAACGGATTTATTCCGACTGTCGGTGCAATCATCACTGCCAGCATGGCCGGATAGACACCTGCACAACCGTTTTGGCCGATAGATAACCCAAAAGAACCTGCGAAATTGGCAATACCGTCTGACACACCGAATTCTTTCGTCTGTGTCTTGATGTTTAATGGTAAAGCTCCAGCACTAGTACGTGAAGTAAAGGCAAATGATAGAACAGGAATCGCCTTACGAACATAAGTTAATGGATTCAAGCCGGCAATAGCTAAAAGAACTAAATGGATACCGAACACAATTGCCAGTGCCACATAGGAGGCTGCTACAAACTGTCCAAGCTTGGCAATGGCTCCATAATCACTAGTTGCGGTAACCTTGGTCATCAACGCCAGTACCCCATATGGAGTTAAACGAAGAATCAAGGTCACAACTCTCATAATGATGGTATAAAAGGTATCCACTATTTTTGCGAAGGATTCCGCCTGTTCAGGGTTTTTGCGTCTAACTCCTAAATAAGCTATCCCAATAAATGCGGCAAATATAACCACAGCTATTGTCGATGTCGAACGAGCACCTGTAAAGTCAAGGAATACATTGGAAGGGATGAAATCCAGCATCTGTTGCGGGAATGTTTTAGATGCAAGGTCCCCTGCTCGCTGTTCCATCTGTTCTCCTCTAGCTGTTTCCGCTTCTCCTTGCTCAATTTGGATTGCTTCTAGATCAAAGACAAGTGTGGTACCGATACCAACGGCCGCTGCTACAGCTGTCGTACCGATCAAGATACCAATGATCAACCCGCTGATCTTTCCAATGTTACTCTTTAATGTAAGTCTGGTGAATGCTGCAATGATACTGATGAATACTAATGGCATTACAATCATCTGCAGAAATTTTACATAACCAGAACCTACAATATTGAACCAGTCGATAGAACCTGTTAAAACTTCTGAACCTGATCCATAAACAAACTGAAGTCCAAGACCGAAAAGAATCCCTATCCCCAATGCAGAGAAAACGCGTTTAGAAAAAGAAATGCCTTTCTTTTGCATCGTATAAAGCCCAAAGCAAAGTAAAAGTAATAAAATAATATTTAGTACAATAAACAAAGTGTCCATACTATCTCCCCCTTCTTTCTTACTCAAATACTTTAATCCACTAAAACAACCCCGTCAAGTAGGAATTGGATATAAAAGAATAACTTTCCAGGTGAAAATCATTCTTTGATATAATGTATGGAGCTTATTCTCATACATGCCATTAAACAAAAAAAGAGGTTGTCCTTTTTTACAGGACAACCTTCATAGTATTATTGTTCTTTGTCTACCATCGTTTCGAATGCTGCGGAAACTTTATTAAACTCTTCGTCCGTTTCAATTTCGGATAATTCTCCGTCTTCTTCCACTTTCAAGAAGAAAATATCGACGTCGCCAGTCGTGTCTTTTGCAATCTCTTCTACAAAACCGACTGCTACGTATACAGCACCTTCCACGTCCATCGTTCCAAGAACCTCAAGCTCTTGTTCCTGATCATTCTCATCTGTCACAATAAAAATATCTCCAACTTCTATCTTTTCCATTTTTCTATCTCCCTTCAGTTACTTTACTTAGTGCTCTTGTAAGTATTTTCCTAGTACTCGTTATTCTATACACGATATAGAACTTACCTATCTTAACATACTGTGTTACTCAATTGGTGTAGCCAGCAAATAAAACGAGCCTCCACCTAAAGATGGAAGCTCGTTTTTTAGTGTGTTTTTAAAGGAACAAGCCACAACTGCCGTAACTTAGTATAAGAAAGTTTTAAACCACCACTCCTGAAAGTGGGTGTTCGCAAAAACATTCCTGTCGTCCTCTATCCATGGAGGCATGACATTCCTGCTTTTATATAAAACTCCCTAGCTAAGTATAAAGGTTAAAACTTTGTTATGGTTACGTACATCGTAGCTTGTTTCCCTATAGTACAGGAGAACGAGAAAAAATGCAAATGGTTTTAGTTATAACACTGTCTTGAAATGTTCCCCGCAGTATGCAAGGACTGCCTTCTCTTCTTCTTCTTCCATTTCGAAATCCAACGCCTTGTTGGTATTTTCTTCGTAGAACTGATATTGAGCAATCCTATGTCCATTACCATCTACCGCAAGGATCACTTTTATATAAACACCTTGCTCGGAATATAATTCATCTTCTTCATCAATTTCCAGATCTAGAAAAAATTCATATCTATCTCCCTCGATGATTCCTGTTGGATCTTTGAGTTTTTCCGCTTCATGACCTTTAATATTCATTGTTAAATCTTCCTTTCTATCTCTTGAAATTCCTGTTAGTAAAATCTTTTTTCTTTGCTTTTTCTTTTCTAGCTTTTGCAATATTTATATTGCGCTCTTCCTCGTAATCGTCGCGGTCAGGAATACTAATGCCTTTAAAAACGAGCTTCTCAAGTGGCATATCTAATCCCTTTTCTATCATTTGTAGGAAATCCACATCTCTAGGAGCGTAAAGCGTGTATGCTTCTCCTGTTCCACTCGCTCGCCCTGTGCGGCCGGTACGATGGATGTATGTCTCTAAGTCTTGTGGAATGTCATAATTATAGACATGTGTAACACCTTCTACATCAAGCCCGCGAGCAGCTACATCTGTTGCAACCAGGTATTGAAGTTTAGCTTCCCGGAACCATTTCATCGCTCTGTTCCGTTTGGATTGTGGGATATCCCCGTGTAATGCTTCACATTCTATGCCCTCGTGTTTTAAAATTTCAGTCAGTTTTTGTACCCTCGCCTTTGTACGGCAGAAGATAATGGCTAAATAGGGATTATGTTCTTTTATAAGATGAAGCATAGTGCCTTCTTTTCGGCGATCAGTCGTTTCCACGGCATAATGGTTGATAGTCTCCACAGTCACTTGCTTTTCCACAATTTGAATGTGTTTAGGGTGCTTCATATATTTTTGAGCTAAAGAATGGATCTCATTTGGTATGGTTGCAGAAAACAACATTGTCTGACGAGAAGAAAATGTTTCTGCAGTGATGGTATCTATATCCGGTAAAAAACCCATTAATAGCATCTGATCTGCTTCATCAATGACAAGCATGGAGATAGTGGAAAGATCAATTGTCCCTCTTCTCACATGATCTAGCAAGCGACCAGGTGTTGCCACGATAATATGCTGTGCTCCCTTAAGCTTTTTCAGCTGGGAATTAACATCCTGTCCACCATATACTGCAAGAACGTTTAAATCATCTATGTTTTCCTTTAATTTCTTTATCTCTTTTGTAATTTGGTGCGCAAGCTCTCTGGTTGGTGTTAAAATCAATGCTTGAGTATCAGGGCTATTAACATCCACTTTTTCTAGAATAGGAAGAACAAAAGCTAATGTTTTACCTGTGCCTGTTTGCGCCTGTGCAATTACATCATGTCCCTCAAGAACGGTAGGAACGGTTTGTTCCTGTATGGGGGTTGGGGAAGTTATTCCCATGGATTTTAAGGAGTGATTTACTGCCTTACGAATCCCTAATTTTAAAAAATCAGTCACTCTTATCACGTCTCTTTTCTAAATATAGCCTTGAAATAGCTTTCATAACTATATCACATATTAAAGTAGAGCATAAACAAAAACCGATCTTACTCTTAGATCGGTTTTTAAACATTCTATCCAATTTTATTTAAACCAACCTTTTTCCTTGGATTGGGTAATAGCTTCAATTCGGTTTTTCACTTCCAGCTTATCGAGTATGGTAGAAATGTAGTTTCTAACGGTACCTGATTTGATGCTTAATTCATCAGCTATTTCCTGTGTGTTTTTCCCATCTGCCACAAGTTCAAGAACCGCTTTTTCCCTTTCTGTGAGCGGGTTTTCCTCTCCGTAGAAGTCATCCATCAATTCAGGGGCATAGACGCGTCTACCTGACATGATGCTCCGAATGGAGTTGGCCAGATCTTCACTTGGACTGTCTTTTAGTAAGTAACCTGTAACACCTGCTTTTAAGGCTCTTTGGAAATACCCTGTTCTTGCAAATGTGGTCAATATGATTACTTTGCAACCTAACCCTTTTAACTCTTCCGCTGCCTCCAAACCTGTTTTTTCTGGCATCTCAATATCCATGATACATACATCAGGCTTATATTTATGATATAAAGCTACAGCCTCTTCCCCGTTCCCGGCCATTCCGACCACTTCCATATCGTCTTCCAAATCTAGTAATGAACCTAAGGCGCCTAACATCATTCGTTGGTCCTCTGCTATTACTATCCTTATCATGCTTTCTCCTCCCGTTCCCTCTGATTGACCATTTTAGGCACCTTGATACGGAGCGTTGTTCCCTGTTCCCCAATAATCTCCATCAGGCCATTTACAAATTCCAGGCGTTCCTTAATACCGAGCAGACCGCTGCCTTTTCCTATATCCTGTTGCTCTGTCATTCCAACCCCGTTGTCATGAATAGTCAGTCTGATCTCGTCTCCTAACTGCTCCATACGGACCATACATGTTGAAGCTTTACTATGTTTAACTACATTGGTAACCGCTTCTTTTAAGCACATACTTAAAATGTTCTCCAAGAACAATGAATTGTCCTTTAAAGGTAAATCGTGTTCCAATTTTAATTCTATCTCTGCAGCGTCAAGTATTTGTTTTATCCTTACAAACTCCTCTTTTAATCGAATTCCCCTCATTTGAGACACCATTTGTCTCACTTCATTTAACGCTGTCCTCGCTGTTTGTTGTACATCCTTTAGCTCCAATTTTGCCTGATCAGGGTTTTTACTCATTACCTTCCTTGCAAGATCACTCTTTAAGCCGATCAACGAGAGTTTTTGTCCAAGTGTATCATGCAGGTCTCTTGCAATTCGTTGCCTTTCTTCCTGGATGATTAGCTCAGAAATTCTTTTATTGGCTACATCCAACTGCTCTTCTAGCTGATCTTGTTTTCGTTTATTGTATAGATTAAAGGGAAGCAAAATTACAGCAATCCATATAATCACCACAAAGGGGATCTGCTTTAGGAATAACTCGTCCCTCATGACAACATTTATGTTGATTGCTACTGTAGTTGCAATTAGATGAATGATATATAGAACGATAAAAGCAATTTTATTCTTAATTTTCCCATTGTAAAATGCAATATAGAAAGCAAAATAGATGAAATGAAACAATATAGTCATCGTTATAGAAATCCCTATCAGTAAGCAAGTCCAGAAATAAACCGGCCACTTATTAGAGATGAATGCAAATCTATAAGCAATAAAAAATAGAATCGTTAAGAAAATACCTACTATTATCTCAGGTGTGGATGATGATTGAAAAATAAAATAAAACGGCAGAATGCTGAATACGCTCCAGATGTATGGGGATATTCCTGAACCCTTTTGAAACATTAAGTATCTCTTTTTCATAATAGTTGAAACCTCATTTACCTTTTACATGTCTTGTATCATAATTATAACAAATATTACTAGGAAAGTTTTGTAAAATACTCTTCATCTTTTAACCTTATTTTACTATTATAATGAGACTTGGCATAGTCATACGTGTCATGACAATATCATGACAAATGTCATATATATCATTAATTGGGTGGATTTTTACTGAACTTTTTATTCGTTAATAAATTTAGAACTGCCATTCCATCACTTGGACAGCCATTTAGGTGATTAATTGGAAATAATGAAAAGAATAAAAAGTAAAAAGAGAAATAGGTAAACTGATAATAGAAAATGCTTGGCTCTAAAAAGTCATTTAAGATTAATGTGTTCAAGATAAAAATGGACAAGATATTGAAAAGTGATCCCCCTAAATAAACTAAAACTTTATCAAGTTTAGACGCTTTTTTGCTTAACGATATATACTCACACCAACCATCATAAAAATATAACTTCCTTATGCGCATAGAACCAAACTTGAATAGGATATTTCCTGTTCCTATATGCACAATTACCTTACCACCAAAAAGCTTAGCAAAGAAATAATGCCCCATTTCATGAATGACTGTCACGATAGGAAGCACAAGAAAAAAGGAGAGAAAAAATTTCCACAAATCATTTATCCCGAACAATGTAAACACTACCTTTCTTATAAAAAAGATTAAATAATGCTTACATACCCTATATTGGTTAATTAAACATGTTTTTCAATAAAATTTTAACTAAGCCAAATGACCCGTTTTTCATTGTAAAAACCCACACCAGCATTCATAGTGTGGGATTCTCTAGTTTATTTTAGTAAGAGGTTTTGGATTTTATATTTTGCAAACAACTGTTAAAAAACTCACTTGCCAACTTGTATTGTTGGTTTTCGTAATAGTATTTCGCTAACATCTCTGTATATTTAATCGTGTAACGTTCATTTCCAGCATTCTTAAAATAAGGAATCACTTCTTGCTGGATGTATAGCTCTAACTTTCGATCTTTATCCAATAAATAAATATGTGTAGTGAAGTGAAGAATATATTCATTTAAATCAGTTCTCACAGCCAATCTTAACCCTTGTTCTGCCCATTCTTTTGAAAATTCTGTTTGACCCAAAAAATAATATTCTTCGACTAGCCCTAATATGGAATATACACTTCTTTCTTCTTCTCTTTTCCTTTTTAACGATTCTAGATAGTAATAGATCGCTTCCTCTGACTGTTTTTGATAGGATTTGATGCAACCAAGATTATGTAGTGCCATCGATTCGAGATAAGAATCTCCAATGGTTTCCCCTATATTTTTTGCAGACAGATAATGCTTTTCTGCAAAATCTTGTCGTTTGGAATGGTTAAAGTTTATTCCTAAAATAATATGACACTCAGCCGAGCGCTTATTGTTATAGAGACTCTGGTAGAGAGAAAGGGCCTTGTCTGCAAAAAAGATGGATTCATACGTATCACAAGTTTTTAATTTTGTTAATGCGACTTGATAATACAGTTCAGCTTTATCATTTGCAGAAATGTGTGGTAGTTTTTCCGCTAAAGAAAGGGCATTATCAAGCGCTAAAGTGGATTGTAAAAAGTTATTAGTTCGATAATAATAGATACCTAATGTTTTATGGTGTATATATTCAATCGAGGGATTTATGCTAGTAGGTAAACTTCTAATTTGATTATATATTGGCTGATATAACTTTCTATCATTATTTAAGATAGAGAATTTAAGTTTCACCACCAAATAAAGTAAGTTTATGCTGGGGTCCGACAATAAACTGCCGGTATCAAACTCATCGTTTAAGTATTGGAACTTTTCCCTTGCAGCTTTCTTATTTTGAAGCACTGTTAAATCATAGATTGTGTATAATAGTTTTTCCACTGGTGTATTAAATTTTAGATTCTCATGAACTTTCACACAATCATTGTGCCCTTCTGATAATTCAAAGGTGCCAACAATTCCTTGATCTAGATTATAGTTTAGAGAGAATGTGTCTCTGGAAAGCTTATTAATATGATTTTTTAAATTGCTCATTGAATACACCCTTTGTGTGAATTATAAGAATATTTTACCACCTTCTTCTACATATTTATACAACATTCCGTCAGTTTTTACTTTTTTTCTGAAAATTCTCCAACTGTATCTATATCTCATTTAAGATGATTTGTTATCTTGGATGAACTTCCTTGGTTGTCACAAATTAGCCGAATCTTTGCCATAAAGATGTCATATTCAAGCGCTTTCCCCCTGTTTTGCTTTATGTTTAAAGGGAATATACTAGAAAGAGAGTTTGCTTGATGTTTATATTGTGAAATATTGAGCAATCTACTGTATAATAATAAATATATCTTGAAGACAGAAATTTTGTGTTAGAGAAGGAGTGGAATTGGATGTTTGGGATGTTTGAATATGACCCGGTTTTATTAAGCCGAATTCTAACAGGTATTACTTTGGCTGTACACGTAATCTTTGCCACAGTCGGCGTGGGAGTACCCTTAATGATTGCTTTGGCAGAGTGGATGGGGATAAAAAGGAATGATGAGCATTACCGCCTGCTTGCAAGAAGATGGGCACGCGGATTTGTCATTACTGTTGCAATCGGGGTTGTAACCGGGACCGCTATTGGTTTACAGTTAAGTCTGCTTTGGCCTAACTTTATGCAAATGGCTGGACATGTTATTAGTCTTCCTTTATTCATGGAAACCTTTGCTTTTTTCTTTGAAGCTATTTTTCTTGGTATCTATTTATATACGTGGGACCGATTTAAAAAGAAAATTTATCACTTTTTCATACTAATCCCAGTAGCACTAGGGGCAATGGCTTCAGGCTTCTTTATCACAACAGTGAACGGATTTATGAATGCGCCAAGAGGATTTGATCTTGAAAACGGCATCCTGACCAATATCCGTCCATTAGAAGCGATGTTCAATCCCGCAACCCCTACAAAGGTTGCACACGTCTTATCTTCTGCCTATTTAACAACTGCTTTTGTTTTAGCAGCTATAGCAGCATTTGCAATACTTAGAGGAAAAGATCATGTTTATCATAAAAAAGCATTGCACCTTACAATGACAGCAGCTGCAATCTTTGCGATATCCACTGCTATCATTGGTGATTTTTCAGGTAAGTATCTAGCAAAATATCAACCTGAAAAACTTGCGGCAGCAGAATGGCATTTTGAAACTTCAACGGAAGCTCCGCTAATATTGGGTGGTGTACTGCAAGAAAATAATGAAGTGAAATATGCACTGGAAATCCCCTATGCCTTAAGTATATTAGCTCACGGGACACCAGATGCAGAAGTTATTGGCCTAGAAGAATTCCCTGAAGAGGAGCTACCTCCATTAATCGTTCATTACTTCTTTGATTTGATGGTCGGAATTGGTATGTTCCTGGCGTTTATATCACTCTTATACGTCTTATTTGCAAAAATCCGGAAATGGAACGAATGGAACAAGCCTTTGTTATGGGCAATAGTTGCGGGTGGACCGTTGTCCCTACTGGCAATTGAGATGGGTTGGTTCTTCGCGGAACTTGGTAGGCAGCCGTGGTTGCTTGTAGGCTATATGACCGTCGAACAAGGTGCAACGACCTCGGAACATGTTGACTTAATGATTGTACTATTTGTTCTACTCTACATCGTTCTTCTAACAACTTGTGCGACTGTCTTACGGAAAATGTTTAAAAATAACCCGGTGGAGAAAGAGCTTCACGATAGGGGCATGGAGTGAAGGGGATGACATATGAGTTATGAAGTAATAGGAATTACTGTCCTGTGGACGTTTTTGTACGGTTATTTAATAGTAGCATCCATTGATTTTGGTGCCGGGTTCTTTAGTTATTATTCCACCATTACAAAGAAAAACCACCTGATCAATAAAGTGATTGTCCGTTACCTCTCTCCTGTTTGGGAAGTAACGAATGTGTTCCTTGTTTTCTTCTTTATTGGAATAGTAGGCTTCTTCCCTTCTACTGCTTATTATTATGGAACAACTTTGTTAGTTCCGGGAAGCATAGCCATAGTGTTATTGGCCATTCGCGGATCATACTACGCTTTTCATCATTATGGAGAAAAAGGAAACAATTTTTATCAAGCCTTATATGGAGCCACAGGACTTTTAATTCCTGCTTCCCTATCTGTTGTGCTGACCATTTCAGAGGGTGGCTTCATTTACAAGTATGAAGACTCCGTATGGCTTGATTACGGAGCACTGTTCACTAGTTTCTATTCTTGGGCAGTGGTCATTTTAGCCTTAGTAAGTGTACTTTACATCTCTGCTTATTTCTTAGCATTTTATGCAAAAGCAGCGCGTGACGAAAATGCATTTGAAGTTTTAAGAAAATATGCATTAAACTGGAGTCTTCCAACTATCCTTGCCAGTGTTCTCGTCTTTTTCGCTTTAAGTGATCATAACCCAAAACACTTTGATAAAATGTTGGAGCTTTCTTGGATGTTCAGTCTATCGTTCCTTTTTTTCCTTGGAGCGGTTTATCTGATGTGGAAAAAGAAGCACCTTGGTGTAGCTTTTATCTTGGTGATGCTTCAGTTTGCAACGGCATTCTTTGGTTACGGGGCATCTCATATGCCTTACCTTCTGTATCCATATTTGACGATCTATGATGGATTTACGAATGAGGCGATGGCAGTAGCGTTGATTACAGCATTTATCGCCGGTCTTTGCCTACTGATTCCTTCATTATATCTTTTGATGCGCTTGTTCTTATTCGATAACAAGTACGTGCAAGGAAAAAAATAAGGAGGTTCATTTCATGGAAAACTTTTTGATTATGTATGCTTCCCCATTGATAGTGGCTGCTGGTATCTTCGTTCTATTCTTTTGGGGAGCGAAGGGGAAAGAGAAATACAAATAACTTATAAAAAAAACTGCTTTTCCTGAACATAGGGAAAGCAGTTTTTTTCAGTTAAGAAATCTTATTAATGATGGCATTTAGTACATCTCTGTAAAAATCGTCATTATGCGGAACAAAATTAGTTTTATTCACCTTCCACTTACTCGCTTCCATTTTGCCTTCCTTATTTTCAACAATCCCTTCGATTAGAACTGTTTGTAGATGATCTTTAAACAATAAATTCTTAAAACCTTCTAAAGGGACCAGATATACCCCACTCACCTCTTCCTGCTGAAAGGTGAATTCCTGAAATGGGATCATTCTTTTTAATAAAAAGACATGTGCATGTTCTTTATCAATAAAGCCCTCCAATACTTTCTCATATGGAAAAACCCCAAGATAATTTAATTCTTCTATCGCTATATCCAGACCTATTTCTTCTTTCACTTCCCTTATCCCGTCTTCTATATTTTCGTTATGTAACAGGTGCCCTGCTGCTGTTATATCTAACAGTCCAGGAAAATCTTTTTTATCTTCACTTCTTAGTTGGAAGTAAAGATACTTTTCCCCATCTATTTCTGCAAGCAGCCAAAAATGAAACGTTTCATGCCAATACCCTTTCTTGTGAACCTCCTCCCTTGAGGCGATTCCGACATATTCCCTTTGTTTGGTAAAAACTTTAAATTGCTCTAGATCTCCCACTACCACCTTCAACTCCTAACTGCTATTAACTTATTCTACGAAACTGATTCATTAACTTCTCTCTTTAACAATACCTAATTTATCGGCAATCTATCAATCTAAATTAAATTTCGCGAATTCGGGAAATGATTTTGATATAGCGAAAAATTTATTTTTGTAATATAGCACCTCCGTTACGAATAATGTTTCTTATCAGTTATGTTAAGATAGCAATAGCTTTAATTCCATTAATTATTTCCCGTTTTGTATTTACATAAGAAAAGCGATCCCTTTAAAGGATCGCTTCTCTTATGTGTTCTTAACATACTGAATCAGTTGATTTTGGATTATTGTTTTTATCGGAATTAATTATTTTTCACATGATGACTTCTTTCCAACTACTTGTAAACCTTCTGCTTGTATTCTATATTTCTTTAAAAGTTTGACTTTTTCATCTACTTATCTATAATTCGATTAATCTATCGAAATCTTTGTAAGTTGATTATTTAATCGAATTGAATTAAACTTATGTGGAATTCTTTTTGGAAGGAGTGAGAAAAGATGAAGCACCCAATATCCATTTTTATGATGGATGTGACAAACTCATCAAAAAATTGGAATGAAATAACTTCGTATTTAGGAGATATTGAAGAGCTTGTGAAAAGGTGGACAAGAGGTCTCCCTCACGCACAGGTTAAACACCGACTTGGAGACGAAATTGTCGGGCTTTTTGATCATTACTCTACCGCATATACAGTTGCATTTTATATAAGCCAAATTTGGAAATACAAAGAACAGCCTCCCTACTTCGGAATCACATTTGGAAGGGTTGCCACAAACTTACAGCAAATTGATTTAGACAAATGGAATCATCCGCTCATGCGGCAGGCACGGCTAGCTAATGAAAAAATTAAGCACTCCTCCCAGCGTTCGTCCATGATTTTTCTCCCAGGTGAGGAATCAATAGAAAATACGTCATTAGAAATGGCCAATTTGCTTTTATCTTATCAGCATAAATTTATGAGTGACCAAACGTCCTTGCAGCAATTAATCTGCAGGCTGTACGCCATCCTTGATGAGCAAAAAGCCATAGCAAGGCTAGTAAATAAGTCGCCTTCTACTATCTCCAGTCACTATAAGAAAGGGAATTGTGAGATAATATTGAATACCTTATACACGCTACAAGAAGCCTTGGACAGATTAGAAGCAAACAGTTTTGGGAACAATCCACATCATATTACGAAAGAGTTGATCCAAACGATTAAAAATGAGCTTCTTAAAAATATCGATGCGATCATTTCTATATGATTATCTATAGCAAGGAGCGTTTGAAATGATAATCCTTTCCCTTATCTTAGCCCATTTAATAGCCGATTTTTATTTTCAGACAGAGCACATGGTGAAGGAAAAACGAAAGTTCTTAAAGCTCCATTTATTTCACCATGCTGCTATCATGTTTATTACTCTCCTCCTTATTTATTTTTATCAAGGAAATGATTTAATTATAGAGGTCGTGTTGGCCACAATCCTATTAGTGGGCATACACGGGGGCATTGATTACTTAAAGATTTTCTTCCAGGAAAAAACAGATTATTTAGTACAGAAAAATGCCTGGAATCTTGGGTTATTTATCGTAGATCAACTATTGCATGTGATTACTATTTTGTCAGTCTGTTATTTTACTTTACAAGTAGATTTAAAGTCTACATTCAATACCTTTTTATTGTTATCCAACTTAAAGGAAGGCTTACGACCAGATATTGGATTGCTTGATGGACTTTTGTTTTTAATAATTATGTTAATACTATGTACAACCGTAACAGGCCATCTTATAAGAATCATGCTTGGTTCACTAACTAAACATATTTCCCTTTTTGAAGGAAAATACACATTGAAAGATCTTGCCGTCAGTCCTAATAGCGAAAAAAATATGTCAGAGGAATATACATATATGGTGATGAAACACCAGGATTTATCGCGGGGAAAAGTTATTGGATATCTAGAAAGATTATTAGTAGTGGCATTAATATTGATGGGTTCTTTTTCTGCAGTTGGATTCATTGTTGCAGCCAAATCACTTACTCGTTTCAAACAAATGGATGACCGCGATTGGGCGGAGTATTTTTTGTTGGGGACACTCACGTCCTTCCTATTTGCAATCATTTACGGAGTGTTGTTGAAGATAGTATTCTTCGGTGCTTACTAGCAAATCATTTTTTCGTTTTAATAGATTTTTAAAAAAATTCATAGAAAAAAGGTATATACCCTGTCCGATTCTATCAACTCTCATATGATAGAAACAAAGGGGGTGACTACATGTTGCGTTGTTACCGTTATATCACAAGATTAGGCGAAGTTCTAGTTGAAGAGGGCGAAGATTACTTGGAAAGACGAACAAAAATGGCAAAGAAAGTAATCAAAAGAGTAGCCCGCCGTTTGGATGATCTGAATGACGTTGATTGATTAAAGGTTTTCAGTCACTGTCTTTCAGGTTATGCATGGAAAACAGCACTATTAATACGATAGTACTGTTTTCCTCTACATACCTTGCTTTAGGAACCCTATTCTTCAGCAGCCTCCGCATCCGCTTTGTTGGGATGAACCGTACCAAAAGGGTGATTTGGAGGAGCATAAATCGAATATAACTTTAAAGGAGTACTTCCTGTATTGGTCAGGTTATGCCAAGTACCTGCCGGGATCACTATCGCATAATCGTCTGCAACCATTCTTTCAAAATTAAGATTATTTTTATCATCGCCCATCTGCACAATCCCTTGCCCCTGTTCTAGACGGAGAAATTGATCAACATCTGGGTGCATTTCTAATCCGATATCTTCTCCTGGATTTAAGCTCATCAATGTTATTTGGAATTGTGTTCCGGTCCATAATGCAGTTCGAAACGTATTGTTTTGTAAAGTAGCCTGGTTGATGTCTGTAACAAATGGGTTTGGACCATAGTCTGTTAACTGAATAGCCCTAAAGTTGTTGTTCAAATAATAAGCATTATACATAGCTGGATGTGCCCAGTAACTGTTCCTAACATAATTGTATGCATACGGATTTGTAGCATAAGGGTATGGATAATTATTTGTTGGATAATACATTCCTTCATCTCCTTCTTAAAATTCATTAAATTATCCTATTCATTCTGACTGGGAATGTACGTTGTAAGGGTTGGTTTAATTTAGAACATATAAAAAGCCTGTTTCTTCAAAAAAGAAACAGGCTTTATCAATGATCATTCTTTTGTAAATTCTTTTGTACTTCTTACAGTATCAATTGGTCTCACAAGCTTTTCAATTTGCTCGCGTTTTGGTTCAAGGAACGGAGGCAAAGAGAGTTTCTCTCCTAACGTTTCATATGGCTCATCCCCCATGAATCCTGGGCCGTCCGTTGCGAACTCAAATAAAATCTGAGGCGCAACTCGTGCATATAAGGATTCAAAGAAATAACGGTCCACATGTCCTGATGTGTTAAAGCCAAACCCTTTCAATCTTGCATCCCATTCATCAATGACAGCTCGATTGTCTACTCGGAATGCGGCATGATGTACCGTGCCGAATCCTTGCTGCGCTTGAGGAAGTGTATCGTTATGTTCAACAACTAGTCGGGCACCATTGCCTCCTTCTCCTACCTCAAATAAATATGTGTCTCCATTTTGGTCAATTTCTTTGAAGAGTAAGACTTTCTCTAATACTTCCTTAAAAAAGTCAAAATTTGCAACACGAATGTGGAGAGGTCCTAGTCCCGTGATGGCATATTCTAAAGGAATCGGCCCCTTCTGCCATGGCGTGCCCGGCTCCACCCCTTTATTATTTTCATCGGATACTAGCTGATACTGTTGGTCATCAAAATCTACAAATGACAGGGTCTTTGTCCCAAACTGATCCTTGATGCCTTCATGCTTTACGTTTAGGCGGTTAAAACGATCTACCCAATAAGTTAATGCGTTGTCGGATGGTACTCTGAAGCCAGTTCTGAAAATTTCATTTGTTCCGTGGCTTCCTTTTGGAATGCCTGGAAAATCAAAGAATGTCATATCTGTTCCCGGGCTTCCTGTATCATCCGCAAAAAACAGGTGGTATGTTTGGATATCGTCTTGATTGACTGTCTTCTTAACAAGCCTCATGCCTAGTACATATGTGAAAAATTCGTAGTTCTTTTCTGCACTGCTGGTTATCGCCGTTACGTGATGAATCCCTTTTAATCCGTTTATCATAAGGATCTCCCCTTTTTTATTGAAATGTTATTGTGATATTTATCTTGAATTCGAGATAATTATATCGTGGTTGGATGAAGATGTCAAATTGATGAGTGGACATAGGTTATATTTTATCGACCTGGTGTTTCCAACAGTTTGAAGTCCCATGGAAGTCAGGATTCTTTTCATTACATTAGTAGAGGGTACACATAGGAACTCTCTAGCCTCTTTATTGGAAATGGTCTCGTTAAATAATAAACAATAATCTCTTAACGCCGGTATGTGTGCGTCTTTTGATTTATTGTAGCACTTAGGACAACACCAAAAAGTATGAGTCCTATACATAGGAATAGCCAGGCAGCTTGAACATTGTACACCTAATAAAAGTTCATTTGGCTTAATGTTTACCTGTTTTAAAGTGAGGGTTGGTTTAACTTTATGGTGCTTAATAATGGCGCGAGCAAGGTTATGAATTTCTTTAGTGGAAAGAATCTGTTTATTGGAGATTGTTTGTTGTTGTTCGATTTTTGTCGGGAGAAAATGACCATGAATGACCTTTTGGTTTGTTGATTTATCTCCGGGATCGACTTGAATAATGCAAGAAGGATTCGAGATGACGACGAAAGAGTTAAGTGGGATTCGAGGGAAATCAAACTGTTCAATCCATTGCTTGAGCAGCCTTTCTTGATTACTGACCTGTGTAATCGGACACTGATAATTTTTCACATTGCCCATATACGTCTGAGTCAGCTGATTGAATTTCCTGTCAAAATAAATGGTCCCACCCATATTTTTCACTTCTAATAGGGATATAAAGTTAGCCGAAAGGAGTAACGTATCAATATGGAAGTTTTGATTCTGGAATTGTAAACTGACGGAATGGAGAATGTGATAGTCTTGATTAGGAAGGATGCTAAGGGGGTAGTTAATGGCACTTTCGCCTTTATAGCCTTTAAATTGTTTGGCTATCAATTCCTTTACTCGCGGCATCGAGGGGTGATCTTCATCAAGGCGTCTCTCAATAGCCTGCAAAAATAGTATATTAACAGGGTACTCTCTCTCTTTTACTATCATTTTTAACCTCCGATGCTAATTTATTTGTAAATTATACCACTTACACAGTGGAATGTCGCTCGAAATTGAGTGGTTTTTTGGAATCGGGCGAAAATTTCAATTTACGGGCGATTTTTAAAAAATACGGGCGATAATCAGAGTAATCGGGCGATTTTTAGGATTTACGGGCGATAATTCAACTTTACGGGCGAAAATAGCAATTAATCGGGCGAATCCCAATAATAGGTAAAATCCGCCCACCTGCCTCATGCTATTCCTCGCCCCAAAGTCAAAGCCGGAAACCATCATCCCTCAAGTCCAAAAGGAAAAGCCGGAAACCATCATCCCTCAAGTCCAAAAGGAAAAGCCCCCGGTCAAAATCTAAACCGCTAATTTCCCATCTCCTATGCAATTGCCACTCCTATATTGCAAATCCTGCCCCCCGTCTACAACTCATACTCCCACTCTTCCTTCATCTGCAAATACAGTACTAGCAGCATATCCTCTAACTCATCATAATGCTTACTAGACGGGTCTAGCCCTAATTTCGGAAACAAGATATCAGCCATTTTTCGAGTCATAACGATGCGGTCATCAGCATTTAAAGTTTCCAATCGCTCTGCGTAAGTCTTCAAAAGCTTCCACTCTTTAGCTCCAAGGGACTTCAACGCCCATTCTTCTACAAGGCCGCCTTCCGAACTAAGTCCTTTTTCAGCAATACGTTTATCCAGCTTGGAAACTTTCTTTTTCTTCTTTCCCCTTCTTTCATGCACAACAATGGTACCTGCAACAAGATCCCCTAATCGCTTATGCTTGGAGTGAAAAAAGATCATCAGCATCCCCACAAGGTAGTTTGCTGGCAAAATATCGATGATTCGAAGGAAATTACGAATGATGCTAGCAAGCAAGGTGATGCTGTGCCCATTTTCTTGAATGACACGTATTCCAACCATCTTTTTCCCTAATGTTCGACCACCTGTAAAGTACTCAAACACGACATAATAGCCCCAATTTAGTAAAAACATTAATATAAGGACTCCTGCAAACATATAAGACGGAATGTCTGTTTCAACGTACTCAAATATACTTGCATTCAATCCGAAAATTAGTGCAATAACAATTAAAATATTAATTATAACCAACAAGATTGTATCAAGAATAAAGGCTGCTGCACGGCTGCCTAAGCCTGCAGCGTGAAACTGTAAAGAAACATATTCGGGAGTTTTAATATCCACTTGTTCAGTCTTCAAGGTGATTCCCACTTTCTATGGATAAATTTTACTTTAGGGTGTTTCTATTTATCTATAATATTACTATAATATAGAAGATAGGTGAAAATGAGACACGAGGTGTAAAAGATGAATGTCAAACAATTTATTAAACAACACCGCGGCCAATGGAAGGAGCTAGAAAAACTAGCATCTGATTTACATAAGCGAAAGAATATTACCGGAAAGAACCTCGAGCGGTTTCACAGTCTTTACCAAAAGGCCGCACAACATTTATCTTATAGTCAAACTTATTTTCCAGAAGAAGAAGTCACATTTTACCTGAATGGCCTTGTATCCAAGTCTCATAATCTTTTATACAAAGATCAGATAACGAGTTGGAAGCAAGCAAGCGACTTTTTGGGCCATAAGTTTATTGGATTGCTTTTCGAACAATGGAAGTTTGTCTTGGTAGCTTTGCTTCTTTTTACGATTGGGGGACTTGGAAGTTATTTTGCCGTCCTGTATGATCCACTCTATTTGTACTCCATCCTACCAGGAGACATGGCACAAAACTTTGATCCTGAAAAACTTGGTGACAGTGACGGAAGGGTGGATGCCCCTGTTATGTCAGCAAGTATTTTGACCAATAATATTCAAGTTGCCATCCTTGCATTTGCCGGCGGGATAACCTTTGGATTGTTGACAGTCTATGTATTAATCTACAATGGAATTATTGTAGGCGCGATCTCTGCCCTGTTTTGGCATTATGATAAAACATACGAGTTTTGGGCTTATATTGTTCCACATGGGATGATTGAACTGACAGCGATTTTCATTGCCGGCGGCGCTGGTTTACTAATGGGGTACAAGCTTTTTGTACCTGGTGAATATTCGCGAGGCTATCAGTTGAAGTGGAATGCTAAACGATCTTTGCAATTGTTACTTGGAACGATTCCGTTGTTTATCATAGCAGGGATAATTGAAGGATTCATTACCCCTGCTGCCATATCGTTGGAAGCCAAATATTTGGTTGCTGGACTGACTGTTATGGGATTAATACTTTATGTTACTATAGGTAGTCTTAAGCTTCGTAAAACCCAGTTACAATAATCCTCTGTTCATGGTATCGATATAATGGGATACAGCGGTTGTTGCAAGCCGTTCTTCACGGGCTTCCATCATCAGGAGGCCTTGTTTTTCCCATTTGGCTTTTTCTCGTTTCTTCGTTAATAGTTGTTGCTGTGCGACACCTTTGATCATCGTCTCTTCTAAAGAGGTAACAGGAGCCCCTGCTCTTTTCTTCAATATCTCGTCTTCTACCCCAATCATGAAAAAGAGATGCCTTTGTCTTACCCGCTTTAAGTAAATCAAGGCACTTTCCTCATGCAAAAATGTTTTAACATCACTGAATAAAAGGATAAGGCTTCGCTTCTTTTGAACAAGCTGTAAATATTGAAATACTTCTGCATAATTGGATTCTGCTGCATCAACCTGAATGTTATAAATGGTCTTCAGGATTGTTTGCAAATGAGGCAACCCTTTTGCAGGCGGGATATATGCCTTTACCTTTTTAGAAAAAGCAAGTACCGCGACATAATCTCCTTTTTGCAATGCTGCTGCAGCAACCGTCATGGCTGCTTCTAATGACCGCTCCAAACGGTTTCCCTTTTTTAGTTCTGCCCCCATCATTCTTCCACAATCGATAAGTATAGTGATGTATTTACCGTGCTCTGGTTCATACTCATTTGTCATGACTTCCTGTAATTTAGCCGTTTGGCGCCAGTTTATTTTCCTTGGATCATCCCCCACTCCGTAAGAACGTATTTTAGAAAATTCCCCAACGCCGCTTTTCTGCTTTCTAATGGTTACTCCTTCATGAATCAAAAATTTCTGGGCATTTTCCAAGTACTGTTTAGTTTCCGTCATATCCGGAATGACTTTTATCGTATCTTTCTTTGCAAAGTTCATTTGCTTTTGCCAAAGACCAATCCTACTTTGATATCGTAAATACAGATGTGAAACAAGATACTCACCTCTAACAGGCGCAGTGGTGTGATAGGTAAATTGTTTTTTAGTGTTTTTTTCTACCATTCCGGTAATAGGAAACGGCCGAGAAAAGGACTGAGGAATACCATCTTTTATTTCAACCCTCATATCATATTCTGTTGGATTCTCTACCACTATGTTAACGTGATAACTAATTCCTCTTTCCATCTCGATAGGAATAATTCTCGTCATACTGAGTGCTTTTTTATTTGGTATAAATACAAGATCCACCAAACTAAAAAGAATAAAAAATACATTTAATAGGAAGATAATCGGCCAAGAAACGTTTACAAAAAGACTCAATAGAATAAAAGTCATAGAAAGTATAGAAAGTAAGAGAACTAGTCTACTAGTTGGAAGAATCCCTTTATCTCGGAACAGGAATCGACCCCACAAGTTCTTCAATGATTTGTTCAACAGTCGCTCCCTCCAATTCCGTATGAGGAGATAATTGAATCCGGTGACGAAGCGCGGGTTTTGTCACCATTTTAATATCATCAGGAGTTACATAGTTACGGTTGCTCAAGTAAGCCCATGCCTGTGCTGCTTTTCCAATGGAAATACCTGCACGAGTGCTCGCTCCGAACCTGATAGCATCCGACTCACGAGTGTTACGGACAATTTGCATAACATATTCTAGGATACTTTCACTTAGGGTAACTTGCTGAATCTCTTTTCTAATGTTTAGAAACGTTTCCATATCTAATACTGGCTTGGTATCTGATTGAGTAAATTTATTTTCCAGTACTTGTTTCAGCACTGCCGTTTCTTCTTCCAGGCTAGGAAAATCAATACGTAGCTTGAAAAGAAAGCGGTCTTGCTGTGCTTCCGGTAGCGGATATGTTCCTTCAAATTCAATTGGATTTTGAGTGGCTACCACAAAAAACACATCAGCCAAAGGAAAAGTCTCGCCATGAATTGTAACCTGTTTCTCTTCCATCGCCTCAAGGAGGGCAGCCTGCGTTTTTGCAGGGGTCCTATTAATCTCATCTGCAAGAAGAATGTTACTGAAAATAGGTCCCTTCAATGTTTCAAAGTTGCCTTCTTTCATATTGTAAATGGAACTTCCTGTAATATCACTTGGTAAAAGGTCTGGGGTAAATTGAATTCGATTGAATTTACCGCCCAACAGGCTGGCAAGAGTTCGAACCATTTGGGTTTTCCCGGTGCCCGGCACCCCTTCTAATAAAACGTGGCCGCCTGCCAGTACGGAAGAAAGTAAAAGTTTCAAATTCAAATGTTGACCTAGTATTCTTTCCTCATATTTCTCAAGAAGAGATGCTAATTCTACTTTCATCCCTCTTCCACCTCTTTCCTTAAGGTATCTAATTGTTTTGACCATTCAAGATATTCTTGTTTTGTGATTTTCTTTTTTGCTAACACCTGTGTTAATTGATAAGTAAATAAATCTATTTTCCCATCTTCTTTTGCTTTCCATTTCTTATGGAGGAAGACAGCACACTCTTTCCAGTCCCTGCTATATGGAATACCCCATCTTTCTTGTAGCAAATATTTTACATATTCCGCCTGATTGCTCAGAGAATCCTGATAAGCATTTCCTTTTAAGTACCATGCAGCTAAAGCTCGAAGACTTTCATCACTATACCTGACTGTTTCTTCACGAGGCTGTAATATAGGACCGAATCTCTTACCTTGCTTCCAAAGAAATAAAATCGCAACTAGCATTCCCTGGAAGAGTAACAATAAAAACCAGTCTTGGTAGACATCTATAGAAGATGTGCCAATATCTCCGTGGTTGTACTCATCAAAGAGAATGATTGTGTCATTATTTAACCCTTCTTCTTGTATAAGGCTAAGTAAAAGCGGGAGATGATCCTTTTTTAAAATTTCTTGGTTTGTTAGCCAATGAGGCGTCAAAGCTACGATGAGTGTTCCATCTCCATACTTCCGCTTAACAGCTACATCACCGAGCTGATCGGAAAGAAGTATTTCATCTTCTCCTCCTGGTTCTATCCTTACAGGAGAATAAATATCCCCTACAAAGTTGGTTTGGCCCGCATCATCGATGGTTTGCTCAGGGAACATCGACTCAACAAAGGTCGTGCGAATATCAAAAAATCCCTTTGGGTTATTTTTAAATAAAAGGATGGTGTTCCCTTTTTCCAAGAAATCAATATAAGATTCCATCGTTTTTGTATCAGGAGTAAAGTATGGTTCAACCATCAACAATACCTGTCGTCTTTCTTTATCAGGTAACAAATTCGGGGATTGTTCCCATCTATTCACCATTCCTATTTCGTTTTCCAGATAAGTGTAGAAGGCTTTCAAACCCGTAGGTGAAGGAGATTCTGAGTCATATGGTGAGAATTCTTCAGGATTTTGAGATAGAACAAAGTAGGAGCAGATTGCAAAAAGAACGAGTAGAATTCCAAGCCATATCCATCCTTTTTTCTTTGTGGTAATTCCGTTCAAGTCCCACCCTCCTTCCTTTTATAGATCTTGATCTGTATCATATATCCACTTTAATGCGGTATCACGGTAAGATAAATAGTCGTCTTTTCCAATTTTTTGTTTACCATAAGTTCCTCTGTCGAACAAATGGGCAAAATTAAAGAAAAAATCAGCTAGTTTTCTCTGTTCTCTTCTTAATTCATCATAATACTCCCAATTTGTTTTCCATATTTTTGCTACGAGCCAATTCCGATCATGGAAGTTTAGTAATAACCCCAGAAATAGATGTCTAGTAGCAAGTGAATAGTCTTCCATGTCTTCGTATTTCTTTGCCTCCGCCACATGTTGTTGAAAAGACCATTCTAACTCCTCACCTGATTGAAAAGGCTTCGTTTCATTTTTACGACTATTTCGCTTACTTCTTGCAAGGTAAGCAATGATCCAAACCGTTAAAATTACAATTACAAGGATGATGACCAAAATCAATATATTCCCTGCTGTTCCGCTTGTATTTTCCATGGAAGGGAAAAGTCGTGATAGCAAATCTGCTAGCCATGCTTTTAATTCATCCCACCAAATTTGCAAGGTATTTCTCGAATCAGTATAAAATGCTTGATATTCCTGTTGATCTAGGATTTCTTGTATTTGTTCTCTTGCTTTTGGTTCTTTAAGCACGATTTATCACCTGTCCTTTTCCAAAGGAGTCGGGGTTTATCCAATATGATAATCATCAATGAGCTCTCTCAAATCATCTGCATCATGACGAACTTTCAAATCCAGATACATGACAGCGTACCCTACTGCCATAATGAGTGTTGTAAAAAGAGTGGTAAAACTAACAATTAACCCAAGAAGTACACTGTTACCAAGGAAAGCTGAGAACGATAATTCTATTGCTACGCCTATTGAAGCAGTTATCAGAAAGAAAATGATGTAAAGACCAATCAACTTAAATGTTCTACCTTTAGATAAACGCCAGCTTCTTGTTAACCCCGGAGCGTTCTTATCCAACACTACAGAGCCGAAGAAGAAACTCCATCTTGTAAGAAGAAATGCGCCGATTAGCAATAAACTAACAGTCATTAGGATCGATACAATGATTCCGGCAATCACATCTATTGAGAAGACAAGAACCGAAGTAAATATCCCTGCCATCGTAAATCCAAAAATGATACCAAACGCAATAAGTACATATAACAGAGAAGAACCAATCAATGGAAAAAATCGTCCAAATGCTTGTTTGACTATTTTACTGACTGTAAACTCTCGATTATGGTAAATATGATTAACGCCAAAGATGATTGCAGCTTGAGCAACAGGATATGTAAATAATACCAATAATGAAACAAATAATATTCCAAGGTCAGCTGCAAGATTGGAAGATAAAGAGGCTTCTTCCGTCATTTCAATATTCCTAATCATCTCTTCATACCAAACTCCCCCGCCACCTTCTTGTCTAATGAAGCTTTTCCCTGCCGCTAATTCAATAATTGCTTGCAGAAGGTAAATGGGACCAACCAGAAGTAATAAAATGAAGAAAAAATCCTTAAATTTGTATTTACTGATTTTAAACGTCTGATCTAGAATTTCTCCGAACCCTTTTGGTTTATTAAAATTACTGTTCATTCCTTTTCCTCCCTTAAACTATTCCAAATGTTGTCATATCGACTATTTTACCATTAATCTATCATATTAAGAGAAATATATTATGAAAATGAGCAGATTTAGGAGAAATAAAAAACCGTTCTCCAGTGGGGAGAACGGCCTTTGAATTTGAATTATTGTTTGTTGAAAACTTTTTCAACATTATACTTTGCTTGAAGTGTGTTAGCGATGTATGTTTCATAAATTTCTCTTTCCATAGGGTCTTCTACGATACACACGTCTATACGATATACTTCATCGCGGTGATTTTTAATTGGGGATACATTGTCCTCAAAGTGTTTTTTAATTCGTTGGCGAAGCTTTCTCGCTTTTCCGACAAACAACAAATCTTCATTGATATTAAAGAACATAAAGATCCCGCCTTGATCTCGTGGGATTTTATGAAAATCAATAAAGCCATTGATTGGTGTAATAATTGGTTCATCATTTGTGCGAATCTGCTGGCGTTCCGTAATGGAGACACTAGGATTAGGTATAGTTATTTTTATCATTGTAGTTCACGTCCTCTTTTCAGTAGAGATACATGGTAACACAACGAATCGATAATAGCTATAATTGTTTTTAAACAATAGATTTAATGGCTCCTGCTACATCATAGTTACTGATATCAAGAACCGTTTGTTGTCCCATAGCTAGCCTAGCTAATTCGGCTCCTAAAAAAGGTCCGCTTGTTAAACCTGATGCTCCGAGACCATTGGCAATTAAAACATTATCATGATTTGGAAGCTTGCCTATTACCGGAAGAAAACCTGGTGTAAACGGGCGAAATCCCACTCTAGTTTCCAATATTGTCCCCTTTGATAAACCTGGTGCCATTTCCAATGCCTTACTTAAGATCTCATTCATGCCACCTGCAGTAACCCTTGTATCAAAACCTGCATTGTCTTCATGTGTTGCCCCAACCACAATCCGGCCGTTTTCAAAGCTAAGGATATACTGATTATTCGGTGGCATAACAACAGGCCAATCTTGGGTTTGTTCATTGTCAATTTCCAAGTGAACAATCTGGGCTTTTTGAGGGACTACATCAAAAATCATACCTAACTCTTCAAATATTTTCTGTGACCAAGCTCCACCTGTTACGATAAATAGATCTGCCTCTACTCTCTCGTCACCCAAGATTACTCCTTTAACTTGATTACCCTGGACATCAAGATTTGCATCACCATCAAGGAAAGTTGCTCCATGTTTCTTGGCGGCACTTATGAGCGCATTGCGCAGGGCACGGCCATTTACCTTTGCCCCACCGGTAATATGGACAGAACCGAACTCATCTGACAACACGGGGAAAAGCTCTTTTGTTTGTTCAGGACTTAAGATTGTCACCTCGCCAATTTCAGGAGCTTCATCTCTTCTTTTAATGGCTCTTTCCGCCATCTTCTGAAGTTTTTCTTTATCATTATGTAAGTTAATTGCCCCAACACGGTTATATCCCGTTTCTGTTTCTCCATCTTTTTCTAGCTGATCAATTATAGCTGGATAATACCTAGCACCGTTTTTGACCATGTTATACCAGGCTTTATTACGACGCTGCGATATCCAAGGACAGATGATTCCTGCTGCGGCATCTGTTGCCTGACCTTTATCTTGACGGTCGATAACCGTTACATTCTCACCTGATTTAGCTAAATGATAGGCGGCAGAGGCCCCGAGTATTCCAGCCCCTATAATTACGATATTTTTCATTATTAAATAGCACCTTTTCTATTTTGATTGTTTTATTAGTGTACAGGATTTTTTATCCGTGCTCAATTTTCTTCAGAAAAAAAACCCTTTCTTATACAAGAAAAGGGTTTGCAAGTTATCTATTAAACTTAATTTTCATCGCTTCCGCCATTATTTTAGGAAGATCGGTGTTGTCCAATAATCCGCTAAATTTATCTGATTGTGGTCCATAGGCATAAACCGGTAGGTCTGTTCCTGTATGTGCCGTAGTTGTCCATCCGATAAGAGCACGGTCACTTACTACTTCATTAATTGCAATGGAAGGCTTTTCTGCCTTTTTGATTCTCTCTATTTCATCTTCTGTTATATCCAAGGAAGTATATTTCTTTACCACTTCTTTAATATTGCTTTTATCTTTATTAAGTTCGCTTGCCATTTTGTCACCTGTTGCTGTTACGCTATCCAGGACATCCATTTTCAAGTCATATTCACCGTTTGAACCAACGGACATTCCACCTGTTTCATGATCACCTGCTACAACAACTAATGTATTTCCATCTTTTTCTGCAAATTCTAGAGCCGCTTCCACAGCTTTGTCAAATGCTTCGGAATCAGTCATGGCCCATGCCGAGTCATGAGCATGTCCTGCCCAATCAATTTGAGAACCTTCTACCATTAAAAAGAACCCTTGTTTATTTTTGCTCAACGTATCAATTGCTGTGTTGGTCATTTCAGCCAGGCTAGGTTCGTCCGTCTCGTCACGGTGCATCTCAGGAGACATGGCTGCAGTTGCAAACAAACCTAGCAACTTATCGCCTTCTGCATTTTTTAACTCTTCTTTATTTGAAGCATATTGATAGCCATTTTTTTTTGCTTGCTCAATCAAATCGACCTCAGGCTGCTTTCCTCCATTTTCTTTACTTAGAAAATAGTCTCTGCCCCCTCCAAGAATAACATCAACGCCGTTTTCAAAGTATTGTGGGGCAATGGATGATTCATCCGAACGTGATGCGACACTAGCTCCAAATACTGCAGGAGTTGCATGTGTAATAGTGGATGTTGCTACTAGTCCGGTAGATTTCTTGGATGCTTCTGCCGCATCTAAAATGGAATCTACTTCTTTTCCATCAGGAGTCACGCCAACCATGCCATTATTGGTCTTTACTCCAGTAGCCATTGCGGTACCTGCTGCTGCAGAATCTGTTACTTCGGTGTCTGCTGAATGCGTTTTGATCAATCCTTTTACATGTGGATCAAAAGAAGATTCCTCACCTTTATACCATCGGTAGTTTGTTGCATAACCGGCATTGTATCCATCTGGAATCATATAAATCACATTTTTGACTTTCCCCTGTTTTTGTTCTATGTTGACAGCCTCTTTTTTTGCTTCCGCTTTATCCATTCCCACACTTACTTGTACACCTGAAAATACTAATCCTGCTGCGACTGCAACACTTGCGACTTTTTTGAACATGACTTTTCCTCCCTCAGCATTTTTGCTACCTGCTCAGGTTAACAAGTAAAAGTAAAGGAGGAATGAAGATTCTATTAAAGCTATTTTACAAAAATAAGGGTATTTTCTACTAATTTACGATTCGTCGGAAAATAAATATAGTCTTCTATAATAGCGCAAGTGAAATAAGTGCTAAAATTCATTACTTAACGGTATCAAGTGTAAATGTAGAGTTAATAAATTGTTTAACTAACATACAATCTATTGACCTCTTTTGTTAAATAAAGGATTCTTTTTGCATCTTTCTCTAGCACCTCTTTTACATTGCCACCAAACCATTCTAGAGACGCATCAATTTCTGTCATGCAGGAAGCGGTTTTTATAAATTCCTCATAATCAAGGATTCCTTCAAATAGAGGAGTCATCCCTTCCCTTGAGCCTGCTGCGGCATATACATTGTGCGGATTAAATACATCAAGTTTGCTTTTAGATGATATATTTTTAAAATGAAAGTGCTCAATAAATGGTTTAAGTTTTAATAAAGCTTCTATTGGATCCGCTCCTGATTCCCATATATGTAATACATCAAAGTTAATTTTTAAAGCAGGATGATTCACTTCCTCCAATAGTTTTAAAGTAGATGGTACCGTGTCGGTCAGGGTATTTGGATGGGTTTCTAAAAGGAGAAATTGATTTTCTCTTTCTAGCTCCTGACAAATCATTTTTAATTTCTCAACTATTGATTTACGCTCTTGTGTATTCATCGAGGCACTCGCACGCTGCCCGGCAAACGTCCTTAATTTATGTGTTCCCCAACGGTGCCCAAGCTCGCTCAATTCCATTGTCGCACAAAGAAGTTCCTTATCTGACAAGTGAAGAGGAAGATAGTCGCTTAACATACTTGTATATAGGTTGTACGATGCCAACCAATCACTATGATAGTAAGGGTCATCTTTCAAATTCTTAGCATGAATGCCCCAAATTTCTATACCTTGAAAATAATTTGACTGTGCCCATTCTGCTATCTCTTTCATAGAATGGAGATGGTGTCGAAATGAGATGGTACATAAAGATAAATTCATATACATTACCTCCTTCATGCTAGTACTTTGGATTGATTCATAATCATCCAGGCATCAAAACAATCTTTAAGGCCGCCCTTAATTGAATATTCCAGTTTTTCTTGTTCGGTTATTTTCATATGGATATCTTTTAACATGTTTACATCACCAGTCATCGCATATTTCATTGCACGATAATGTATGGTTGTAAACCCTTTTACAAGCTTTTCTATTTCATCGCACCACTCTTCAAACCATTCCTCTGTGTAACCGTTAGCCTCCCAGAAGAATGCGAAGGCATGTTCATAGGCATATTTTCTGATTGCCAAGACAGGAATTTGCTTAAGGGCATCCGATAGTCCAGTTCTTCTATCCTTTTCAGAGCCTTTTGAAAATAAGTCTACTATTTGGCGGATTGCTTCTGACATGGGATTTTCATTCAATTTCATACATGTTTGAAAATAAGCCTCTATAGTTTCAGGGCTAGTCGGATTAATATGCTCCGCATCAAAGTAATACCCGCCCTTTACTGCAGGAGCCATAATAGCATCTATTATTTTTTGTTTAGACAATCTACCTTCCCACCTAAAATCAGGATCAAACATAAACCATTCATCTGGATCCTCTGTTTCCTCTAACATGACATAATGTGGGAATGGACTTTGATGAAACTTATTTTCACGTTCAGGAAGCATGGAAAGGTCGAGCATCACCATAATGGAGCGGTAGTTTGGCTTATTTTTCATCAATTCGAGCAAAGTCTTCATATTAGTAAATTTTGACTTTGTCTCGTCATACCATTTATGAATTTTTATACCATACAGCAATTCATACCACGTTTTAAAAAAGTCGTGATCGATATTTTCAGAATGGTAGCTTAAGGTGCCATCCTGTGTAACATCAAAATCTGCATCCCATACACCAAAGTAAAAGGGGCGATGGTCCAAGCCTTCCGTTTTTTTAATTACTTCACATACACAGCTTACAAAGCAATGAACTTTTATCATACTTGCCCCTCCTTTTCTTGGGACTTCTCGGAACTCAATTCCTCCAAAAAATTCAATAATGATTCAACGGTATGGAAGTCTTTGGGCACAAGCATGTCGTCTGGAATGCTCAATCCCAGATCTAACTCTACATGTAAAATAAGTTGTAATATCATAATGGAATCCATATAGAGATCCTCATTTAATCTTGCGCTCTCTTTAAATGATTTCCATGTTGGTATAGTTAGCTTATGCTTCAAAATATTGTAAATAGCTTGATAAAGCTCTTCTCTGCTTAAACACTCTTTCATCCCATCATCTCTCCTACTAGCTTTCTGCTAATCTTTCCATTTGGCAGTGTTGGAATTTTTTCCACCTGAGTAAATTCAACAGGAACTTGATGTGGGGCCATTTGCCTCACGCACCAGTCCCTTAACTGGGACTCTTCCACAAACGATGAAGCCACAAATTGAACACATACTCTCTCACCTGCAAATGCATCTGGTTTTTTATAGGCAATCACTTCTTCGATGTTTGGTTCCTTCAGAATTATTTCTTCTACCTCTTGTGGATACACGTTAAGTCCCGCTACGTTAATCATGTCATCCATTCTTCCAAGGAGGCATAAAGACCCTACTTCGCTAAAATAACCTATATCATTCGTATGGATAGATTTTGAACTCCCTTGCAATATCACCTCTTGGGGATGGTCCTTACCTTTTCCTGCTATAACTTTAAAATGTCCCAGCGGAAATCCCATTTCACTTGGACTCTGTACATCAGGATTAATGGCAATGCACCCGGCTTCTGAACACCCATACTGTTGCAAAACTCGATTGGATCTTCTTTTCAAGTCGTCTAGACAAACAGCAGACATCAACATGCCGGATGTCATGACATATTTAAAGGAAAAATCTTGAGGTGAGAGCTTGGTTAACGTATGTAAAAATGCAGGTGAAGCATATAAAATATGGTTTGGCGTTTCCACTAATTTCTTTAAAACATATTTGGGGTTGAGGTTACTAAGAATGATAGGAGCTATATCTCGCTCTAAAGCAGTAAGCACCCCACTGATAAAGCCGTAGGAATGGGAGATAGGGCATGCAATGATGGGTACAGTCCCTATATCCACTGGCAAACTCTCATTATAGTTTTTTATCTCTTCCTCAATGTCTTCCCATGGACGTTCCAAACATTTTGGTTCACCAGTTGTGCCAGAGCTCATTTGGACAAGTACACCCTGCTTTTCTTCCCTGTCATTTATCATTAAAATAGGAGCTTGAAACGTATCATACATTAAAATATGACTAGAGCTTTTGTGTGCAATGCGTATTGCCGCATCTCTTGGGGTAGAAGCATGAATTGGTACAACGGAGCCGCCTTTTTCTTTCATATATAAACAAAGTGCCAAGCCCTCAAATGCGTTTTTTGTACACACTGCGATTCTTTTTTTACTGCAATCATGCAGCACATTCATTTGATCAAAGTGTTCAAATTGTTTGATAAGGTCATTCTTTGAATAATACTGGTCGTTAATAAAGAACATCTATAATAACTTCCCTTCATTAATTAAGCTGTTGTAAACAGGATGACGATATTCCCTTTTATCCATTCCAACTTTTCTAGTAAAAAGAGATTCCGTAAAGATTTCTTCTTTGTCTGCTCCAAGTTGTTTATTTCTTTCCTGTAATCGAGGGTGATGTAAAAAATGCGTTTGTATTGCATCTCTAACTTCTTTCCAGAAATCCTCTTCTGCAAAATCCATGTGATGACTTAGTAGAAAGGATAGTTCACTTAAGTGAAAAACAAATAAAGTATCCATAATCAATTCCCGTAAACCTTCTACCGAGGACATCCAATAATACTCATCATTCGGTGCATGTAGGTAGCATGGATGTAGTTCTGAAAAATTAGGAGTCAACTCAGGCTGTTTCAGGAATTCATTCACATATTCCAAGCTTTCATGGAAATCCCGCAAAATCACTCTTTTCGGCCAGCCATTTTCATGAACAAGAATCATATTCTGAGCATGTGCTTCTAGTGCCACTCCCTCTGATACAAGCAAGTGCCATACTGGGACAACCGTAACTTTTACAAATTGCTCCACCCATTTCTTCATACCGTAACGCTCAAGCCAAGGAAGGATGAAGGGCTTCCCGTCTTTTTCTAGTAATGACATTGCATTCATTGGTACGGCGCTTTCCAGGCCCATAACGGAACTAGTTGGACTGATCCTCCAGATAGCTGCCAGGTGACCGGAAAGGTTCGGAAATTCCTCCATAGCCACCATACCGGCATATTCAGCCAAAATAGTAAGACTCTCTGTTAGATAGTCATCAGACTCTATCAAATTTGCCACCCAGTTTGAAAGTGCCGGAGCTGTACATACTGAGTGAGGTTCTATCAGTCTTAGAGAAGAAGTGTTTACCATGTTTATTGGTAATTTAATATGTGCCTTTTCAGGATGTGTCTCATTCCACAATGTTCTAACAGATTGGGTCGCTCGATAAAAATCACCAGCAGATCCAAGTGGGATAATATCATCTGGTCCTAGAAATTTTACTTCTTGCAGAATCTTGTTCTCCCATTGCCAAGGATGTACAGGAAACAGTGAGTAATTTTTGATTGTACCTCCTGCCATGTTCAGACGATCAAGGAGTAAGGAATAAGTTCTTTCACCAACTTCATTTTGTAAGAATGCTTCTTCAGAGTTTGGAAGAGAGGCGTTCACATATTCCCGTTTGATTGCAACCCAGAATAGCTGAAAAGATTGCCTCGCCTCTGGACCATACATTTCATGATCGTATGTATTAAAACCAGTCCTTGCCTTAAAACAAGGATGGTAGGGGTGCCCTTCCATGATTGCTGACTCCATTTCTTCATAGGAAAGATCACGCCTACATGGTTGCTCAAGATTTTGCTCATTCCAGTCACCAAGCAAAATGGTTTGGTGTAACTCCTCTATCAAGCTATCTTGTATTTTATGATCATTTGAAAGCTGTGAGACAATCTCCCTTATTGGTTCAGGTATTTGATGGCCTTGTTGGTCTGTAATTTTAATAGTGGATTCATGTAGTCGAATTCTTCCAAAAGAAGAGCGTGTCGCTTCTGAGTGAATACGAAAATTATTACCAAATATGATGATATGAGTTTTAAAACCTTCCTCCAACATTTCAAAAGGGAGTAACTTTTCAAAAACTATCGCCTCTAACAACTGCTTTATTACCCTTTTTTCCGTATTAGACGCTACTTGCTGTGGCATAATGTTTCTCCTTTTTTTCCATGGAAAGCATCAAGTAAAATGGATTTGGCATGGAAGTATAGACTGCCTGTTCTAAATCAGTCAAAAGTTCGTCCACATCATGAAAACGTGTCAAAAGGTTTGCTTTGCACGGAAGTACCTTGTTATTCAATATAAAATGGACAAATCTTTTTCCTTCCCCAGACAATCTCTCTTTAAGATTATTCAATTCTTTCATCATCCAATGGACTAATTTTTCTTCTGCAATCAAGCCATCCTCTCCCATTCTGTATATGATGGAAAAGATATGGTTAATAAAAAGATAATAGGTAAAACGATGTTGGATCATTTCTTCGTCGAAGAATAGTTCAGGTGTGTTCTTCAAATTAACAACCATTCTCACTAGCTTTTCTCTCTTTGAATTTGATAAATAATAGCCTTGATTATCTCTAAAGTAATAATGTGTAGGAAACCCGTCTGATACATCCACCAAACTATTTTGCTGGTGTGCCTCTAATGCCAATCCAAATTCATCATACAAAGAAATCATTGGCTCGACCGAACAGTGCCAATATTTTTGAAACCATTGAAAACTTGCTTCTTCTGGGTTTAGTTGATAAGTGCGGGAAATGCTATGAATCAATTTTTTCATTAATGATGCTTCTCCAGGGAGTGGATCTTGCACCAATGCTGCAATGGAATGAACCCCTTTTCCTTCACCATCTTTAAATGGATTTGACCGAAGAATAACTTCAAAACCATTTTCTATTTTCCCGGGAAGGTTTAGAGACAAGGAAATCGGATCATTTAATACTCGGAAACACCTATGCTTTTGTAAAAAGTCTATCCTATTGAATAATTCCGCCATGACAACTCCAGCTTCGAGCTCATGCACTTTGTTTACTCTCATGGAATTTGTCACTTTTACAGGGATGGAGAACTTGTACATCCAGTTATCTTTTTCGTTGTAAACTGTTCTTAAAGAAGAAGTGGCACTGAACGTGTCTCCCATAGGGCCTATATATTTCAATAGGTTAGCCTGCATTGCTTTTTGTACATAGTCCTGTTGCAGAAGCCACTGAGATTGTAATGGGTGCATGGGTAAAAGGTATTTACCTTCCCTTGTCATTTTCAGAATCTCATTCTTTATTAACGAGGAATCTTCTTCAGCATAGAAGTTTTCTTTCAAAATCGATTGATCTACTTCAAAATAATGTAACTGAAAAGTTCCTTTTAGTTCGGGAGCATATAGATCATGCTGCCAAGAGGCCATCCCTTGTCTACTTTTTGGGGTTGGATGCAACCAATGACCAAATAATATCGATTGCTCTGATTCTAAAAAGCTGTAATCTTCTACTTTTTTATCATCATTTTTTAAATCTGATTTTTCCATATATGTACAAATGGTATGATAGCTATCAATCAACCGTAAAATAAGTTCATCATAATGAGATGTCATCTCATGGCAATTATTGTTTTTAGCTTGCAGGTTCAATTCTTGAATGCATGAAATCATACAATTTAAAGGTTCTTCTTCCTTCCATTCTAATTCCTTATCATCGAATTTGTAGACTCTCCCTAGTTTGTGTTTACCTACTAAGGAACGATAATTGACTTCAATTAGCAATCTTATATGTTGTAAAGGAAGCACCAGTTCCAAAGCTTCCTCACTATTGACTATGTAAGGCAGTTTAAACAGCTTAAGCAAGTCGTTTTTCTTTACCCAGTTCTCATCTCCAACCTCACGAATATAACAATTCATGAAGGCTTCGTAGGAGGCCTTTTCTGCAATTTTTTTAGTTGAATTATGCATAATGCCACCCTTTCTAATTTTTTACCACTTTAATGATAATGATTATCATTTCTGATTAAAAAAGAATGAATCTCTTGATGAAATTCATTCTCAATGATAACTATTATCAATTAAAGTTTCCATGCACAAATCTAACTTTCGACATAGACATAATATACTCATCACATATAAAGAAGTTTTTCATCTAAGTTAAAATAGCTAACTAGACCCTCTATCATATGTTTTCTTCCCAATGGTCCCCATGGATCCCATTCATTGCTGCTTGGTATATATATTTCCTTATTTTCAACTGCTCTTAGTTTGTCCCATTCAGGATCCTTTGCAACCTTATCTACCGCTGCTTTAGAGCTCCATAAGAATAGAATTTTTTCTGGGTTAAGTTCCAATAATTCTTTAACAGTTATGGTAATATACCCACTTTTAGGCAAGCCTTGATGAGGTGTAAAATCTAGTGTTTGATACAACAGATCCATGCAAGCATGATTAGAAGCACCATAAAGTCTAATTTCTTCATTTCTTACCCACACTACTGCCCATCCCCCACTTTTGGCCACCTCTTTAAGCATCTCTTTTGCGCGATTCTCTAATTTCTCCATTTCTTTCTTGATGGTAGCTACCGCCTCTTCTCTACCAAAAAACTGAGCAATTTGTTCTAAATAATCATCCCACGTCTTTTGAAAATCTATCAAATGGACATCGTTATTTTTCAGCCATGTCAGTGTTTGATGCTCTCCATGGTGAAGAGAGGTTTTTATAATACAATCAGGATTGACTTTCATAATATCTTTGGAGTTAATAGTTTTTTCTGCGTTTAAAAGTAAAGTACCCTCTAAAGGCTTTTCTAGATAAGAGGGAATCCCATTTGTTTTTGGATAAATACTAGGATACACAGGTGCGGCCACCGGTTGAATGCCTAATGCTAGTAGGTGGTCTTGCAAAAATAATTGACTGACCACTGCCACACGATTTTGAATTTTTTTTATGTAAATAGTGGGCGATAACCCTTCACGTTTTTTAAATAAACGGCTAAAATAAAACTCGTCTTGAATCCCTATTTGAAGAGCTACATCTTTAATATTTATACCTTTATTTTGCACAATCAGTTCCTTGGCTTTTTTTATTTTCGTATCAAGAACAAATTCTTTTGGTGGGATTCCTGTTTTCTTCTTAAAAGCTCTCGCAAAGGAAACTGGCGTCATACGAGCTTTAGCAGCAAGATCCTGAACACTAAAAGGTTTATGAGAGTTCTTGTAAATATAGGTTATGGTTTGTTCTATATCATCTAAAGGTTGCACTTCTGTCATACTACCAATTAATTTCCACAGCTTTGCTTGGAAATTGCAACGGTCCAAAAACGATTTACTTTTTTGAAGGATAATCAACTCGTCTAAAATAGGACTTATCTTACAAGGTTCCGTAGCAGTGAAGTAAATATGTTCTTGGTTCATATCCATTATTTCAATGATATATATTTTTAAATAGTTGTTTGCAGGTGACACGATAGAGTCGTTTTTCATCCAATAGGCTTTTCCCTCGGATAGTTCCTGTACATCAGACAACTTTGTACTTTTAACAGCAGCTGTATTTGCTGCAACATAAATAATGGAAGGAGGTGCAATTAGCTCTTCTCCTTCCTCTAATAAGTGATGTGAAATTGTGTACATTACGTTTTCCCCTTACTTTCATTCTTTAAGATTCTCCTATTATATATGATAATGATTATCAATTGCAATAAAGTGCTAAGATTTTAGTTCTTAAGGTCCCAATTCATTCCTTGAAATGCTTTTTTTCTACCAAACTATCTAAAACAAGCAACAAACTAGCCGCAACCAATTCTGTATACAATGGAACTGTGATCCCCTTTATCCATTCATCTGTAAGATATAAAGGAATCCATATGAATAGAAAGGAAATCCCTATTTGTGAAATGGTAATAATCCATTTCCTTCTTAATCGAGGCAAAACTCTAATAAGAAAGGTCATGGTAGCTATTTCAAACATTAAGGTTAATGGTATCAATAGGACAATATAGGAAATCAAGGAACTTTTTGTCTCATATTGGACACTGAAGAGTTGAAAAAGGCCCGCAAAACCAAACAAAAAGGCTCCACCTACAATAAGCAGGGCAAATGCAAAAAGAAGTGTCATTGAAATCGCTAAAATCAGTTTATCGGAACCACTTAAATTTGGATCATGATTATGTTGTCCCATAATGCTCTCCCCTTTTTAACCCTATTATTAGGTGTTATTCTTCTAAAGGGGAATTCATTCCAATAAAAAAAGCAATAAGTCTTGGACTCATCGCTTTTTCAGATTAATCGTTATTCATTCTTCTTCTCGGTGTCCAAAATTAATGTTTTTGCCATAAAATATTTCGTCCATTTCATTTGTAAGCTTGTTTGTAATTTCATACCTTTCATCATCTGACAGTTTGTCTTTAGAGTATCCGAACAGATAATTATTTAGATCAAATTCCTTTAGACGGCACTTTGTGTGAAAAATATTTTCCTGATAGATATTTACATCAATCATATCATAAAGGCTTTTAACATCATTTGGTATGTAGTTTTGGATTGAATTGATGTCATGGTCAATAAACAGCTTGTTACCGTTAATATCTCTTGTAAAGCCACGTACTCGGTAATCCATGGTCATGATATCTGTTTCAAAAGAGTGGATCAGATAGTTTAAAGCTTTCAATGGGGATATCTCTCCGCAAGTGGACACATCAATATCGGCCCGAAAGGTACTGATCCCCTCTACAGGATGGTATTCCGGATAAGTATGTACGGTAATATGGCTTTTATCAAGCTGGCATACTACAGAATCCGGTAGTGGTCCTGGAGACTCCTCATAAGATTCAGTCGGAACTTCTACTACTGGTCCTTCAGAAACAAGTACCGTCACACTAGCCCCTTGAGGTACATAATCCTGTTTAGCGACATTTAGTACATGGGCACCAATTAGTTCAGCGACGTTTTTTAAAATTTTGGTCAAGCGATCGGCATTATATTGTTCATCTATATAATCAATATAGGATTCCCTTTCCTCTTTTGTCTTTGTATAACAAATATCATACATATTAAAACTCAGGGATTTTGTTAAATTATTAAACTCATGTAGTGTGATTCTTTTTTCCGAAGACAAAGCAAAATTCCCCCTTCATTTATTTTCTACAGTTATAGTACCCCTTCTGATAGAGAAAAAAACAAATCAGGTACTTAAGAATTCGCTTATCACTTTTTTCTGTTCGGAATAAACTGATTTCCCTAGTTGGATCAGCTCGTCCATATAGGTTACATCATCAAATGGTACTTCCTCTCCCAGCTCCTTATTAAGTCGGATGTAATTACTTCCTAATAGATGCCTGCATTGATAGGACACAGACTCAGATGATAATTGCAAAGCAAGGTCTAATAATTTTGGCGTCACTTTCATGGAAGGGAATCGAAAGGGCAGCCACTGTTTTACTCCCCAATATTTGTCCTTTTGAATGGTAAAGTCAATTTTTTGAAGTCCAGTCCCAATAGAGAGAATTTCTATGTCTTCCAGTTTCAATTTGAAATATTCCATCCCTTCTGTAATACAAACCAGAGATGGATTATTTGCCCACAGTCCTCCATCAATGGAAAGATAGTCATTGCCGATATTGTTTGGGGGAAAATATACTGGTGCAGAACAAGAGGAAAGCACCGCATCCCATAAGTGAATGGTCAAATCCTTTGCTTCCTTGTTTCCATAATTGGAACGATGTACAAATGGCCGACCATGTGTTAAATCAACAGCAGGTATTAAAAGAGGACTTGTTATATTCTTTAATTTTCGATTCCCAAATGCTTGCATGATAAACTGTCTAAGCTGACGATCACTATAGATGCTTTTAAAAAGGCCTACTTTTGCTTGGCGAGTAAATATTTGTTTTCCGTATTTTTTATAGCCTGATAATACTTCTTTCATTGGCTTTTTGATGGAAATCGAAGAGGCGATAATAGAGCCCGTACTTGTTCCTGCAACAAGGTCTACTAGGTCAGCTATTGGTTGGTTGAAATCTTTCTCCATCTCCTGAAGAATAGAAACCGCAAATACTCCCCGGATTCCTCCCCCATCAAGACATAACATTTTCATGTACCCTATCTCCCGTACTCATTTCCTTTTAGGCTTTCCTTCAACCAAGAAAAAACTCCTAAGAAAAGGAGGAATTTGCTCCTTTCTTAAGAGTTCTTCATAGTAAAGTTATTTGTTAGCGTATATGCATACTTCCTCAAATGGCTTAAATTAGAAATGTCATGTTCAAAAAGTGGAGTTTTAATTATTTCTTGCTTATGGAAAATTTCATGAATATGCTGGATATATGGTCTTTCATTTTCTCTGCGATTTTTCATAAAGACACCATCTGCATGGTCTGGGATGACCTTATTTACAAAAACAGTGGAAACGTCCATGTTTTGCTTTTCTAACATATCTATCGCTTTTTTTGTTTCCAATATAGGAAGTCGTTCTGCATTAAGGACAAAAGCATATCCCGTCTTCTTCTGATCAAGGAGAATATCCCGCACCTTTACAAACTTTTGCTTTCTAGCCTGTAACTTATCAAATATAGGGTCTTCAACCGGTTCTCCATCGTTTAATAGCTGACTATAGTTTTGCTGAACCTTTTTTCTCTTATCCAATAAGCCACTTATCCAGACATTCATCAGTTCAGGTAATGTTAAAAGCCTAATGGTGTGGCCGGTTGGAGCAGTGTCAAATATGATATGGTCGAAAGAATTGTATTCTTCAAGCACTAAGGAAGTAATTTTATCAAATAGTGCCGCTTCATCTGCTCCTGGTGATGCGCTTGCCAGATCAATTTGCCTATGTACCTCATTCACCATGGTGGCCTTTACTAACCCCTTTAGATTAGTTTTCACCTCCTCGATGTATCTCTTAGATTCAGCGTGAGGGTTAATTTCCAAGAGATGCAGATATATGTCGATCGACAATACCTTATCTTTCGGCTTTACATGAAAGATGTCTCCAATATTGTGGGCTGGATCCGTTGATACTAATAAAACCTTTTTGTCTTCTTCTGATAAGAGGTGTGCAATAGCAGAAGCTGTGGTTGATTTTCCAACTCCCCCTTTGCCACCAATAAACATAATTTTGCAGTTGAAAAGCTTGCTCATTCTTCTACCTCCTAACAGCAGCGTATTCCATTTAGTGGTGATTTCTCCATCCCCATTCGCAGGTGCCAATCATGAAACCTCTCAATGACAAATGGGTATAGCTCTAACGTATAGTAAAATGCAGGATTAGGAAGACCGAGCATTTCAGAAAAACATAATAAAGTAAACAAATCCTCTTCTTCCCTCAACTCTCTTGCAATCTCAGTTCGGTGGGGTTGTTGAAGTATTTCATCATAAATAGTGATGACTTTCTTGAATTTTTCCAGAATGTCCATTATTAAGAAAACCCCTTTCTGCTTTTATATAAGCTCTGTTAAACACCGCTGTTGATTTCCGCACTAGGCTTCGCTTTCCTAGGGGCGTTTGCTTCAATCAACAGCTAGGTTGCTGCAAAAATCAACAGTATGCTTTAACAGAGCCTTTATATAAGAAGAGGATGAGCAACATGCTTCATCCTCTCTAAATGTTACATGGACGGATCTATTGGTGGGGACTTGTCAGTTTTAAAGAATACTCTGAATGCCTCCAAAATAATCCAAAATGCAAACACGAAAATAATTCCACCTAAAATGAAAAGTAACATGTTCGCATCTGTTTCTCCCAGACCTGACCATTGAAAAACGACTTGTACAAACATAGCATAAATAGTCATAGAGAATATGAAAATCATAGGTACGAAAGTATAGAAGAAGTTTCTACCCTGCTTCTTTAACCAAACTGATATTAGCAGTAAACTTACTCCAGCCAAAAGCTGATTACTTGTACCAAACAGCGGCCAGAGTAAGTAACCTCCTGAACCAAATCCATTCGGACCTTTTGGAATCAATACTAATGCAGCACTCGAAACAACGGCAACAGAAGTTGCTACATGCATGTTTGTTAAAGGTTTAAAGTTATATTCACTTCCGATTTCAGAAATGATGTATCTCATGAGACGTAAGGATGTATCCAAGCTAGTTGCAGCAAAACTAACAACAATCACGGTGACAATGGTTCTGGCAATATCCGCTGGAATCGCAATACCTGTAGCGAGTTGGGCCGCACCGTTAATAAAATTGGACATCCCCCCTAAGCTTGCTGCACCAAAGTCGGAGTAAGCTGCCCTAAAATCACCAGCATTGGCAAACAAAGTCGCAACCGCAATAATGGAGATCAAAGCAAGAATCCCTTCTCCTACCGATCCCAAATAACCAACAAAACGTGCGTCTGTTTCTTTGTCGAGTTGTTTAGAGGTGGTACCCGAAGCAACTAGTCCATGGAATCCAGAAATCGCCCCACAGGCAATGGTGATAAATAACAATGGGAACCAAGAAACATCACTTACTTCATTTGTCATCGGGGCAGTCAGTTCAGGTCTGAGTACTAGTAAACCTGCGTAAAGCATTAATAAGCCAACGACTAATTGGTGAGAATTGATATAGTCACGTGGCTGCAGTAATTTCCATACAGGTAAAGTTGATGCAAAATAACAATAAATCAATAAAAGCATGATCCATATAAAAAATGACATGGATACTCCATCTAATCCGAAGATTACCGTGTTATCGGCACCGCCAAAATAACGGACCAAGTCAATTTGGAGGAACTGAACCTTACTTGTCAAAACTGCTGAACCGTACATAACGGCAAGTGCAATCAAAGAGGGAACCAGCATTTTTGCCTTTCTTTTGTAAACTGCATATCCAATCCAAATCGCAATCGGGATCTCAATAAAGATTGGAATTACTGCAGCTGGGAACTTAATGAACAAGTTTGAGATAACCCAAGCAAACACGGCATTTACCATGAGAACTAAGATTAAAATGATAAATAAAAAGAGCATTTTTGCGCGTTTTCCGATTAGACGGTCTGTTAAAGTGCCAATAGATTGTCCTTTATTTCGGACAGAAAGCACAAGTGTACCAAAATCATGAACACCAGCTGCAAAGACAGTACCAAGTATAACCCAAAGAAAGGCAGGTCCCCATCCCCAATAAAGTGCGATTGCAGGACCTAAAATAGGCGAAGCCCCCGCCACTGAAGAAAAGTGATGTCCCCAAAGGACCACCTTCTTCGTTGGTACAAAATCCACCCCATCATTGTACTTATGGGCAGGTGTTACATAATCAGGATCCAGGCGATAAATCTTTTCTGCGATGAATTTGGAATAATAACGATAGCCCAGAGCAAAAACGATAAAACCGATGATTGCCAACCAAACAGAATTCACCCTAATTCCTCCCTCTTTCTATGTATACAAGAAAAGATTACTAATGAGTGAAAGCGTTGTCAATATAGATTTCTGAAAATTCGTACTAAATACATACTACTTTTATTATCAGGTCATAAAATAGGTGGAAAGTAGCATGTTTAAATCATGGTAGGCGGAGCTCTTTTGTTTGTTTGTTTGTTTGTTAGTTAGAAAACAATGTTCTACCTTTTCCAGCTCTACTTCTACCTTTTCCAGACTTACTTCTATAATTAAGACTCTAACTTCTATCTGTAACTAGAAAAGTTCTACCATAAAATAGCGACCTTCTACCTTTTGCAATTTTCGACATAGGGGAACAAAAACAAAAAGTCTGAAGAACTTATGTACAAAGAAAAGAGGTGCTCTCGAGGGCACCTCTTCAAAAATTATAGATTAAACGCTTAAAATGGGCGTTTTATGGAAAAGTTCTTGTGCTTTTTCCGCAGCTTGGAAAAGTGACAAGCATCACATACTGCATATTTAAAATTAGGATCCAACTTTTTCCCACATTTGCTACACTGCTTGGTCCGCATCTTCACATCTGTTTGCAATCGTTCATGCACTTCATCACTAAATGATTCTCTTATTCTTTCCCAATATGTTGCTTCCGTCCTTCTTTCCAATCTATATAAAAACAGCAAATGGAGACCGATGGATTTATATGATAGTTCCACATTCTCCAGGCTATCCTTATTCATGAACGGTTCCGGCAGTTCTTCCCTTGTGACAATCGCTTCCATAGTTTGCTTCCATTGGTTGATGAGTGTCTGCTCTTTTGTAGAAAACGGGAGATGTAAAAAGCCATACAAATCATTAACCGAAAGCCTTGCTTCAATCATGGTGTCCTCGATTGTCTCATATAAAATTTGTTCCTCGCTAAGGGTGGCCTTCTCTGTACCCGCAGGACTTTCGAACTTATCCCACAGCTCAAAGAAATGACCAAGCTTGTTTGAGTACTTTTGAAATCGCTCTAATATCGAATTGGTTGGGGCAATCGCAAAAGTGTGTACCTGACGATCTTTTCCACCTAGTAGCTTTTCCATTGCTTTAACGTCTCCTGTAAAAGCAACTTTTCCAACATCATACATTCCCTTACGTCCTGCTCGACCTGCAATTTGCTTTACTTCTTGTGAGGTCAGACGTCTTCGTCTCGTTCCATCAAACTTTTCATTTTGCAAAAAGACCACTCTTCTAATAGGTAAATTCAAGCCCATCCCGATAGCATCTGTAGCAACAATTACCGTTGTTTCTCCATCAATAAAACGCTGCATCTGCTTCTTTCGTGTTTCAGGGGGCATACTTCCATATATCATGCTGACTTGATGACCATTGTTCTGGAGAATCGATGCCGTTTCTAGAACCCGCTTCCGAGAAAAACAGACAAGTGCATCTCCTTTTTTTGTTTCCCTAAGAGTGAATGGCCGCTCTTCAACCTGAAGAGGTGTGTCCCTTTTATATTCATTAATTTCAATTGCCGCATTTCCTAATAGCTGCAGTACCATTTCTTTCATACTGAAGCTGCCGACAATGTGCACTTCATCCGCATTGGCCTTTGTAATGGCTTTGTACCAAGAGAACCCGCGGTCCTTATCTGCAATCATTTGTGCCTCATCGATTACGATAACTTCATAATAATCTTTTTCATAAAACATTTCGACCGTGCTAGAGAAATGGGTTGCACCCGGAGACAGTTTCTCTTCTTCCCCTGTTTTTAATGAGCAGGGTACTCCTTCAGAATTTAATGTGTCGTAGACCTCCAATGCCAATAGGCGCAGTGGAGCAAGATATAATCCGCTTTTTGCTTCTTTCATTCTTTGTAAAGCTTGAAATGTCTTTCCTGTGTTCGTTTCCCCAATATGTATAACATACCTTGTACTTCTACCGTTCGAAGGAATATATTCCCTACCGAAAATATCTTCTAACATCCTCTCCTCTTCTTCTTGTTTTCGGCGGATCTCTGCCAAAATTTCCTCTTCTTTTCGCTTCCGGTCGTTGATATCTCTTTGCAAATACTGCTCATGTACCTCTAAGTTGAAAGGTTGTTCCGCAAGTTCAAGCAAATCGGAAACAAATTCATCTTGTATTTGCTCCATATAATCATTGACCAATAAGTAAAAAGAGTTTGCAAGTAGTTTTCGAAGCTTAGAAACAGTAAATTCTTCAGAAGTCACGGTTTCGTAGTCTGTTAAAATTTCTTCAGGAAGCTCATTCATTATTAGGCTAGGGAGAAAACCGAACAGATAATCCGTAATTCTTTTTTCATAGAAAAAATAATATGTTTCATACTCCAAGTATTCCTCATAATAATCAAAGCTTTGGTGAACAGCACCTGTCAGCTCACCGAAAAAGTCCTTCAAAGTGTGATAATCGGATGCATCCATAGGGCCAGACTCTTTTAACACATCTTCTCTTCTGTAGGAGTCTGTTTCTTCAAACTTCGGGTTGCTCTGTAGGTCCTCTTTTACCTTCTTGGCAACAAAGTGTCTGACATACAAGAAGTAATTCGCTTGATTTCTTTCCACTACCTTATGAGCTGCCTGATCAACCGCATCCGTAACAGCATCTATGCGAAGTTGCAAACGTTTTTCTTCCATTCTTTTTTGGAAATCTTTACGGGCCTGAATGTATTTTTCTGCCCATACTGACGGGTTCGTATACGAGGAATTCCGTAACCACTCTTCTGCGTGAAAAGGTTCATATTCCCGCATTTCATTTTTAAACAGTTGGTTGATTATTTTTTTGTCAACCCCTTCTGTTTCAAACCCGCGTTCACTCAAAATGTGTTTTTTCTCTTTTCGGGCAACGTCATTTGTTACTTTATTAAGCCAGACATTGTACCAAATCTGTTCCACGTAATGCTTACGCTCTTCCATATATTCCGCAAACGTTGGAAGGTCCTCTTTCGTTTCAAAATATTGTTGAATATCTTCTTCTATCTTATATTTTGTTCGATCCAAGGATGTAGAATGAATGATGTTTAATTTGTCCATGATGAAGTCTCCTTTATTGTATGTTTAGAGACTTTAGATGTTTGCCTTAATCCTTGTCTAAAAGCTCTAGTCTTGTGGTTTTTAATATCTTTTGATAATTCATTGGTTTTAAACAAAAATCTGATGTTTCCTGCAACATATCATAAGAAAATCCCCTTGTCACGAGTTACATCTCATATTTTTAAAATAGAGTAAATTATAGGAAAAATAGTTGTTGACAATTTAACACCTCGAGCATATAATTTATCTTGAAGTTATAAATCTTGAATTAAAGATATTTTATTAAAAGGGAATCTAGGAGGAATATTATTATGGCTAAAACAGTTTGGAATGTTGACAAATCCCACAGCACAGTGGACTTTTCGGTAAAGCACATGATGTTCGCAACAGTAAAGGGTGGATTTCATGAATATGATGCAACAATCGTTGCAGATCCAACAGATTTAACAACAGCTGATATCGAGTTTGTTGTGGATGTTGCAAGTATTGATACACGCAGTAGCGATCGTGATGCTCACCTTCGATCTGGAGATTTCTTTGATGTGGATAACCATCCAAAAATGATTTTCAAAGCTACAACTATTGAAAAAACAGACGATAATGAATACAACGTAACAGGAGATCTTACTCTGCGTGGTACGACAAAATCTGAAACATTTTCTGTAGTATTCGAAGGAACTGGTCAAGATCCTTGGGGAAATGAGAAAGCAGGTTTTGCAGTAGAAGGAAAAATCAAGCGAAGTGACTATGGCTTGACTTGGAATGCTCCACTTGAAGCCGGTGGTGTACTTGTTGGGGATCAAATTAAGATAGCACTACAATTACAAGCTGCTAAGGGATAAAATAATAAAAAGGGAATTGCTAAAAGGCAAAGGCAATTCCCTTTTTTGTTTATTTTTTAATTTCTTCCCAAATTAAAACCGCTACTTGCAAGCATGTTATAGAAGGGAAATCAGTGGAAAAAGAAGCGTCCATATTCTGTTTGATATGCCTTGCTAATTCGTCTACTGAATCAACTTCATCTAGCGCATCTATAATTTTATCAATTTCATTTCGGTACCTATCTTCCCCCGCACCCATCGCAAGAAGGTCCATCGGATCCCATTCATTGATAATCTGGATGACGATTTCTTGTTTCTTTATCTTAGACACACCAATAAAACTTTCCATCTATAACACCTGCCCTAATTAGTTTGAAAGAGCCTCATAAAATTTGTTCGTCAATTCTATTGTGTATCTGCTTCCACCTCTGTCAATCACATCCTCAATCAACATTGCTGTCAAAAATGTCGGGTCCTTTTGATCGTAAGAAACCCATAACCCGTTTTCCAATCTTTCTTCTTTATTAATTTCAGCAGTACCGGTCTTTCCTGCAATCTCACGTCCTGGTACATTTGCCACATTGGATTTTCCTTCCGTAACAGTCTTTCTAAGATTGTCCTGAAGGAGTTTTGCGTTCTCAGGCGATACGATATCCTTCCATACTTCAGAAGTTTCTTTCTCCAGCAGCAACGGCTTCATCATCGACCCGTCATTTACTACTCCACTATAAATACTTGCAAGGTGTACGATGTTTAATAAGATTTCACCTTGTCCATAAGCGGTATGGGCCAATAGGACTTCATTTTGGAAAGAGCCCGCGTTGGAAATTTGTGAATCGCTTACTGCGGGATACGCGAAAGGAAGTTCTTCCCCAATTCCTAATTTCGCTAACCCTTCCTCAAAATCCTCTATTCCAATGTCAATAGCTGCCTTAGCAAAATAAATATTGTCTGAGTTGTTCAATCCACTTTTTAAATCTACTTTTGTATCGTCCACATACACTCTGGTTACTTTACTTCCCCCGATATCCCATTGCTTGTCAGGGATGTCATATTGGTGGTTAGGATCAAGCTTCCCGCTTTCTAGACCGATAATGGAAGTGAGGAGTTTCATGGTGGAGCCTGGGGAATACGTACCACGGAAGCGATTTTCACTAGCATTGAGCCCTGCTTCCTTTAATTCCTCCAGCCTCTTTTTCTTGCTCAGTGAAGTTCCCATAGTAACAGTGTTTGGGTCATATGCCGGCGTACTCACAAGACTTAACACCTTTCCGGTACTAGGGTCAATGGTAGTTGCATGCCCAGCATCATCTTTCATGACATCATACAATTTTTGTTGCATATTGGCATCAATAGTCAAGGAAATGTCTTTACCACGTTCTGGCTCAGTTCTTGCAATGATTTTTTCAGTGCCGTCTTCTTTTACTTGGGTGATTTCCAAGCCTTTCTTACCTTTTAATTCCTTTTCATATAATCCTTCAACCCCGGTAACACCTAGTCTATCACCCTGTTCATATCCCTCAAACTCTTCTAAATCTTGCGCTGTTGCCTCAGCTATATAGCCCACTAAATGAGCTGTTGCTTCTGCGAATGGATAAACACGCTCTATCGATCTTCCATTTGTAACTCCTTCAATTTCAATTAATTGTAAAACTAGATCCCTCTCGTCTTCTCGGAAATTCTTGATAGGCATGGCATAATGAGGTTGTGCCCAGCTTAAAGTATATAGGCTTGTTATTTCTTCTTCTGACATATCAATCAATTCTGCAAGCTTTGCCAAATCCCTTTCTGCATTAAATTCACCAGGCACAATTTGCAGATTCATCACTTCCTCGTTAGCTGCAAGCTTGTTCCCCTTACTGTCTAAGATTTCACCCCGTGTTGCTTTGGTGTACTCCATCACAAATTCATCTGTCAAATCATATTCTGGAAAAATAAAACTTGGCTCCCACTGGATATACCAATGTTCGTTCTCTTCCTCATCTAACACTTTATCCATGACAAAATTCACTTCGTAATCTATCTTTCTAGCAAATGTGTCATATGTGATCTTACCTGGAATGATGACGGTTTCTTGTTCTTCCCATTGGACTTCTTGATCTAACACTTCTATTTTTAAATTTTCCATTTTAAAAAGGTCATAAACTTCTTTGTGTTTTTCTTCAAATAGTTGCAGCGGTAAGTTTTCTTTTGAATCTGATTGGAGAAATTCTTCATACATGTTTGAGAAATCTTGTTCCTCCCATGTGGTTATGTAGCTGTTTAATACATGATAAGGATTGACAGGTTCTTTTTGACACCCAGCTAGTACCATCAACATGACTATCATAAACAATATCTTTTTCATTGAAGCCCCCACCCTCTCTTGTCTATTATTTTTAAGGATACATGAATTTCCATATTGGTTAAAGGAAAAAGATTCATCTGTTTCTTGGAATAACCAGCTAAACCTTCATGAAGACCTCAGGGAAACAGTTTCTGGTAGAGTGAAGTTTTCATAAGCGGGATGAAGACCTCAGGGAAGCAGTTTCTGGTAGAGTGAAGTCCTCATAAGCGGGATGAAGACCTCAGGGTAGCAGTTTCTGGTAGAGTGAGGTCCTCATAAGCGGGATGAAGACCTCAGGGAAACAGTTTCTGGTAGAGTGAGGTCCTCATAAGCGGGATGAAGACCTCAGGGAAGCAGTTTCTGGTAGAGTGAAGTCCTCATAAGCGGGATGAATACCTCAGGGAAACAGTTTCTAGTAGAGAGAAGTCCTCTTAAGCGGGATGAAGACCTCAGGGAAGTAACTTTCAGTTGAGAGAAGTCCTCATAAGCGGGATGAAGACCTCAAGGAAGCAATTTTCAGCTGAGAGAAGTCCTCAATAGCTGTATGAAGACCTCTGCTTTTGAGATTTTAGTAAAAAGAGGTCTTCATTCCAAACTTTATAAGCTACCGCTAATACTGATCTTGGTTCCCAATAACAAAAACAAAACCCCTACTCAAAAAGTAGAGGTCAAAAGTAAATATACTGCTTTATTGTCCAAACCAAGTATCTGCAAGGATTTGATAAGATTTCAACCTTGCCTGCTGATCATATACATGAGTATTCACTATAAGTTCGTCTGCTTGTGTTTCTTCAAGTATTGCGGAAAGCTTTTTCCTAACTGTTTCTGCATTTCCTGTAACGGTATATTTCAACTGTTGTGCTACCACCTGTTTCTCATACTCACTCCAAAGGGAGTCCATATCTTCCACTGGTGGCTTCAGCTGGCCTGGATTTCCACGGATTAAATTTAGGAATTGTTGCTGAATGGAGGTCGCTAAATATTCAGCTTCCTCATCACTATCAGCAGCAATTACGTTAACCCCAATCATGGCATACGGCTTCTCTAAGTGCTCAGATGGTTTGAAGGAACTGCGATAAATTTGAAGTGCAGGCAACGTATAGTCTGGTGAAAAATGACTGGCAAATGCAAATGGCAGTCCTTGTTCTGCAGAAAGCTTTGCGCTGAATCCGCTTGAGCCTAGCAACCAAATTGGAACATCCAGTCCTTCTCCAGGTACTGCTTTTACTCTGGTGGTTCCATCAGGATGAAAATAGGAACGTAATTCCGCTAACTGGTTAGGAAAATCTTCTCCTCCTGTTCTGCGTTCTCTCCTAAGTGCCGCCGCAGTCAGCTGGTCACTTCCTGGTGCCCGGCCGAGTCCAAGGTCAATTCTTCCAGGATATAAGGATTCTAACGTCCCAAACTGTTCTGCAATGACAAGCGGGGCATGATTAGGCAGCATAATGCCGCCGGAACCAACTCTTATGGATTTTGTTGCCCCAGCTATATGCCCAATCACGACAGAAGTTGCAGAGCTCGCGATTCCCCTCATATTATGGTGCTCGGCAAGCCAATAACGGGTATATCCTAGACTTTCCACATGCTGTGCAAGTTCTACACTATTCTGAAAAGATGTTTGAGCAGTACTTCCCTCTACAATTGGGGCCAGATCCAAGACAGATAATGGTACCTGGTTATTTCTTACGGTCATCATATATTCTCCTTTCTTACTTTGGAGCCTTCTCGAACTCTTCTTTTATCTTCGTTAATAGCTCTTGTTTGATTAAGAGTTCGCATGCGGTTAATGCCATTGCTTTAGCTCCAAGAATCATTGCCTCTTTTCCTTGCTCACTCAATGCCGCGTCACGGAATTCAGTGGTATGACAACTATATAACTCATTACAAATTTTAATGTACGGATGAATGGACGGAACTACTAGACTTACATTTCCCATATCTAGTGAACCAGATCCGTCTCTATTTTCAATAACCTCTCTAGATGACACTCCTAGCGATAATAGCTGTTCGGTAAAGACATCGGACAGTGCTTCATTGGTAACCATATTGTCGTAGGATAATTCATAATTGGATACTTTAACGGAAGCCCCGGTCATCATCGCTGCGCCTTCCGCTATGGATTTTACTTTTCCAACCAATTCATTCACATAACTGCGAGTTTTGGCACGAACGTAAAATTGAGCGACAGCATAATCTGGCACCACGTTGGCAGCTTTTCCGCCTTCAGGAATGATCCCATGAATTCGTGTATCACTTGTAACATGTTGTCTAAGTGCATTAATACCGTTAAAAGTTTGAATTACAGCATCCAATGCATTGATTCCTTTTTCAGGGTTTGCCGCTGCATGGGCAGGCTTCCCAAAGAACTCAAATTGGATAGCATCCATCGCAAGCGAGGACCCACTCTTCACATAGGAATGCAGTGGATGAACCATCATGGCAACATCCAATTTATCAAAAACACCCTGCTCAGCCATTGTCACCTTGCCGCCTTTGGTCTCTTCGGCAGGCGTACCATAAACAATAACTTTACCTCCAGTATCTTGTAATACTTTACTTGTGGCAATGCCGGCTGCGATACCCATCGTGCCTATTAGATTATGGCCGCAAGCATGTCCAATCTCAGGTAGGGCGTCATATTCACACATAAAACCGATAGTCGGACCCGGTTTCCCACTGTCAAAAACAGCCTCAAAAGCAGTTTGCAGCCCACAAATCCCCAATTGAACATCAAATCCGTGTTCTGAAAGTTTATCAGAAAGAACTTTAGCTGATTTAAATTCCTCATGTCCAAGTTCAGGGTTTTCACCTATATATATACTAATCTCAAAGAAATCATTTTTATGCGAATCAAGGAAATCTATTATGATCTGCTTCATTTATTAATCCCCTTTGGTCAATTATTTAGTGAATGGAAATATAGTAACATGAAGTTTCTTCAAATAATAATTATTTGCCTCCAAAAAGCAAAGGGAGCTCTACACTTAATAGAAGCTCCCTCTTCCTTATACTCTTCTCATTTGAAAAACATCTAAACCATTTTTCCATAGTGTCTGCAGTAGAGCCACCTTTGGAGAAAGTTCTGGTTTTGGTTCCTTGCCCTTTCCAATACGCTCTAACTGATTACTATACCAGGTCAATTCTAGCATAGCGGTTTGATCCACTAGTTTAATTCCTGTCTTTCTTGGTAATAGTTCAATAGATTCCCTTTTCCCTTGTAGTAGTTCCTTAGGAAGGTAAGGATAAACTGCCATTGGACGAGCTAATCCCACCATGGATGTTGCTTCTTCAATTACTGCATCCTTCATTCCGCTTAACGTTCTGAATCCTCCTGTTACAACAAGTGGTGCTTTGGTTACCTTCCTAGCTTCTGTTGCAAATTCAAGAAAGTACGCTTCCCTTCTTTTTGTGCTCTCTTTTACATTCATCCCTGTCATTTGTGGACTTTCATAGGATCCTCCTGAAATTTCAATCAAGTCTATTCCCAGTTGGTCCAATGTCTGAATAACCTGTAATGCTTCGTCCTCAGAAAATCCGGCCTTCATAAAATCTGCAGAATTAAGTTTAACTCCGATCGGAAAAGAGTTACCGACTTGTTCTCGAACCTCTTTATAGATTTCCAACAGAAATCTCATTCGGTTTTCGAGCGAACCTCCCCATTGGTCTGTCCGTTTATTATGTCTGGGTGATAAAAACTGACTGATGAGATAACCATGGGCACCATGAAGCTGAACACCCGTAAATCCTGCTCTTTTGGCAATTTTTGCAGTATTAGCAAACCGTTGGATAATGTTAATTATTTCCTCTTCATGCAGCTCCCTCGCCACAGGGAAGTAGCGTTGAAGTTTTGAATCAAATTCTACTTTGGACGGGGCAACAGCTTCTTTTACGATTCCTTTAAATACTTGTTTCCCCGGATGATTGATTTGCATCCAAAGGTGAGTTCCATTCATTGTTCCCGCCTTTGCCCAACTCTTTAACAAATCTAACTCTTTTTCATTTTCAACAACAACGTTTCGAGGTTCACCGAGGGCACGTTTGTCGACCATGACATTGCCTGTCACAACAATGCCTGCTTCACTTTCTGCCCAAGTTTCATATAGACGAACCAGTTTTTGTGTGGGTCTATTGTGTTCGTCTGCCATCCCTTCGCTCATTGCTGCTTTAAAAAATCTGTTTTTAATTTCAACCCCATTTGGCAGCAACAACTTGTCATGTAACTGTGCCATTCTTTTACCTCCCCTACCCTTGTCCTAACATGGATATGAAAAAAATGGTTGGAAGAACACTCCAACCATTCACTCTATTTGTTAAATTAGTATCTTAACGCACCAGCACCTGCGATAATCAAGATAATGAAAAGCACTACAATCAGTGCAAAGCCTCCACCATAGTTTCCACCTGACATACAATTCCCTCCTTCACGTAGAGTACAATACAATTTATGCATGATACTTGTCCTACGTATAGGCTTTGGAATGTTTTTTAGGCAAGGAATGTTCTATAGTGGTTTATGCCCAATTACCTTGGCGGAATAAAGGTACGCTTTCACCGTCCTTAGTAATACCGTCAATATCCATGTCACTTGAACCAATCATGAAATCAACATGGGTAATGCTTGAATTCGCTCCAGCTGCTTCAAGTTCTTCTTCTGACATCTGTTTTCCGCCTTCAAGTGCGAAAGAATACGCATTTCCAATCGCCAAATGATGCGAAGCATTTTCATCAAATAATGTGTTATAGAAAATGAGATTTGTATTGGAAATTGGAGAATCATGTGGCACAAGTGCAACTTCACCTAAATAGTGTGATCCCTCATCTGTTTCAATCAATTTTTGAAGTGTTTCATAGCCTTCTTCCGCTTCAAATGAGACGATTCTTCCGTTTTCAAAAGTGATGGAAAAATTATCAATCATGTTTCCACCGTAGTTCAATGGCTTGGAACTTCTCACTGTACCATTGACTCCTGTTTTAAGTGGAGTGGTAAAGACCTCCTCGGTTGGCATGTTGGCTATGAAGGCTACACCGTTTTCGTTAATGCTTTCCGGTCCTATCCATACATGTTTCTCAGCTAAATCAATTGTCAAATCTGTACCTTCAGCTTTATAGTGTAGTGATTTAAACTTTTTGTTATTTAGGAATTCCACTTTCTCACTAAGTTTTTCTTTGTGTTCCATCCACGCTTTGACAGGATCCTCAAGATTTGCTCTTGTTGCGTGGAAAATAGCTTCCCACAATTTTTCTTCCTGTTCTTGCTCTGTCATATCTGGGAATACTTTTGCGGACCAGCCTTTAGATGGAACCGCAACAATAGACCAGCTAATTTTATCAGCCATGACCATTTTACGATAGCCTTTGGTTGCTTCACCTGCTGCCTTTTGTAAGTTTGCAATTTTTGAAGCATCCACCCCTTTTAACAAATCTGGGTTTACAGACGTGATAGCAAGCATTGCAGCTCCTTCTTCGTATGCCTTCTCAAACATTTCCGCTCTCCAGCTAGGGAAATACTCAAAGGACTCGTCTGGAGCTTCATCATAACGGATTCTAGTCACCTGCTCATCGGTCCATTCAATCTGAACCAGTTTTGCTCCTGCTTCATATGCTTTTTTTGTAACGAGTCTAACGAAAGGTGCTGTAGCGATGTCAGCGTTTACAATTAGGGTTTGGCCTTTTTGTACATTAACGCCAACTTTTACGGCAAGCTCTGCGTATTTTTCCATGTTTGTGTGAAGATTACTCAATATGTATACCCCCTAAGAATTTTCCTATGTTCCCAAAAAATATCATGTTCCCATTGATTTGTCTAGTTTTCTAGTGGAAAAAAGGCAGTAACCATAGTTGGTCCTGCCTAAAAGTTGCATTTACTGTTGATCTCCGTTTCAGGTGCTTCGCTTACCGCGGACGGTACCGGAGCCTCCCTTCGTTAGAGGCCACTGAGTCTTTGATATTGGATGTTGTATAAACGCCGCTGTTGATTTACGCAAATGGCTTCGCTTTCCTAGGGGCTGACGTGAGCCTCCTCGGAAAGCCAGCGGGGTCTCCACCTAGCGCTATCTAGCGCTATCTCCCTCAGGAGTCTCCGCCTTTTGCTCCAATCACCAGCTAAGAATCATTAACAACTTTAGGTTATCAGTTTTTCTGTGGCCTTCTTTGTTGCGGGGTCTCTCCTGTCCCTTCCTCCCGCAGGACAAGGAAAGCTACGACAGCGCTCCATCGTACGAATAAAATGCGTTAGCATTTTTGAGGAGTCTTCGCACCTTACACTACAATCAACATGGAAATTCAACAACATAAATCCTTCTATTACTTTTTCAAAACCCCACTGACTCTCGGGAGGTTTCTACTGAAAAGTGACATGCCGTGTTTGAATGCTGCTAAGCCATACAGCATGCTGCTCCAGTCAATTAGGGTTACTTTTGTTGGATACCAGCGGTTTGGTTGCTCAAGATGCCACCAGGAAATGCGGTGTAATCCGAATTTGTAAGCCGCTTTAAATTTTTCTTCGTCCTCATTATCCTCTGGGTTAGAGTAGACATCATATGGAATGTGAAGGGAATATTGTGCGTACAGGTCATAGATTCCTGCAGGATATACAGGCAGGTAACCACCAATAATGTAGGAAGATGCAATATTGTGAGGCGCATCGTTAATACGGTCAGCATGATATCCGCCGAATAGCCCGTCATTCGGACCTGCACCATACCCCCAGATATAAGATGGTACATCCTCAAGCTCTTTCCATTTCATCCTGTCAGCCAGACAAGCATTCTTATAGAATTCCAGGTAGGTTGTACTTTCTGCATATTCTGGAACTAAGTAATAAGGAAACTGGTGAACGAAGGATGATAAAAACGCACCGGGATGGTCGTTTAGAACGGCTAGTCCACGAAACTCTTCTTGTGGAAGCTCCCTTATTTTATCTTCTGCAAAATTGTTTAACCATAGTGCCTGAATGTTCTCATCATGAGGTTTCCCTAGTAGAGCAAGGTAGGATACCATAACATATTCGTTATAGGCCGGTAGCGGGGCAATTCCTTCTCCGTTCTTGGCTATCATGTTAATGACGCCTTTATCTTGGTCTGCAACTACGATACTCCAATCGATAGAGTAAAGCAGTTTTTCAGCCATTTCCAAAATTCGGGGCTCTTTTTTCGCGAAATGATTTCCTGCAAATAATGCACCAGTTAGGAGAAGGGTCGTATCTATAGTAGAAAACTCCGAATCCAGGTTTTCTCCTGTTTCCATATCGACGAAGTGGGCAAAGAAACCAGATTTTTCATCTCTGGCAACGTGGCATCCCTCTATTTCCCCACATACCCCTTGCAAGGTTTTTAGTGCCTTTGAAGCTGCATGATCATCCCAGTCTTCTACATCTGCTATAGCAAGGCTGATTAGACCGACACCTGTGGCCGCAATGGAACAGCGGAAATCCGGATTTGCTCCAAGGGTCATATATCCATCTGCATATAGTCCTGTACGTTGATTACGTGAAGCTTCAAATAATGCATAGGAATCATGAAATTGACGATCAAAAAACTTTTTCACTTTAGTTGGTAGATTTTTATATTCGTTGGTTGGCATCTCATTTTGCCCCTTTCATCCCGTTATTTGGAAGAAGTTTGTATATTTCATTCTTTTGTTTTTTTTATGTAATCGATTTCTTTGCTGAAAATGTTATTATTATCATATAAAATATATTGTTCTTTGAAAATAGACAAAACTATACTAGTTGGACAATTCATCATTTTATAATAGAACGGAGAGAGTATAATGTCCATTATTCATGGGGTTTTCTACGACATTTCCCCACATTGGGACGTGGAGAAAGCTAAAGGTCTAGACACCCTTGTTTATGTTACAGAAGGAAAAGTTCATTACCAAGTGGAAGATCGGGTTATGCAATTGACGAAAGGAGATCTTTTATTCATTCCTTCTACTTACAATAGGTCGTGGAAAAATGACAAAGACGAAGGACATCGTAAATATACCGTCGTTTTTGAGAAAAGTGAGTCACCTTATCAAAATTTTGTAGCAAGTGAGATTGTTTCATTTAAACCACGAAAGTCTATTTATTATGAACAACGGCTGACTTTTTTAAATGAGCAGTGGCTGAGTAAGAGGGTTTATTATGAGGAATTGTCTCAAAATATTTTATTGGAACTATTAATCATGATTGCTCAGGAGAGAGCAGAGTGGCATACTTCTCCTGTAAAAGTATCTTCAGTACGTGATATGCAAGAATATATTCTTCAGCATTATCGCCATAATATTACCATAGAAGAGTTGGCAGCTTTAATTGGGGTGACACCGAATTATGTAACAGTCTTGTTTAAAGAGGTAATAGGTATCACCCCTATCCAATACCTTCACCAGACACGAATTAATAATGCTTGGAATTTAATTAGTACAACGAAGATGACGATTAAGGAAATCGCGGAGCATTTAGGTTACTGTGATCAGTCGTATTTCAATCGGATGTTTAAGAAATGGATGGGTATACCTCCTTCTCAAGTCAAGAAATCTTAAGAAAAAGCATAGAGAGTGGACTCTATGCTTTTTCTGTGATTGTTTTTGTTTCGGATTTGACTGCTTCGCGGAAAGCTGTTTGGAATTTGCGTGTAAATGGGCCAGGCTTTGCTTGTGAAAATGTGACGCCATCAACTTTGATGATTGGCATGACTTCGCTTGTAGTAGAAGTAAGGAATACCTCATCTGCCTCCATGAGATCCTTTTTTTGGAATGGTTGAATTTTGTAGTCCCAACCATTGGTATCCATTATTTCTAACAGTTTCGTTCTAGTAATCCCGTTTAAAATCAAGTTATTGGCTGGATGTGTCTGAAGAATTCCATCTTTGACGATGAAAATATTAGAAGATGAACCTTCTGTAACTATCCCGTTTCTAATAAGAATCGTCTCAAATGCCCCCGCCTCGCTTGCTTTCTGCTTGACCATAATATTGTAGAGCAGGTTAAGGCTTTTGATGTCGCATCGAAGCCAACGCAAGTCTTCATCAGTTATGGCTTCCACTCCATTTTTCTGCGCATCCTCCACACTTTTATAAGAAAGGGGATATGCAACCAGTTGGGGAGTTAATGTTTGATCATAATGGTGTGATCTGTTAGATACTCCTCTTGAAATTTGAAGGTAGAGTCCTCCCTTAGTCATGTTATTGGCTTTTATAAGTTCCATTAACCTGTCACAAAGCTGTTCTGGTTGCTCAGTTAGTTGAATACCGATTTCCTTAGCACTTCTATACAACCTTGCAATATGTTCTTTTAGGGTAAAAGGAACTCCTTCGTATATATTAACAACCTCATACACACCATCCCCAAACTGATAGCCTCTGTCTTCAATGTCCACTTTTGCTTCATTTCTTTCCATAATCGTATCATTGAGCAATACTTTCATTTATTAATACCTCCAGATGTGTTATTTATTTAGAATGAGTACAACAGGGCAATGGTCGCTTCCCAAAATATCAGAGTGTATTTCAGCGCCCTTCAATGAATCCTTTACCTTATCGGAAACGATGAAATAATCAATGCGCCAACCGATATTTCTCTCACGGACCTTATTCATATACGACCACCATGTGTATTTATCAGTGGTTTCAGGATAAAAATGGCGGAATGTATCAGTAAATCCTTCTCCTAGCAATCTAGTCATCTTTCCTCTTTCTTCTTCTGTAAATCCAGAGTTGTTGCGATTAGATTTTGGATTCTTTAAGTCCTTTTCAGTGTGCGCTACATTCAGGTCGCCGCATACAATGACGGGCTTCTCTTGATCTAGCATTTTTATGTATGCTAAGAAGCGGTCCTCCCAATCCAGTCTGAATGAAAGTCTGGCCAAATCTCGCTGAGAGTTTGGGGTGTACACGTTCAATAAGAAAAAATTCTCATATTCAAGTGTAAGTACCCTTCCTTCCGGTTCGCACTCTTCGGCTTTTTCCAAATCCAATCCATAGCGCACTTGCAGTGGTTTCACCTTAGTAAAAACAGCTGTGCCTGAATATCCTTTTTTGATTGCATAGTTCCAATATTGATAATACCCTGGCGTATCTAAGTCGATTTGCCCTTCTTGAAGTTTGGTTTCCTGTATGCAGAAAATATCCGCATCCATCTCACTAAAGTAATCCATGAATCCTTTTTTAACACAAGCTCTAATTCCATTCACATTCCAAGATACTAATTTCATAGGCGTACGTAATTCCCTTCTAAACTATTACTATATTTAGCCCAGTATATCAAAAAGAACCGCTTTTCAAAATGAAAAGCGATCCTAAGTTCATTACACTTGAAATAGATGGAATTTTAATCCGTAAGGGTCCCTTACCATTATACTCTTCTCGCTAAACTCCTTCGTAACGATGCATTTATTTGCGCTTAAGACTCTCTTTGCATCTTCAATGTTATCAACAGCGAATTCGAAAAATACAGATTGATCATCCCCCTTATTATGATTCTCTATGTATAAATTGGTGCCATTCATTGAAAATAGTGTTTCAGCATCTGTACTTTTTTCGGGTTTCATCCCAAGTATTTGGTGATAAAATTCAATAGCATTCTCATAATCCTTCACTTGTATTGCTATGTTATTCGTCAACTGATAAGGGGAACGGTCATTGATTTTCTTACTTGGTTTATAATCTTCATATCCGGAAGGAAGTAGGTCGAACAATGGCCATACCGAACAAAAATCATCTCCCGGTCCAAAAAACGCGCTTGAATGACGGTATATACCTCCATTATCATCTTTTGTAAAAACGGTAACACCAGGATAATAACCACCATTCACCACAAATCCCATGTCTTCTTTAAAAGTTGTGTCTTTTGTAGATACTACCGGGAAGATCCAACTTCTCTCTGCTGCGAAATTCTCTTGTATTTCTGGTGTATCTGGGGTCGATACGACAAACGCAGCCTTCCTGCGGATATGATGGTATACACTATTAAAACCATCTGCCCACATAGTGCAATAGGAACAGCTTTTCCCCATATTGTGGACCACAAATAATTCATTTTTATCTTCGAATAACTCTTCCAGGCTTACCCTCCCATTTTGAGAAGATGAGAAAACATAATTATCGACTTTCTCTTTTTCTATGTTGCGTTTCAATTCTGCTAACTGCTTTTTCTTTTCAAGAATTTCCTTTTCGAGCTGTTGAATTTCTGTTAACTTTTCCGTTTGGTTCAATATGCCCACTCCTTTTTTTGAAGAAATTTGTCAAAAACATACACTGTTCTTTACCTTGTGAATCATTTAAGATATTAAATAATATAAATGTTTCGTAGGGAGGGATGGAATGCATTTACTAAGAATAGTTTCATTGTTTGTTATTTTCTTAATGGCTTTCCTTATTAATCTGGATCATTCCACTCCCAATAGTATTCTAGCTATCTATGAGAAATCCTTTTATTTGGAGTTTGAGAATGCCCCTTTGGTTGAAAATCCTGATGACGAGGGCATTATTGGAATAGTATGTAACAGTGATTTCTATAAAAACAACTTCATCTCCCTTATTCAGGAACAAACAGGCGTCAAATTAACCTTCCATCTTGTGACTGTTTTTTACCAGGGGAGTTATATTTGATATACGATGATTTGCCTCATTCTTATTTTAAAAAATAATGAAGGAGGAATGTAATCATGTTATGGGTTCGAATCATAGCCATCAGCTTTTTTTCGTTTACATCCATTAGTCTCTTATTATTTCAAGGAATTGAATTTGTGAAAGCATTTAGTGATTTCTTTCACCATAGATAAATGATTAGAAAAGGCCAGGTTCCATTGGGACCCGGCCTTTTGTATGAAATAATATTTAATTTTCTAAAAACACAAAATATTTTAAGTGTACCTTCATATAATAATACAACTACTACTTACCCACATTTCATGTAAAGGAGAGATGTTTATGAGAGAAGCTCCTAATTTTGGAGAATTTTACCCAAAGTCTTTGGTTCCGATTAATAAGGATGATCTTGTAATTTTTCTAGAAAAAGTGACGAACTTTGAATGCAGTGAGAATTACAGCCATTGGTTGATTGCCCTTGAAGGAAGAGCAATGGGGACTGGAGAAGATTATTACCATTGGCAAGTAGTTGTGTTCCCAGCTGAAATTGGTGGGGGTTTTGACTATAAGCATCCACTATATGTTTCTAGCTTTTTCTTATCCATTGATGAAGCCATAGATTATACCTCTGAAGTGGAACGGATTGCTAGTGACGGGCAGCTTTATACGATTGCAGGCTAGTCGTCAAAATAAATGTAAAAAAAGAAAAACGCCATGTTTTTCTTTTTGCAAAGGCTTGTGAAAGAATATACATATGATGCCCCTAGGTTCCCTCTTTAAAAACCCACTCTAAAATGAACAAAATCGCTAGCGCGAGGAAAAATTCCACCCCAATTTTATAATTTCCGCATAGCTTTGAAAAAATGACTTGACCGTCTTCCCTTTGCGCTCACATTTGACTATTTCAATAAACCCCTTGTCACCAAGGGCTTCATATTACCGATGAGGACTTCTCTCCTCCTGTTTTCTCGTCACTGATGTCTTCATACCCCCGATGAGGACTTCTCTTCTCCTAATTTCTCGTCACTGATGTCTTCATACCCCCTATGAGGACTTCTCTCCTCCTGTTTTCTCGTCAATGATGTCTTCATACGCCCGATGAGGACCTCTCTTCTCCTAATTTCTCGTCACTGATGTCTTCATACCCCCGAAGAGGACCTCTCTCCTACTAATTTCTCGTCACTAATGTCTTCATACGCCCGATGAGGACCTCTCTTCTCCTAATTTTTCTTCATTGAGGACCCCTCTATTCCCAAATCCTTGTCATCACCGAGGTGTTCATTCCGGCGTCAAGAATTACTCTAAAGACTATCGTCAATTTTATTATTTTATAATCTCCTAAAGAACAAAAAAAGCCCACCGCTAATGCGATAGACTCCTAAGCTAAACGGAATACGATTCCATGACCGCCTTTTGGATATTCCCATTTAATATTTTGATGGGGACAACCAATCCGGCAGCTTCCACACTCATGACAACCCTCGTAACCGACATGCATCCTAATATTTTCCCATTTGTAAATCTCTGCGGGACAAAAGATGGTACAGATTTTATCAGGGCATTTTGTTAAACAAATATCTTCATCCATTACCGTCAAATGAGATTTGGTGTCAGCATTAAAGCGAACCAGGTATTGTTTTTCTTCGATAGACTGACCCTTCTTCTGTTCACTCATTACTTCATCACCTTCCATGCCCGGTATGCGTCTCGGGCTAGTTTGAGTTTCTCTTTTGGTGATCCGAGATCCTTCCAGATCTTTTTCTGTTTCTCCCACTTGGACTTACCATCAACTGTAAACATCTGGCTGGCTGCTCTGTTTACCATTGGGATGTACTGATCAAAGTATTGCGGAAACTTATTAAAGTGATGGGTGGAATCCTTGTATTTTTTCATATCCTGACCAACAAAGCTCTTCATGAGATTGACCCTGTATTGATCCAGCGTCCGTTCGGAAAAATCTCCAACTGACATGGCTTCTAGAATAGTGGATGCCGCCAACCTCCCTGAGGTCATGGCAAGGTTCGATCCTTCACGATGGATGGCATTCACGAGCTGTGCCGCGTCACCCACCACTAATACCCCGTCTGCCACGATACGGCCCATTGACTTTAGGCCACCTTCTGGAATCAAGTGAGCAAGGTATTCGACAGGTTCTCCGCCTGCAAGATAAGGTCGTACCATTGGATGTGTTTTCACATATTCCAACAGCTCATATGGTCTTATTTTATGCTCGATTAATCCGGATAGAAGTGTTCCGACCCCGATACTTAGAGTATCTTTATTTGTATATAGGAATCCTGTTCCGAGAATCCCTTTTGTGGCATCTCCCAAAAGCTCAATAGTACATCCCTGATTCTTTTCCAGATTGAAACGGTCCTCAATCACCTTACTGTCCAGCTTAATGATTTCCATCGTTGCAAGGGCGACTTCATCTGGCCGGTATTCCTTGTGAAAACCGAGCGATTTACCGAGCAAGGAGTTCACGCCATCTGCAAGGACCACTACATCTGCATAAACTTCACCGTCAGGCCTATCTGTCCTTACCCCCACCACTTTTCCATTTTCCACGATGCACTCCAGCACCACCGTTTCATTGACAAGTAATGCCCCTTGTTCCACCGCTTTTCCTGCAAACCATTGATCAAACTTCGCCCTTAGGACGGTGAAATTATTATAAGGTTCCTGTGCCCACTCCAGACCTTTATAGCCGAATGTAACAGCGGATTCCTTGTCCATCATCATAAAACGCTGTTCAACAATGGGCCTTTCAAGCGGGGCCTCTTTATGAAAATCAGGAATAATATCTTCCATCATCTTTCTGTATAACACTCCGCCCATTACATTTTTAGACCCTGGGTATTCCCCTCTTTCCAACAAAAGAACATTCGCACCGCCCTTAGCAAGTTCATATGCACAAGAGATACCCGCTGGACCTGCACCAACCACGATACAATCAAACTTTTCTGGCATTAAACCTCTACCTCCTCTCCATGTAAAGCCTTATGGAATTCCTTTACAAGCAATGGTACTATTTCAAACGCATCTCCGACGATTCCATAATGGCAGGAGTTAAAAATGGCCGCATCCGGGTCTTTATTAATGGCGATAATCATTCCTGAATTTTTCATTCCCACAATATGCTGGATGGCCCCTGAGATACCGATGGCAAAATAAATCTTAGGTGTTACCGTGACCCCTGTCTGCCCGACCTGATGATGGTGCTCGACCCAGCCTGCTTCGACTACATCCCGGCTTGCGCCAACCACTCCTCCAAGCGTTTTTGCCAGTTGATGGACAATACCAAATCCTTGTTCACTTCCAAGACCTTTTCCGCCAGCAACGACTATATCCGCTTCATCGATTCTTATCTTTTTGGTGGTTTCCCTGACAATCTTTAATACTTTTGTACGCATATCGTCTTCTTTAATATCAATTTTCTCTGCAATTAACTTGCCCGCACGACCCTTCTGAGGTTGGAGCGCTTTCATTACTTTCGGACGGACAGTAGCCATTTGCGGACGGTACTTTTTACAGAGGATGGTCGCCATGATATTCCCACCGAATGCCGGGCGACTTGCCAAAAGTAATCCCGTATCTTCTTCTACATCCAGTTCGGTTGTGTCAGCAGTTAAGCCTGTTGGAAGATCTGTCGCAACAGCACTAGCAAGGTCTTTACCAGTTGAAGTGGCCCCGTATAGAATAATCTCCGGTTTGTACTTTTCACTGCAATGTAGTAGTGCTTTCATAAAAGATTCCGTACGATACAATTGAAAGATCGGTTGATCATAAACATAAACCTTGTCTGCTCCATATTCAAAAATTGTATCTGCAAGTCCTGTGACAGTATCACCAATGATGATTCCAGCAAGCTCCACTCCTCGTTTGTCTGCAAGCGTTCGCCCGGCGCCAAGCAGTTCCAAGGAAACCGGTGCAATCTTCCCTTCATTTTCTTCAATGAAAACCCAGACCCCGCTATAATCCTCAAAACTCACTTTAATCCCCTCATTTCTGCAAACAACTCTTTCTTTTCCAACACTACGGAAAGCAACTGTTGTACCTGTTCGTCTGAATTGCCCTCAAGTAGCTTTCCACCCTCTGGTTTAGGGGGAGCCCAAACTTTTGCAACAATGGTTGGAGAGCCCTTTAACCCTAACTGTTTCCGGTCAATATCCTCCAGGTCATTGACAGACCAAATAATAGGTTGATATCGGGCAGCCTTTAGCATGTTAGGAAAGGAAGAATAAGGAACCTCGTTAATCTCTTTTTCTACCGAAAGCAAACAAGGTAATGATGTTTGTACAACCTCATATCCATCCTCTAGTTTTCTATGAACCACCATATAGCCATCCTCTTTTTGGATTTCAACAACTTTATTCACAGAAGTCAATGGCGGTATATCAAGACGCCGGGCAATACCAGGCCCTACTTGTCCTGTATCACCATCAATGGTCATTTTTCCACAGATAATCAAATCGATCGGCTTGATTTCGCTAATCTTATTGATTGCCTTTGTCAGTGCATAACTGGTTGCTAAGGTGTCCGCTCCGGCAAAAGCCCTGTCTGAAATCATGTATCCCTCGTCGGCCCCAATTTCGATGCATTTCCTAATAGCTTTTACTGCTGGTGGTGGTCCCATTGTGACGACCGATACGGTTCCTCCATATTTGTTTTTCAGGCGTACAGCCTCTTCTACCGCGTGGGCATCGTAAGGATTTAATATCGCTGGGGCACTTGCACGGTCCATCGTATTCGTTTTTGGATTCATCTTAATTACTTTTGTATCTGGTACTTGCTTTATACAGGCAACAATGTGAAGCAAATCTATTCCCTCCTGCCCTTTATCTATTTTGTGATGTATAGTAATGTATATTCGTCCCACTACTATTACTATATAAATTAGATAGATAGAAAATACCGATTTTTATAGATTTGTTGACAAGCTTGGGCAAAAGAAAAAACATTACTCTTCTTTTGGGAGTAATGTTTTCATTTTGCTTACTACTAAATTCTGTATTTTGATAAGAATCTTAAAAACTCATTTTGTAACGAATGCTCATATTTCATCAGTGCATATGCTTTTGCATCTGGTAGATTTATCGACTGGCAATCTACTTCAAGAAGCCTCCCTTCTAAAAGTTCACGCCTCACAGTGGATTTAGGTAAAATGGACACCCCTAACCCCTCTATAATGAACCGCTTAGTAATATGAGTTTGAGACACTTTCATCATTTTTGCAAGGGGATACTTGGCCTTAATTTGCTGAGATAGTTCGTCCCAATACCCAGGGTGATTATGAGTCAATAAGGTATGGTGGCCAAAGATCTCCTCTTCTTCGAGTGGAGATCCTGTCTCCAAATCAAAGCCATCGTGAGGCACAACCAAAACTAGGGGATCATCATATAAGGAGTGGCATTTCAGGTCTGTTTTTCTGTTAGGCAGACATGATAAACCGATATCGACTTCCTCCAATTCTACAGCATGTTCAATTTTAATTGATTCTATAATTTTAACGGATATTTCTATTGTAGGATGAGACTGAATAAATTGTTTAAGCACAAAAGGCAAAATCGTATCTGCAATTAATGGCGAAATTCCTATTGTGAGTTGTGATGTGAACCCCTGCTGAATAGAATGCAACTCTGAAATTCCTTCTTCATAAAGAGCTAGTAACGTTTTTGCATGTTTTAAGTAACTTCTCCCTGCCTCAGTTAACATCACTCTTCTACCATCTCGAACAAACAGTTCAATCCCGACTTCCTTTTCCATTTGCTTGATATGTACAGTCACTGTCGGTTGTGAAATATACAATAATTCTGATGCTTTTCTGAAATTACTATGTTCTGCAGCAATTACAAATGTTTTTAACCAATTCAGCTCCATTGGATTCCCCCTGATTACCTTTTTTAATCAATATATTTTATTATCTTTAATTTTCATAATCAATTATATTTTATAAAATATAATTAACAAAAGAAAGGGTGATTATCAGTGGATGTACAAAGAGGTTTAAAAGGTGTAATTGCTACTCAAACAAGTATTGCCGAAGTGGATGGGACAAATGGCCGTTTAGTTTATCGTGGATTTGAGATTAGAGACATTTCAAATGGGTATTCTTTCGAGGAAATTGCTCATCTCTTATGGTTCGGAGAACTTCCTACTGCTCTACAGTTAGAAAATTTCAAGTCACTTTTTACATCATATAGGCGCCTCTCCCCAACGATGAAAAAAGTCTTATTTGCTCTTCCAGAAGATATGGATATGATGAGTATCATAAGAACAGTGATTTCCAGTGCGGGAGATCACTCTATGAAATGGAAACCTACAGTTGAAGATGCGATGAAACTGACAGCGGTTGTACCTACAATCATTGCTTGTAGAAAGAGAAATTTAGAAGGAAAAGAATTAATTCCTCCGCGTCTAGATTTAAGCCATGTTGAGAATTATTTGTATATGTTAAACGGAAGAGAAGCAAGCCCTGAGCATGTCCGTGCATTGGAGACGTATATGATACTGACAATGGAACACGGTATGAATGCATCAACTTTCTCCGCCAGAGTAACCGCTTCAACCGAAACGGACCTTGCATCTGCAGTGACTTCTGCAATCGGTACGATGAAAGGCCCCTTGCATGGTGGCGCTCCTTCTGAGGTAATATCTCTGTTGAACGAATTGAGTGAAGTAAAAGATAAAAAGTTACAATTGCGAGAAAAAATACTGGCTGGAGAAAAACTGATGGGATTTGGGCACCGAGTATATAAAACGCATGATCCCCGGTCTATTGCACTGAAGGAAACTTTATCTAGCCTTGTAGGAAGAGATAGATGGCTGGATTTAGCTTTAGAGGTAGAGAGTGCGGCTATAGATGTATTAGAAGAGTTTAAACCAGGAAGAGGACTCTATACAAATGTAGAATTTTATGCAGCAGCCATTATGAAAGCAATTAATTTGGATTCTTCCCTTTTTACGCCAACTTTTACAGCAAGTCGAATGGTCGGCTGGACCGCGCATGTTTTGGAACAGGCTGAAGATAATGTGATTTATCGGCCGTTGTCGAAGTATATAGGGAATTTTAGTTAAGCGGGCGCCTTATATAAAGGTGCTTTTTTAGTGGTGAATTTTTAGTCTTGTTAATTTCTAAAACTACAAACTTTCTCATGAATTAACGAGATGGTGGTAGGCTGCTGCATAATTTTTGTGTGTATTTATAAGTTAATTTAAGAAAAAACTATAGAAATTAGTGAATTTTAGGGTGTTTAAAACCGTTCGGTCAAATTCTACTCAAGTTCGGACATTTTTATGCTGTTTTGGAGGAGGGTTTGGACAATTGTACTTGGATGTTTGGACAAATATTTGAGGTGTTCGGTCATATGAAAAATTGGTTCGGTCAACTTTCTTGAATCTTCGGTCAAAAACCGAAAATCTTCGGTCAACTTCGTGAAAACTTTGGACAAAATCATAAAATCTTCGGACATTTCAATGTAACACCACCATCTCTCCCCTTATATGATTGATTATCTACAATATCGAGACACTAAGTTTACATAACAATATTATAATCTATTAAAATAGATAATGAAGACATATCCAACAATAAATTCAGCCTAGTAGTACCTTCATCTTGCATAATTAGTAGATTGATCCCCATCACTTCAAGAAAAACCAGAACCCCACAAAAAAGGTTCTGGCTGCTCCAAACTTAAATATCCATATTGCTTGAAAAGTGGGTCAAACTACCTGTCCCCCAAATCCAATCACTCACAACAATCATCAGAGCAATAGGATGTCTCACTTTTATTCTTAGATTCAAAATTCTGCAGTTTTGGCTTTTGGTTTTCTTCTTCCCAAACTTTAGCTAATGCTTCTGCAAAAACCTCCGGCGGTTGGGCGCCAGAGATGGCATACTTGCTGTTTAATACAAAGAATGGAACACCTTGTACACCAATTTCTCTTGCTTCTCTTTGGTCGAAACGGACATCCTTTTCAAAAGCATCTCCTGCTAAAACTTCTTCCACTTCCCCAGAGTCCAACCCTAGGCTTATCGCTAATTCTTTTAAATACCCTTTATCGCCAATATGTTTTGACTCTGTGAAGTGTGCTCTTAGTAAATGCTCGGTCATTTCTTTCGCTTTACCTTTTGTTTCGGCATATTTACCTAAACGATGAGCATCAAATGTATTTGTTGGGATAGAGTTATCAAAATTAAACTGCAAACCGACTTCAGCAGCTTGTTTTGCAACCCCTGCGCTCATTCTTTTCGCCTCTTCTACAGGCATACCATACTTTTTTGCAAGTATTTCATATATAGAGAATTCCGTATCACGCTTTGCATTTGGGTCTAATTCAAAGCTTTTATATTCAATTGTAACTTCATCTTTATGTGGGAAATCTTCCAATGCTTTTTCCAATCTTCGTTTTCCTATATAGCAGAAAGGACAAACATAATCTGACCAGATTTCTATTTTCATCGTTGCACCTCATTTCCTAAACTAGTATTTATTATCATACCATAATGTGTGAGAAACCTCTTTCAATAAGCCTTGGAGAGAAAGGGGAATCCTGGCCAAATGAACCTCTTAAATCCCAAACTGGTGAATAAGTTTCTGGCAAAGTGCCTCTGACTCCACCCTAACACTTACATAAGGTGGTTTCGTGTTGGTGGTTGCCTCTACAGGCACTCCAAGCCAAAGAATGCGGTTGTCGATTATGATAAAAGGAAACGTTACTTCCTTTGTGATAATGGATACCCTGTTCTTCCACTTAGTTAAGTAGGATCTCCACTCTTCGGGAAGCGCATTACTGTTTTGAATGCCTATTGTAATAGAATGAGCAGAACGTTTCATGTCCTCCATCACTCTATCCCACTTTCTAGCATGCATCCATTGGACCTTTGGATGCTGATGTTTAATCCAAGAACCTACTTGATGTGGCTGTACATGAAATTGCGACTCTTCCTGATAGTCTACCAATTTTCTGATAATCTTATTGTAAGAAACCTTCTTTTTAATGTATTGACTGTCACAAATGTGAATGAATTTTCCTTTTGACCTTGTGATGGCAACATTCAATAAACGTTCGCTTTCTTTACCAACTAACAACATCCCCGGCCTCTCTATAGGAAGGCTATCAACAGAATCGAATATGATAATATCCTGCTCACTTCCTTGAAAACGGTGGACCGTCGCGGTTACGATCTCGGCTGTTTCAAGTTCAAGTCCATAAATATCTTGCAGCAACACATCCATCCATTGAGCTTGAGCACGGTATGGTGAAATATAACCAATAGATCTTCCTCCCTCTATATATGCTTCATGAATGAGTTGAAACCCTTTGAGTAAATGCCATAAATTAATCCGGGACCTGCTGCTTTTGTCAGTAAAGGCATGCTCACCTGTATTGCACGTATCAAGCAAAATGGATGCTTGATCAGGGAATGGCCGCTGCCTGGCAATGAGCTGTCGATTTTTTATAACACTTGGATGGTCACCTACAAGAGAATGATAGATATATTTGTTTGTAAAAGCAGAGATATCTGGATGCATTCTCCGTTGTTCTTTTAATAGGAACAAATGAGGGTGTAAGCGAGAGGATTGAACATTTTCGGCTACTCCTGTTCGATGGAACACATCTTCTTTTAACCATTTTTCTACTAACTCATGTCTTCCTGAGGCGATAGGTGGGAGTTGCTTGAAATCTCCGCATATAATAATATGTTTGGCAAGTGATGCCGCAAAAGCTGTTTGCGGTACATATGCCATACTAGCTTCATCTACAATGACCACATCATATTCTGTATCATATATAGCCGGATCCATCGCCGCTTTGGCGAGAGTAGTTCCTATAATGGACGCATTCTCTAGAAAATCCATTTCTTTTTGCCTTATTTTTTCCAATACCCTTGCTATTTTCGTTTCAACCTTAAGCAATGATTCAGAATCCCTCTTACTAAAAGATTTGGATAAATCAAATTTTAGGAGCTTCCTCTGTTCCAACACATCATCTCTGTCTTTAGCAAGTAAAGGATCTCTGCTTTGAAGAAGCTGTGAGGTTGTAATAGCTGGAAGGTTTGTTAATATGTCACTGTTATGTGAACCATATCGAAGAACGTCACCTTCTCTATTGCGTTCCTGCTTGGAAAGAAAGATAGAAATCTCTCGCATCAAGACATCTACGGACTGATTACTGTGAGATAGTAGCAAGACTTTCTTCTTTTTAAAATATTTATTAGCAGCTACCCTTGCCAGCGTATAGGTTTTTCCTGTACCAGGAGGTCCCCATACGAACGTAACGGGATTATATTTGGATCGTAGAATCAATTCATGAACACTGCTTTTTATAATCTCGGTTGGATGTTTTGGTTTCATTTCCGGATGCATTAGTCTTTTAATACGGGCCCGCTTCTTTTTACTTTCTTTCAATTCATCCAATCGTTGGAAAAGTTGATCCAATAATTCCCAAGGATCATGAGATAGATACGCCTCTGTAAGGATGTCTCCAAGGGATTGTTCAAAATAAATAATGACATTCTTCCCTTCTGACGATAGAATCTTCCCTTCCGTTTTGATTCCCCCCCACTCCACTTTCACTAGTGAACCTACAGGAATTCTTACGGAAGTATAGGTTTCAAAGAAGTATGTAAAACCTTCATCGGTGGATATTAGGTGTCCATTATTTATTAGATATTTGGTGCTCCCAAATTTCTTTAAATGTTGTATTTCAGCTTGTAATGCTTTTTTCCATTCGTTAATATACTGAATCGTCTTCATTTATTATTTCCTCAACTCATCATTTTTTCATTCCCAAACTATATCATAAACCTCTCCAAATATTAAATTTTGATGATTAAGTGGGATTACTCCTTATTGTATGAGATAATGAAAGAATGATTAGAATTCCAAATGGAAAGAAGGAACATCAATGAAACAAAAAAACAAGTTCCAAGATAATGAAAAAGTCATTTTGAAAAGTACTGGCGAGGAAGTTACCATCTTAAAATTCAACTACGTCCCCAATTTAAAAAGATACTCCTACACCATAAAAGAAAACCCTAAAACCTTTTATTTCGAAGAAGAGATTAAACATAGCTAATAATAGTTAACTAAACTCGAGAAACCTGTAGCTCCTAGCTCAGGTTTCTTTTTGTGTTAAAAACTTATCATGTTTTTATCATCTATTGTGGGGTATTTAGTCTATATGTAATAAAAGGAGGGGAAAAATTGCTACTTGTATATTTGAGTATTGGAATTTTAGTAATATCGATCATTTTGCTTAGTATTGCCTTCATCTCATTTCGGAAAAAGACGAATCCCACTTTATCTTATATTAATACAGTGAGTGAACGTCTCCAGGAAGAAAACAACGCAATCCAAGAGCAGGTGAATCAATTAAAAAATAAACAAGAAGCCATCAAGAATGATCTGGATTGGAAGAAATCAGTCTTTTCCTTTACTGTCGCAGAATTAAAGAAACTTCCCAATTCATTTAAGAGTAGTTCAAAACAAAAACTTCATGAGTATGAACGCGGCATGTAAGCATTCATCAAACAAAAGCACCGTTACCCCCTCAAAGGAGAACGGTGCTTTTGTTATTAAAGTGCTGTGAATTTTTCATCGTGATACTTATTAGAGCTGGTAGTAATCCGATCTTTATGATAAATGGCATTTATTTCGCCTCCGATGACGAGGGCGAGTCCTGTCAAAAACAACCATAACATCAAAATAATTACCCCACCAAGACTCCCGTAGGTAGCGGAATAGTTTCCAAAATTACTAACATAAAACGAAAAGCCCAAGGATACAAGCTGCCAGATTACGGTGGCAACTATTGCACCGGGAAACAACTCTTTAAACGACTTGCTTATATCAGGAGCAATGCGATACAGGACCGCAATAATAGTAAAAATAACGAAAAACGCAATGATGAACCTAAGAATATTTAATATGATGGCTGTACTTCCTGGAATATAAATAAACGATTCCAACTGATTAATGATAATCCCACCAAAAACAGGGAGGAAAAATGCAATAAGGAAAGCAAAAATTAATCCGATAGTTAGCCCTATAGAGAGAAGCCTTACCAAATAAAAAGGCCTACTTTCTTCTACATTAAACGCTTCATTCATCGCGCTGATAAACGCGTTCATTCCGTTAGAAGCTGACCAAATTGTTCCAAGTACTCCGAAGGTCAGCAGTCCTCCATTAGGCTTATTGACGAATTCATTAATGTTTTCTTCAAAAACAGCAACAGTTTCGGGTGGCATCATGGTTTGTAAAAACTCTATTACTTTTTGCGGATCGATATTCAAATAAGGAATAATGGATAAAGCCAGCACTAACAAAGGAAATAATGATAGCATGTAATAATAAGCCTGTTCTGCTGCTAATCCTGTGGCGCGGTCTTTTTTCATTTCAAGACCCAATCTTTTCAAAAATTTAACGAGTCGCGACACTTTCACACCCACCTCTCAATTTCAGCCTCTGAGTAAAGGCAATGTACAACACCTGAACGAGCCACCGGACTTGATGATTTCAGAAATATCTACTTCGACTACGTCATAACCCCTGTTGCGGAGCTGCTCATTTACTTGTTTATTGCACGGAAGACTGAAAATCTTTTTACTTCCTATAGACAATACATTTGTTCCCATGGTGAATTGTTCTTCTTTAGATACTTCAATCAATTCATATCTTTTGGATAAAAAATTCAATTCTTCTTCTCTTAGTGCAGGAGAAAAAACTAGTGCCTCTGTCGGCGAAATAACATTAAATACACAGTCCAAATGGAGATATGATTTGTCTATCGGTATAGGTTTAACGGTATACTCAGAAAGAGATTCGCTAATATGTTTCAAAGTCCTCTTGCTTGTTCTGCCACTAATTCCAATGTACACGATATCACGGTCAATAATGATATCCCCGCCTTCTACACTGTAACCTGAGAAGGATGAATAGGATAATTGTTGTTCATCTAGCCACGATTTAAGGATATTTTCTTCACCTGATCTAATATTACTGCCCATATTCGCCACAAAAACGGTATCTCCAAGAGTAAACCCAATATCTCTAGTGAAAACCTGTTCTGGGTATTGCTCACTTGGAGGTAAACTATACACATCCACACCGTTTGCTAACATGGCTTGTACAAAATTGCGATGTTGCTTTGTTGCCAATGTTTCATCGATATTATCTTCCAAAAAATGTTTTTGTGTTTCATTAATCACTTCGGTAATGCTCATATGAGTTGGAGGACACACTATGACCTTTTGCAATTCTCCAAATTCATCTTTACATGTAGGTCTTATCATTTTATCCGTATAATCCAAATCAATTGTCACTTTGTAATCCTCCGATCAAATATATGTAGGTTGTTCTATGAATTCTATTCCCTAAACGGAGAATTAATTAAACATTTTAATACAAAAAAGCAGTTACCCTAGGGTAATTGCCAAAAAGGAATCAAGGTCTTAGATCCTTTGAAATATTCCGGGATCTTGCCTTTACGCTTCATCCTTTACTGATATGAGGAGGACCTCTCTTCTCCTTTATCCTCTTCCCTGAGGTCTTCATCACCACCATGAGGACCTCTCTTCTCCTCTTTCCTCGTCACAGCGGTCTTCATCACCACCATGAGGACCTCTCTTCTCCTTTATCCTCTTCCCTGAGGTCTTCATCACCACCATGAGGTCCTCTCTTCTCCTCTTTCCTCTTCCCTAAGGTCTTCATCACCACGATGAGGACCTCTCTTCTTCTTTTTTCTCGTCACAGAGGTCTTCATCACCACCATGATATGCTCCCTTTTAAGTAGACAGATTAAAAAACAAAAATCTGTTTCCGCGAAGGGGAGTATTTATAATGTCAAAAAAAGCAAACTCTTTCGATGTCAAAATCAATGTCATAAGGGCTTTGGAA
>NZ_JAAZWB010000088.1 GCF_012524115.1 Bacillus sp. RO1 | reverse complement strand
ATTACGATCTTTCTTGGTCATACCGATCATCCCCCCAGTTAGTTAAAATAATTTTAACAAGAAAAAAACTAAACTGCGAAGTAAAAGTCGTACGCTCTTTTACTTACACAGTTTAGTTTACAAGACCTGATTTTCAGTGCTTCAAAAAGTGTTCGGACAAGCCTGGGAGGGGTTCGGACACTTTAACGTCATTTTTCAACATGGTTCAGACAACTGTTTTGCTTGTTCGGTCAACTTCCAGGTGGGGTTCGGCCATTTGAAAAAATCGTTCGGACAACTATTAGGAAACTTCGGTCAACTTTGCAAAATCTTCGGTCAACTTCCCGAAAACTTCGGTCAAAATCAGTAAAACTTCGGACATTTGCCTCAAAACCACCTAAAATGACACCGAAATCACAGACTAAATGCGAAAAGGGTCAGACCCCTCTTTAGTGCATTAACGCACAGCGGGTCAGACCCCTCTTTATCGCTTTATCAAACTAAACCAAATCACGCCGTCATCACTTACTCTTCTCTAGCACCGGTTTTTCTTTTACTTTGTTTTTGAAGGCATTTACAAGTTCGTCGCCGGAATAGCCTTCTTCCACAAGGCGCTCGAGCAGCTTTTCGTGGTAGTTGGTGTTTTTTCGGAAGAGCTCGCCTTCGAACAGGATGCTCATTTTGTCTTCCATCACTGCCACTTGGCGGACGATGACCTCAAAGGAAGCTGGATCATTTGTCGGTTTAGAGATTGTCGCTTGAACATGAAGCATTTCTTCATTATCACGGAAACCTTCATATTTTTCCGGCTCGCTTTTTGGCAACAATGCTTCAATCAACCAGTTTTCTTTTCCGTACTCTCTATTGATAATCAATCCGTCTTGTAAATCCAGCTGTTCAACTTCTTCGCCATGTACGAGGGATAATGCAATAAGTTTGAACGTTTTCATGATTTTCCTCCAACGGGTAAATTTTTTGGGTGCCTTGCAACGACCCTAACCTGTACCAATATTTTGTCTTATTATAACATAAGCGCAAGGAAAGATACCCTCCTCTAAGATAAGACGAGAAAAAAATCTCTCCTATCCCTAAATTCATTTTTCGACAACAAGCCCACTCCCTAAAACAAGATTTTCCCTTAGAAGAAAATACAATTTTACTTTTATTATCCACCTTAAAATTGGAAAACCTTCATTTTACCTACCTTAAATAAGCAGTTATGATAACGGGGCAATACGAAATTTGTAGAAAAAAGGAGGGAGAATAGTGATTAACGAAGTGGTGCTGATTGGTCGGATGGTGAAGGATCCTGATCTTCGTTATACGAGTGATGGAACACCTGTAGCAAGCTTCCGGCTTGCTGTTAATCGTAATTTTAAAAATCAGGAAGGTGTTTATGAGGCTGACTTTGTCTCATGCACGGCATGGAGAGGTATCGCTGAGACGACTGCGAATTATTGTCGAAAAGGTGCACTTGTGGCAGTCACAGGTAGGATACAGACTAGTCGATATGAATCAAAAGATGGAACGACGGTTTTTGTTACCGATGTGGTAGTGGACAATGTGCGGTTTCTTGAAAAAAAGAAGGAGGAAAAACCTACCGCGCCCCAGATTCCGCCGTTTCCAGAAAAGCTGGACTCGACAAGGGAGCATAGAAGGAACGAAGTGTTTGAGCAATCTCCGCCTCTACCGGAAAACCTGCAGATGGAAAATGTCCAAAGTCGACCGTCTACTAACCACTCGTCACAGCAGCCATCAGAATTTCCAGACTTCCCGACACAACCGTCGACCCCTGAAAAGGTGGGAGTGTAGCTAAAGTCATGTAAGGTCATCTCAATAACGAAAAACATTCAGCTTATCAAGTAATCTATATTTTACCTATAAAGCAAAGGGCTCCCCTCCCATATTTGCTTTAGCCTTTCTGAAAAAGGCAACTTGCGGAAACAAGCTGCCTTTCTTTTTTTGCTTATCAGCAATTTGCAGAGGATAAGCCCTCTTGGTCCCTCTAGAGAGAAGATTTGCCTCTTTGTTCTCCATTCCTTGGTGCCAGCCTTTACAAGGGTTGGCTTTTTTTGCCCAAACTCACTTATTGACATAGATACCCATCATGTCCTCCATCACTTTTCTATCTGTGATGCTCATGTGGGTGTACTTATGTAGGATGTCCTTGAAATAGGGGTGTTGCTTTATATAGTCCACAATTTGCATGAGTTCTTCATCAGCTTGGTTAATTTGGTAGAGCTGGTTGAATTCCTTTACATAATGTTCTTGTTCGTAGTGGTTTCCTACCAGGTAATCAATAGAAACCTTGAAAAGCTTACTTAGTTCTATAAGTGTTTCAATGGGTGGGACTTCCTTTTCAGTTTCCCATTTGCTGATGGTACCGTGCACCCTGTTCAGGCGATCGGCAAGATCTTGTTGCGACCAGTTCTTCTGATTACGAAGGTATTTAATGTTTCTCGCTAAAAAGGACGTGTTCATCATATCTCCTGCCTCTTTTCCGCATTTCTTTTAACGTAATGGAAAAGAGAGGGAGTGGTTGTTCTCGTCTGGAACAAGATTACTTATTGTTCCTAAACGGAACAATGTCGAATATTGCAAAATAAAGAGGAAGAATGAGAATAGGAAAGAATACCCAGAGAAACGCATAGAATCGTCTAATTTCCTATATTTTCTATAAAAAGTAAAATTATCTATAATTAGGAGGAGTGAACGATGAAAGAGGGAGTGGTGGATGTGGCTGATTTTAAGTTAACTACGGTAAGTTTCCTTCCTAATACGGAAGGTCAGAATCATGATGGACAAGATTATTTTATTTATATAAAAGAACCAAAGGATGACTATACATCAGCACCCAGATCCTCTTTCTTTGATGCATTGGAAATATCTAAGGAGGCATCGATTAAGAATGGTAATTGGCGCTGCATTTCAACGAGTTCCAACCAGTCTGTTGAACTGCATTTTCGTTCTTATGCGGATAAAAGGATTATTTCCGTAACCATCAACCTTCCAAGCTACCAACTTGATATCTCTTCATACGCTTGGTACAGACAGCGTAAAGCCTTTCTTAAGTTAGAATGCCCGGAACAAGTCTGTCAGGATTTAGTAGAAGGATTATTACAAAGAATTTTCGTCAAATACAAAGGGAAAACCGCCTATCTAAGTTTAAAGCAATCAAAACGAGGAGTGACCAGTAAGAATTTTAGTTGAAGGGTATAAGGCATGCCTAGATAGGACACACCGTAATTAAGTGGAATTTTTTTGGCTCCTAACTCAATTACGGTGGTGGCTCATATGAGAAATAAGAGGATTCTATATTATCTGTTTCTGGCCTTTGGCTGGATTGTCATATTGTTCTATCTGTCTTCCATGTCCTATGCAGAACAGGATATCAGGCCATATTTGCAAATGCTTGTGGCAGAGGAACATATTGCTGCTGTGTTCGCTGGAGTGGAGATTCCTTATGTGAATAACCAAATGAGTGTGGAAAGTATGGGAGCGTATCAGTTTGTGGAATTCCTTTTTCGAAAAGGAGCCCACCTGTTTTTTTATAGTGTTCTTGGTTATTTGCTTGTCCGATACTTTGCCAGTTCCTTAGGAAGAAAGTATTGGAGAGTGTTTCTGTTCAGTTTTTCTATTCTCCTTGTTATTGCGATGCTGGATGAATTTTTGCAATTTCACCACCCGGACAGGAGCGGGCATTGGGCGGATGTGGGGTTGGATGCGATGGGTGGATTGAAGGGGATTATTACCGGATTTTTGTCCACTTATATTAAGAAGGGTAAGAAGGAAGGAAAGCAAAAAAGCGCAGACTCATCTATGTAGATGGGGGCTGCGCTTTTTTAGTCTATTACCTTATCTCAATGTCAACAAATCCCGCAATTCCTCATTATCAAGCTCCGTAATCCAGCCTTCGCTCGTAATGATCTGATTATTCAGGGCCTGTTTGGATTCAATCATAGCATCGATTTTCTCCTCCAGCGTACCGGTTGCAATAAACTTATGAACGTGGACAAAACGGCTCTGGCCGATCCGATATGCTCTGTCGGTTGCCTGATTCTCCACGGCTGGATTCCACCAGCGATCATAGTGGATAACATGATTGGCGGCTGTCAGATTCAGCCCGGTTCCGCCAGCCTTCAATGAAAGGACCAACACATTAAATTCCCCGTCCTGGAAATCTTGAATCAATTGATCACGTTCTTTTTTGACCACACTTCCATTTAGGAATCTTCCTTTTTCCCCGAGTGAGGATTCCAATGCGTCAATAATCATATTCCCCATGGAAATGTACTGGGTGAAGATAAGACAGCTTTCTCCGCGCAAACGAATTTGCTCTACCAGTTCCACCAGCTTTTCCATCTTACTGGAGCGTATCAAGAGATTATCTGGGGTTTCCTCTTTTAGATAAAGGGCAGGATGATCGCAGACTTGCTTCAACTGCCCAAGCATTTTCAACACGAGGCCGCGACGTTGGATACCGCCTAACTCCTCCACCTTATCTAAAGTTTCTTTTACTAACTGTTCATAAATAGAAGCCTGTTCAATGGTCAGTGGACAGTACTCTTTTTGCTCCTGCTTGGCAGGGAGGTTCAATGCCACCTGTTCATCCTGCTTCGTGCGGCGCAATAGGAACGGTTGAATAAGCATTTGCAATTGCTGAATCTTCTTTTTGTCCTGATCCTTCTCAATAGCCAATACAAATTGCTTTTGGAAGGAGCCTAACGACCCTAAGTATCCTGGATTGATAAAATCAAAAATCGCCCATAGTTCTGACAGACGGTTTTCCATAGGGGTACCAGTCAAGGCGATATGATGGCCACCGCTCAAATTTCGAACAGCCTGGGATTGCTTCGTGTCAGCGTTCTTGATGTTTTGTGCTTCATCCAAGCAGATGGTACGCCAGCCGACACTTGCCAATTCCTCTTCATCAAGATGAGAAATCGCATAGGAGGTCAACACGACATCTGAATTCAAAACGGCCTCACGGAAAATAGATCCTTTGCCACGATTAGGTCCGTAATGCAACATAACTTCCAAACTTGGAGCGAATTTTTCCAGTTCTTTTTGCCAGTTTCCAAGGACAGAAGTAGGACAAATAATGAGAACAGGCGGTCCGTCCGGCTCCTTTTCCTTGCATGATAGGAAATAGGCGATAAGCTGAATGGTTTTTCCGAGTCCCATATCATCTGCAAGACAAGCCCCGAAGCCATGTTCCCTTAAAAAGGTCAACCATGCTGCACCTTGCTCCTGGTAAGGTCTTAGCTCGCCTTTGAATGTCTCAGGCACCTCAAAAGGCGGGATGTCTTTGCCTTGATAGAGTTGTTCAATCAAACGCTCGGCAGATCCGGTCAGTTCATAGGAGATATCCGGAATCGAATAGCTTCCCCCCGCATCAGCATCATCGGGAATGTCACCGGCCATGCCAGCTGCATTGCTTTTCAACAGATCCTCCATGCGGATACCGTTCTCTTCTGCATGCTTCATCATCCGTTTTATTTCTTCAATAAATCCTGGATCCAACACGACCCATTCGCCTTTAATCTGTACAAGGCGGCGATTTTCTTCTACAAGTGCGAGGAACTCCTCTTCGGAAAGCTCCGTATTTCGAGTGGAAAAGCGCCATTCAAAGTTAACTAAGGACTGCAAACCAACAAAAGATTGAGAATGGCCGCCGCCTTTCTTTGAGCCGTTCACTCTTGCTTTCACTTTAATTCGAGAATCCTTGATGGCTTGCCACCATGGCGGTAGAAAAATGAAGCTCCCAATTGCCAACAGCCTCTCGCTGCCATCTACAAGGAAACGCCAGGCATCTTCTTCCGTCAGATAACTTCTGATCTGTCCATTTGAAAAAAGTGAGGGAGTCAACTGCTGCCACTTCTTAAATCCGCGATTCACTTCTTTTTTGTATTTTTTATAAGAAGGAGGGAGGCTATCCTGTTCCCACACATATAGTTCTTCAGTTTTCTTATCCTTCAGCAGGGTTTCCAGTTTCCAGTCTTGTTCCCCTTTTTCAGGTTCTAAAAGGCGAAGGCCCAGCTTGAATGGTGTGGTATCTTTCGTCCATCCAATGTCTCGAAGCCAGTCTTCTTCATCCACATACTCCACCAGTGATCCTTCCGTTGCTAATTGCCGCGGATCTTTTGTGTAGTCCATCCAGTATGTCTGGAGATACCCATCCTCATTGCGTTCCATCCAATCCTTCATGATGGCGTCCAACCATTCTTCCATTTTGCCGGCATAAGAAGGGAGGAGAGGATTTTGTGCGATCATCTCTTGTCCTTCCTTTGTTAGTGAAAAGGAAAGTCTCCCTTCCTGCCATGCTGCAAAACTCGGTTGAAAGGCTCTTTCGTTCAACAGGTCAGCAACAGCTGGAGCAATTAGGCGATATTGTTCCGATTGATCACACCACTCCAACTCAATAAAAGAGTTCTCGGTATTGTTGGCAAAAAGTTCAAGTGCGTCACTGGGATTTAAAAAAATCCCAGAAACGCCATCATAGGTGGATTCCTCTAGGATGGAGCCGAAATAAGATCCCTCATGCCATGTAAAGAGAAGGGGGATAAATCGTGACGGTGGCAGAACGGAGGAGCGGATTTTTACATATAGAAAAAATTGATTCCGTTCCTCCAAATAATTTGATTTGGCAAATAACGCCTCATTAATCATAACTAAATCTTCCCTTTTTTAATTCTTCTTGGAAGGAGCGGAGTCGCTTCGTTCCTTCTTTTAGTTGCAGTAAATACTGAAGCCAGATGTCTTCCAGTTTCTCTTTTTTATAAAGACTATGTAATGTTTTCAACAGCGATGTCGCTTCTTTATAAGCGGTTTTATTGCGCTGCTCCAATGCCTTGTTTATCGCCACATGATAGAGTGGGAAAAGCGCATAGGCATCCGTTTTTTTGATTTCTTTCAACTTATAAGCTTCCAAACCGCTTAGCTCAAAGCCCATCCAAAGCTGTAACTCCACCCACTGGCGGTAGTTCTTGGTTTCAAACAGGTACCATTCATATTCTCCGTAACTATATGGCATCAGTTTGCGCATTGCTTCCTTATATAGTTTATCTTGCCTTGTTTCCATTGCGTACTCCGTCAGTAGCTTGAGCAGGTGCTTAGTCAGCTGCCTTTTCCGGTCATAGGTTGGTTCTGAATGGATATAGGACGTCACAATTGGCAACGAGACAGCTAGCCAGCTCTCCAACCTGTCCTTAGCCTTGTTGAAGACCAAGGATTGTAACCAATGGAAAAGATAGGGCGCGTACTGACTGCTGTTTCTTTTAACCAGCTTCAATGCCTCTTCATCTTTTTTCTGTAAAAATAATAAATGTGTCTTAGCCAACTCGGCCTGAAGGGAAGTGTCACCCTCTAGCTCTTTCAGCTCTGAGGACATCCAGTTGCGACGTTGGAAAACATCATTCCAAGTGAATTGATACACATAAAACATTTCCCTTATAAAAGGCTCGTCTTGTTGCAACAGCGTTTCTCGAATCAGTTGCCTGCTTTCTTTCAGCAAGGAGTCGAGTTGGAAGGCGATGGCGCTATGAAACAAACCTTTTGATTCTTCTTCCACCATATCTACAAAACGATGTAGAATATCTGCGATGTATTGATATGGCTGTGAGCTATCATAGTTTTTGATCACCTGCTTCATACAATAGAGGGAGGCGTGTAATAAAAATAATGGACGTATTTCCGCCTTCTTAGGAGCCTGTGTGCGCAGTTTAGGAAAGAACGCGTGTGTCAGGCCGGTAAGATAGGTTCGTTTACTAGGAATGGAGCTTTTATATTGCTGATGCTGATAGTCCACAAATTCAAGCCAGCTAGAAAGAGAACTGTCTTCATAACTGGTTGCTTCCTTTTTAATGGTTGCCGATGTAAGGCTTGGAAGGATGTTTTCCGCGCTTTGTTCCTTCCAGCCGTCGATAAGCGAGGCAATTGTTTTGGATTGTGACCATACGGAAAGAAAGGTGGCTAGCTGATGGGGGCAGAGGGTCGTTGCGCCGCATGAGCATCTGCTGAGGTCACCGATTTCTTCGTCGAGCAGGACGTGTTTTTGGCCGTTGTCTTGGACTTTTCCGGTCATGGTGGAGCCTTCATGGTAGGCGTGTATGACGTTGCCTTGACGGAACAGTTTTAGGCCTTCTTTTAGGATGTTTCTGTTGTTGTCGTTTGTGAGTGGGTATGTATTTATCAGCCATGCTGCGAACTGTTCCATTTTTTTCACCATCCATTATTGTTTGAAAAAGTGTGTCTTCTATAACTCCCTGCTGCCTTGAGTTCCAGGTGTTCGCTTTCCTAGGGACGGTGCTTGAGCCTCCTCGCTTCGCTGCGGGGTCTCAAGCTACCGCTATCTCCCTCAGGAGTCTCACACCTTGCACTCCAGGCAGCAGGGGAAATTGGTTGTGGAAAAGTGTGTTCCAATAACTCCCTGTTACCTTGCGTTCCAGGTGTTCGCTTTCCGCGGGACGGTGCTTGAGCCTCCTCGGCTTCGCCTGCGGGGTCTCAAGCTACCGTTATCCCCCGCAGGAGTCTCACACCTTGCACTGCAGGTAGCAGGGGAAACTGGTTGAGAAAAAGTGTGTCTGAATAACACCCTGTTACCTTCCGTTCCAGGTGTTCGCTTTCCGCGGGGCGGTGCTTGAGCCTCCTCGCTACGCTGCGGGGTCTCAAGCTACCGTTATCCCCCGCAGGAGTCTCACACCTTGCACTGCAGGTAGCAGGGGAAACTAGTTGTGGAAAAGTGTGTTCCAATAACTCCCTGCTGCCTTTCGTTCGAGGTGTTCGCTTTCCTAGGGGCGGTGCTTGAGCCTCCTCGCTACGCTGCGGGGTCTCAAGCTACCGCTATCTCCCTCAGGAGTCTCACACCTTGCACTCCAGGTAGCAGGGGAAACTGGTTGAGAAAAAGTGTGTCTGAATAACACCCTGCTGCCTTTCGTTCCAGGTGTTCGCTTTCCGCGGGACGGTGCTTGAGCCTCCTCGGCTTCGCCTGTGGGGTCTCAAGCTACCGTTACTCCCCCGCAGGAGTCTCACACCTTGCACTGCAGGCAGCAGGGGGGACTGGTTGTGAAAAAGTATGTCTCCATAACTCCCTGTTACCTTTCGTTCGAGGTGTTCGCTTTCCGCGGGGCGGTGCTTGAGCCTCCTCGGCTTCGCTGCGGGGTCTCAAGCTACCGCTATCTCCCGCAGGAGTCTCACACCTTGCACTTCAGGTAGCAGGGGGGACTGTTGGAAAAACGAAAAGGTCTACTTCATCGCGTAGACCTTTTCCGGGAAAATCTTCTTATTCTATTATAGGTTTTTTGGAAGGCAGTTACAACCTCGTGACATTAGGTCCTTCTTATTCGACAGTGAAGGTTTCTTTTGCTGTGGCGTGATGGTTTGCATCCGTAAGGATAAATTGGATGGTGTATTCTCCAGGTGGAAGGTCTGCAGCCAAGTCACTGTAGGAAATAGGGTATTCCAATGCTTCTCCTGGTGATAAAGTCATCTCTTTTATGGCTTGGGTGTACATCATTCCTTCTGACAATTTTTTAACTGCACTGCCTGATTCGTCGTATACCACATAATCGTATTCCTGGCCGGTAGAGAAGTAGATTTCGGCATCTTCCTCATGGTTATTCGTAACTTTAAAAAGAAAGTCCCCGTCTTGGCGGTCAACATGTACTTCAAGTTCTTCTTTGTTTGATTCGTTTGTTTCTAGCTTTTTTCTTGCCTCTTCTTTTGATTTGATAGGATCACTGGATTCATTTGGATCTGCAGGAGAATCTACACCGTTATCTTCACTTACTGGTGCATTTCCTTCTGTTATGTCGGGACTGTCCTGGGAAGAGTCTCCCACAGTTCCACATGCAGTCAATAACAGGAAGATTAATAGTGATGTTGTTATTTTATACATATACACGCCTCCGTTTTTATGGTTTGGACTGGTAAAATGGGGTGTTTCCGCCTTTTCCACAACTATATATGTCCCATACCCCTCTTTGAATAGTTAGACGGTAAATTATATAAAAGGTTACAGAGGGGCGGAGAGACCACAGCCTCTTTTTGTCATAATCTACACACAGGGCATATGATAATAGTGCTAATGGTCTAAAATTGTAGAAAGAGGTGGAATGTTTGAGGTTAGTATTAGACGCAGGCCATGGTTACAGTACTTCCGGTAAGAGAACACCCGATGGGATGAAAGAATATGAATTTAATAGGGTAGTCGCCCAATATACGCGAGAGGAATTACTACGCTTTCAAGATGTGGAGGTCTTGTTCACCCACTCAGATGATAGGGACGTCCCGTTGCAAGAACGTACAGATAGAGCAAATGCCTGGGGGGCTCAAGCGTTTGTTTCCATCCATGCAAATGCCTTTGGAAATGGAGGTTGGAATACTGCTCAAGGAATAGAAACATATACTCCTATAGTTCCCTCCCAAAATTCCGATCGCCTCGCCAATTTGGTTCATCGCAGGCTCATCCAAGCAACGGGTAGGAGAGATAGAGGTATTAAATCAGCCGATTTCTATGTTCTCCGCGAAACAACGATGGCCTCCATCCTGTGTGAGTGTGGCTTTATGACGTACTACCCTGAAGCTCAACTTTTAAAAACGGATAGTTACCGTAGAACGTGTGCCCTGGCCATTGCAGGTGGATTAGTAGAATATTTCAATTTAAAGCTGCTACCAACATCACCATCAACAAGAATATATAAGGTTCAAGTAGGAGCATTCCGTGCAAAGGAAAATGCGGATAGTCTTGCAGCAGAACTCAACACAAAAGGTTTTAACACTTTCGTTTTCAAAGAAGAAAACCTCTACAAAGTACAGGTTGGAGCATTTTCTGAAAAAGAAAATGCAGACTCCTTTGCTGAGACAATTAGGCCTCAAGGCTACTCGGTTTTTATCAGCACTTAAGGAGCCCCTTGCTAGGGGTCTTTTTATTTCGACATTTATTTCTAAAAATAAGGAAAAAAACAGGGAAAATGTACTTATATATCGAAATTAATAGAAAGATAAAAGAATGTTGATTTATAGGGGGAAAGATGAATGAAAAAAATCGATTGGCAATCCATATTTAAGCGTTTCATCAACTTTATCTGTTTTGCACTATCGCTATTATTTTTAATTTATAATATCAGTATTGTGGGATTCTTTTATTTACTTGTCACCTATGGGGAAGCTCAAGGTACCATGATTTATTCCATGATCAGCGTCGCGGGAATTCTTTTGGTCATTATTCCGCTTGTGTTTAAGTTGGCGAAAGTTAAATTCTATTACTTTGCCTTATTGTGCCTTCATTTTATTGCTGCGTTTTTGCCTATCATGATGAGGAACATGTCTGGTGTTTTTGGGAAATTATTATAATTTGTCAGATTCTGTGCAGTTGATGTTTTTCTAAAATTAGGTAAAATAAGTAGAGAAGAAAAAATATTTAAGAGGTGACAGTAAACTTTGAAAAAGGGAATGATAGTGGCTGTTCTGTTTGTCTTAACCGGTATTTCCTTTATTGGCTACGGCCTATTTGAAAAAATTAGCATGGATAGAAAAACGGAGGCGGCCCTTAAAGATGCGGTTTCGATCACTAAGGGAATGGGCGGTAAAGACGTACCAGATAAAAAAGAACGCCCGAAAAAACCTGATGATTTTGCACCTGAAATTGGAGAGGTAGTAGGACTGTTGAAAATTCCAAGACTTGAAGCGGAATTGCCGATTGTTGAAGGAACGGACCCTGCAGAGCTGGAAAAGGGAGTAGGCCACTTTAAAGGTGCATCTTTTCCAGGTGAAGAGGGACAAATCGTGTTTTCCGGCCACAGAGATACTGTTTTCCTTCGCTTGGGAGAACTGGAAATCGGTGATAAATTCTATGTGAATATGCCATACGGGGAATATATGTATGAAATCTATGATTCTAAGATAGTAGATGAAGATGATAGAACAGTTATTACCTTACAAAAGGAAAAGGAGGATCTGCTCCTAACCACATGCTATCCCTTTACCCTTACTGGAGCGGCGCCTGAAAGATATATTTTATATGCGAAACCTGTTGATTCAAGATGAGGACACCCATTGAGGTGTTTTTTATTTTTTCTTCTATCGGCAAACCGCAAAAATTATTAATAGTATAAAAGTAGTTATTTATAAAAAGCTTTTATTATCGAAATTATGCGTAATATAGAATGAATAATGAATATTTATTTATATTAATATAATAATTTCTATATCTAGCATTTAAGCGAAAAGTAAGAATAATGCTGACTCTACTTAATTCGACAAAATTCACCCGTTCTCAAGGTTTCTCTTCTATGATAATATAATAGTTATCGATATAAAGAACGATGGATGGTGCAAAAGTACTATATTTGGAGGGGAAATAATGATTGATGTTCATTGTCATATACTTCCGGCTGTGGATGATGGAGCAAGGCATATGACCGAGAGCTTAGAGATGGCCAGGGCTGCTGCAAAAGAGGGTATAAGAAAAATAGTTGCAACTCCTCACCATAATAATGGGCAATATATGAATTCAAAAGAAGAAATTTTAGAGAAGGTCAAGGAGCTTAATGACCGCTTGGAAAAGGAAGGTATTGACATAACCATCCTGCCTGGACAAGAGTGCCGCATTTCAGGTGAACTATTGGATCAGTACGAGAGAAATGAACTACTTACAATAAACAATACAGATAGATATGTATTCATTGAACTTCCTTCTAGCCAGGTGCCACTTTATACGGAAAAAATTATTTATGATGTTCAATTAAAGGGTTTGACACCTATCATCGTTCACCCAGAGCGCAATGCAGAATTGATAGAAAACCCTGAAAAGCTATACCAATTAGTAAAAAAAGGCGCATGTACACAAGTGACAGCTTCGAGTGTAGCTGGGAAGTTCGGGAAAAAGATTAAAAAGTTTTCTTTAGATTTGATTGACGCTAATCTTACCCATCTTGTTGCATCAGATGCGCATAACCTTAAGAGTAGAAGTTTCCAGATGGCTGAAGCATTCAAAGTCATAGAGAAAGAATGTGGGTCAGAGGCAAAGTATCTCTTAATGGAGAATGCGGAACTGCTAGTAGAAGGATCGATGATGATGAAAGAAATTCCTGAGAGAATTAAAAAGAAAAAGTTATTCGGACTTTTAGGTTGATTTTAGATATTTTAAATATTAAAGAGGGCTTCCGCTATTAGGGAGCCCTCTTTTCATTAGTTATTGTTCGCAACTTGAGAATCAAGTTCTAGGTGTTCTTTTAATTGTTTTGAGATGGAGAGACGTTCTTCTTCTGGTACTATTAAGTAATAAATATTATCAATTCTAGTTCCCGAACCTGTTATTTGATATTGAGTAAGATTATGCCTTGCATCTTTATAGTTGGTCTGAATATCAACCATTTCATCAAAGGTCAAATTAGTGCGTACGTTCGATCCGAGGACATCTAGAATATCATCAATTTTTGTGATGGATGAAATGTTCGCACCTTTATTAATAACACCTTGAATAACATCACGCTGTCTTTGTTGACGGCCAAAATCGCTATCAAGTGAACGCATTCGAGAAAAGCTAAGGGCTTCTTCCCCGTTTAATTCAATTTCTCCCAACGGAAAATGGTGGCCATTTTGGCTGAATTCTAGTTTGTTATTTATCGTAACCCCACCGACAGCATCTACTATATCTTTAAAACTTTCCATATTTACTTGTATGAAGTAATCAACTGGGATATCCAAGAAATTCTCTATTGTGGCAATAGACATTTCCGGTCCTCCAAAGGCATAGGCATGATTAATCTTGTCTTCAAACCCTTTCCCGATTATTTCTGTTCTTGTATCACGGGGGATGCTAACCATTTGTATGGACTTTTTATTTGGGTTTACTGTCAAGAGAATCATGGAATCCGAGCGGCCTTTATCTCCAGTTCGTTCGTCTACTCCAAGAATTAAAAAAGATAATGGATCTCTCTTTTTGAAGTCTATTTCCGAAGTTCGTTTATCCGAATTAGAACGTTCCAACGGAGAATGCATAGAAGTTGCCGTGTTTTCCAGTGACTTGTATACACTATAGGTGAAAATTCCTAAACTAATTGTTACGATGCCAATAATACTCATTAAAAGGACAAACCATTTCTTTTTTAGCATTGCACTCTTCCTTCAGCTTCATAGTCTTATTTTTTGATTATAGGGTGTTTATTATTTTTGTACAATACATAAATAGACAATTGTTGTTAGAAATGTAACTAATTATATAAAATGGTCAGAGGTTATAGTATATTTGTTATGAGGTGGTAATAGATGAGATTAATTTTGACACTAGTGATTTTAGTTTGTTTTAGTGCGCTAGTATACGGGAATTTTCATTGGAATGACAAATTGGCTTCAGCTGTAGATAGAGAAGAAGCACATTTGTTAGTAGGCGGTGCGGCCAAAAGTGAAAAAGAGGCTGAATTAGAAGAAAATAAAATGACAGTAGATGACTTTTCCAATCTCCCATCAGAAAGTGCAGAATTTATTATTGAAAAATTTAATAAAGATGAAGAAATTGAATTAGTTATCATTGGATCGGAATATACAATAGCAGGAGAGCAGTCTTGGAGTACCATGTTTAAAGAAAAGATGGAACATACATATGAAAGGTTGTTTAATATAACAATAATTGATATTCCAGGTGGAGCTACTACAGAGGAGGTCATTAGTAATGATCTAATCAACAAAAATTTGACCGTTACACCGGATTTTGTAATTTTAGAACCATTCCTGTTAGAAAGCAATGGCATCATAGATATCGAACAATCCCTGAATCATATCTCAACAATGATCGATGACATTAAATTATTGAATACAGATGTCTTCATCTTTCTTCAGCCTGCACAGCCCCTCCATAAGGCTATTTATTATCCTACAGAAGTAGAAAAATTAAAGAATGTGGCAAAGGAGCAGGAACTATTCTATATTGACCATTGGAATAACAACTGGCCTGATTATCACTCAGATGAATTTTTAGAGTACATAATTCCAGATACTATTCTTCCAAATGAGAAAGGGCATCTAATCTGGGCTAACTACATTCTTCGCTTATTTAGTATTGAAGAAGGCTGATGTAACAAAAAAACTTGCAGACCAAAGCTTAAAAGTCTAAGCTTTGCTGCAAGTTTTTTTCTATATCATTTTAAAAACTAATTCTAATTTGCACTAGATAGTAATTGCATTTATCCAAAGTATAAATGACACAATTAAAATACCGATGAATATGTATGAGATAATTTTCCCAACCTTTGAGCGGTTGGTAATATGCTGAATGAATAGGAAGGGAATGAGTATCCATGGGATAATTAGTATAATTGTGAGCATGTAACCAACAATTGAAGTGGTATCTATAGCCAATTTGAAAACAAATGCAGGAATAATGGTTAAAAGCGGGCTTAGGCAAGTAAGAAAAATTAATCGAAAACCATATCCATTCATGACGGCATTAAGTTCATCCCAGTTCCACTCTTTGAAGTGTTTCGAGGTTTTTGTAGCGAAGCTATAATTCCTGATATTTTTTAAAAATGGAAATACTTTGTTGGTGATTACAGCCATAAAAATCCCCCTCTGACATCGTTTCTATCATTCTATGAGTAATAGTGAAAAACTATGATTGTATTTGCGAAAATATTGTTTATTCTACCTTTACCCTATTGTCATATTATTAAAACCAAAAAAGAGATATAATCAACATTCTATTAAATTGGGTATTTCTACATGATAGTCAATAAAATAATTGTAATATTGTAAAATTAGAGAAGAAAATGTAAAAAAAGAGAAATAAATAGTTTGACTATTTAGTAAATTGGCACTAAACTGTAATAGTAAAAATAAAAAATGGGGAGGGGAATGATCTAAACATTTGTAGTCTAGTACCTATATATCTTTATACATAGGATTGTAGGTTTATAGAACTAGAGAGTTGCAGATTATTTTCAATTTTCGATAGGGGGAAAAAAGTTGAACGTTAAGAAAATACTTATGTTAATGATGGTCTTTCTTTTGGTGTTCTCTAATGCTGCTTTGGCTGCTTCGCCATTAACAGCACCTGATAGAACAAAGCCTGTTACGACGAAGAACGGCGAACTCGCTTTGACTAAAGCGGAAGCTGAAAAAGAGCAGTACAAATTAGACGATAAGGTGCGTATTATTGTACAGGTGGAAGGTGCACCGGCAATAGAATATGCAACAAAAGAAGGAAAAAAATATGCTGACCTTTCTGAAGCGAAGAAAATAGAACTTCAAAACAAAGCTTTATCTGCTCAAGAAGCAGTTAAAAGCCAGTTAAGCTCCAAAAGGTTAAAAGTGGACTTCAAAGAAAGCTTCACGACTGCTTTCAACGGATTCAGTGGAGTTGTCGAATATGGCAGAATCGCTGAAATCGAGAAAATTTCAGGTGTTTCCAAAGTGACGATTGCTACAGAGTACCAACGTCCAGTGGAAGAGCCGAACATGAAATACAGTAAAGAGCTTGTAGAAGCCCAAATGGCTTGGGACGAATACGGCTATGACGGTGAAGGAATGATCATTGGTATCATCGATACAGGTGTTGACCCTAGTCATAAAGACATGGTTTTAACGGATGACTCTTCAGCTGCATTATCTAAAGAAGCAGTGAAAGGCTTCATTTCGGACAATGACCTGCCTGGTATGTACCATACTGCAAAAGTTCCTTACGGCTATAACTATATGGATAAGAACCAGGAAATCCTGGACCTTGGACCTGGTGCTTCTCATCATGGTATGCACGTAGCAGGAACTGCAGGAGCAAACGGTGATGAGGAAAACGGTGGTATTAAAGGAGTTGCTCCTGAAGCGCAACTATTAGCGTTAAAGGTTTTCGGAAACGATCCTGACATGGGATCCACTTGGGGCGATATCTATATCAAAGCAATCGATGACTCAATCATCCTTGGTGCTGATGTCATCAACATGAGTTTAGGTTCCACGGCTTCTTTCGTAGATGCCAACAATCCTGAACAACAAGCTATTGCAAGAGCGGTGGAAAATGGTGTGGTTATGGCCATTTCGGCAGGTAACTCTGCTCACTTGGGTAACGGGTTCTACAACCCTTATGCTTCTAATCCAGATGTTGGAGTTGTCGGGGCACCTGGTTTATCCTACGATTCTTTACAGGTAGCTTCCCTTGACAACAGCTTTATCGACCTTGATGCAGCTCAATCTTCTTTTGACGGAGAGGAAGGGGACATTCATCCATACCTTTCTGCTAGCAGTGTGCATCCTAATAGTCTTGAAGAAGAAACATTTGACCTTGTCCACGTCGGTGGTAGCAAAATTGGTGTGAAAGCTGACTGGGAAAATGGTGATTACGAAGGTAAATTCGTACTAGTTAAACGTGGGAACACGTTTACTGATACTGCATTCAATGCACAAGACGCTGGTGCGGCGGGTGTTATTGTCTATAACCATTCTGAAGGTTATGTAAACATGGCTACAGCCGATGGTATCCAAATACCTCAGTTGTTCATGCTGAAAGTAGATGGAGAGCTATTGGCTTCTAAGATTGCAGAGGGTGTTGAAGTGACACTTTCCTTCACTGGAATGGAAACGACAGCTCCTAACCCGACTGCTGGAAAAATGTCTGATTTCACGTCTTGGGGTCTAACTCCAAACCTAGATTTCAAACCTGAAATTACAGCACCAGGTGGAAATATCTATTCCACTATCCAGGACAACCAATATGGAGTGAAAAGTGGTACTTCCATGGCTGCTCCACATGTAGCAGGTGGATCTGCCATCGTCCTTCAACGCGTTGATGAAGAATTTGCACTAGATGGCAAAGATCGTGTTGAACTTGCTAAGAATATCATGATGAATACTGCATCTCCAGTTCAGGACAAAGGGAGAATCCAAGGTATCTTCGGATTTGACAACCCTTATTCCCCTAGACGTCAAGGTGCAGGACTTATGCAACTCCATGCTGCTTTAAGCACTCCTGTAGTGGTTACAGAGAAAAATACAGGAGAAGCAAAGGTTGCACTTAAAGAAGTAAATGATCAAATCAGTTTTACACTAAAAGCTGAAAACTTTACAGATGAGGCTGTAAGTTATGATGTATCAGCTAATGTACAAACAGATTTGGCTCTATTCGGCCAATTGGGATATGATGCGAATGTATTGGAAGCCCAAGAACTTGATGGGGCAGTCGTTACGATCAATGGTGGGAATACAAATGTTGAAATCCCTGCAAATGGATCGGTAGAATTTGTTGTGGAAATCAACTTAGCTAATGCCAAGGTATTAAATAGAAATGCGAGTGCATATGTAGACCCTGAGACAGTTTTCCCTAACGGTTACTTTGTTGAAGGATATGTATCACTTTACAACGAAGCACTTCCTGAGCTGACATTACCATATGTAGGTTTCAATGGTGACTGGAATGCTGCACCTGTATTGGACGAGCTTGCTTATGATGATCACAACTCTTTCTATGAAGCAGCTGCTATGCTTTATGCGAAAGGTGAAGAATATTATTACCTAGGATTCAATCCATTCACTGAAAAGAATGAGAAAGCAAGAATTGCTATTTCTCCTAACGGTGATGGTGAGCAAGATCAAATTATTCCTTACCTTTCTTTCCTAAGAAATGCGAAAGAAGTTAAGTACAATGTTCTTGATGAGAATAAAAAACACTTACGAACAATCAGATCTGAGAAAAACGTAAGAAAGAATTACTATGATAGAGCACTTAATCCTATGGCTACGCTTAAAGCTGCTTTTGCCTGGGACGGGAAAGTGAACAAACAAGTAGTAGCAGACGGCATGTACTACTATGAGATTGCACCAACAATCGACTATCCAGGAAAAGATGCACAACAATTCCTTGTTCCAGTTATTGTTGATACTGTAGCACCTACATTAGAAGCATCTGTAGATGGAAAAGTCTTATCCTTGAATGCTGCTGATGAGCTTTCAGGCTTGTCTTACATCGAAGTATTGGTAGATGGAGAGTCCTTGTTCATCTTACCGGGAGATACTGAAATGTATGAGTTCGAAAATGGTCTTCCTGTCGGAAATGTAACAGTAGTGGCAGTGGATAATGCAGGAAACGTTTCTGAAGCTGTTGAAGCGGGAGTGAACGATGATGCGAACCCTGTTATTACAGTACTAACTCCTGCAACATTCTCTGTTCACAACACTAGTGAAGTAGAAGTTGCGGGTACAATTTCCGATGAAACAGAAATCGTTGAATTTACAGTGAATGGTCAAGAAGCTGAATTAGGTTGGGATGAAGAAAAGTCCGTCTATACTTTCAGCACAATCGTTACATTTGAAGATGGTGCAAACCCTATTAATCTAGTTGCAATCGACGCTGCTGGAAACGAGCATTCCTTATCTAACAGCCGTATGATTTTCGTTGATACAACTGCTCCAGTATTGGAAGTAGATGTAGATACAGAGGTTGGAAGTGATGTGGATTCAGTTAAGTTGACTGCTAAACTTTCTGACAATGCCGAAGAATTAAGATACTTCGTAAATGGAAGTGAAGAATTCTTTAACGAAATGCCTGGTTATGATATGGTACCTTACAGCACGGAAGTTTCCACTATGGTTTCTCTTGAGCCTGGTGAAAATGTATTCCATTTGGAATTAGTCGACCTTGCTGGTAATGTAACAGAAGAAGAAATTGTTATTAATAGAAATATGGTAGATCGTATTTCTGGAGCTAACAGTCTTGAGACTTCTGTTCAAGTTAGTGAAGAAGGCTTCGAGTCTTCCGATGTTGTTGTACTTGCACGTCATGACAACTACGCGGATGCTTTAGCTGGTATTCCTTTGGCTAAAAAATTCGATGCTCCAATGCTATTAACAAGAACTGCCGCTTTACCAGATATTACGATGGCTGAAATTGAGCGTCTTGGCGCTACTACAGTCTATATCCTTGGTGGAACTGGTGCAGTAAGCGCAGATGTTGAAGAAACGCTTGAAGCGGAAGGTATTACTGTTGAGCGTTTATCTGGTAAGAGTAAGTTTGAAACAGCTGTAGCAATTGCTCATGAAGTTGCTCCTGATGGTGCTACTGAAGCGGTAGTTGTAAACGGTAACCACTTTGCTGATGCTCTATCTGTTGCTTCATATGCAGGTGATAAAGGAATGCCGATTCTATTGACAACTCCTACTAACCTGCCTGCAGCTACTGAAAAAGCGATTGCTGACTTAGGTGTGGAAAATACGGTAGTAGTTGGTGGAACAGCAGCAGTATCTGCTGAAGTTGCTGCTAAGCTTCCGAATCCAGAAAGAGTCTCCGGAAAAACGAAGTACCAGACTTCTGTTGAAATTGCGAAACACTTTAACGAAGGTGCAACACACTTCTATGTTGCAACTGGTAACCACTTCGCCGATGCACTTTCCGGTGCGGCACTTGCTGCTAAAGAAAGCACAGGAATCCTGCTTGTAGGGAAATCCGTACATGCTGACTTAGCGACATTTATCGAAGAAGAAGGCGTGGAAACTTTGACTATACTCGGTGGTAAGAATGCAGTTTCTGTTGAAGTTGCTGAACACCTTGCAAGTCTATTAAAATAACTAGGATTAAATAAGGCCGTCCAGGATATTACCTGGACGGTCTTTTTATATAGGCTCTGTTAAAACATCCTGTTGATATTTGCAACAACCTAGCTGTAGATTGGAGCAATAGGCGAAGCCTCCTGCCGAGGAGGCTCAAGGTCGCCCCGCGGAAAGCGAAGCCATTTGCGGAAATCAACAGCGGTGCCTATACAACATCAATATTAAGAAGTTTTTCAGTGGCTTCCGCTTTTATGAGGAAGGCTCCCCAAACGCCCCTAGGAAAACGAAGCCATTTACGGAAGTCAAAAGTGGTGTTTAACAAAACCTTTATATAAAACAACCAATGTTCTGTTTAGGTCTTCAACTGCAATAATTAATTGTGCCTAGGAGCTCACTATGGTAAGGTAAAGTGGATGTAAATTCATTTAATATGACACCAAATTGATAACTGAAAGGTGAATACAATGAATAAAAAATTGAAAGTCATGACAATCTTTGGAACAAGGCCTGAAGCGATTAAAATGGCCCCATTAGTACTCGAACTTAACAAATATCCTGAACAAATAGAATCAATTGTGACAGTTACTGCACAGCATAGAGAGATGCTTGACCAGGTGCTCGACCTTTTTGACATAAAACCTGATTTTGATCTGAACATCATGAAAGACCGCCAAACATTGACTGGTGTGACAGTCCGTGCATTGGAAGGGCTGGAGTCAATTATGAAGGAAGTAAATCCTGATCTTGTTCTGGTTCACGGTGACACTACTACAACCTTTGTTGCAAGCCTTGCCGCTTTCTACAATCAAACGGCTGTTGGTCACGTAGAAGCTGGGCTACGAACTTGGAACAAGTACTCTCCTTATCCGGAAGAAGTAAATCGTCAAGTGACTGGTGTAATTGCAGATTTACATTTTGCGCCAACAGAAAAGTCGGCCACAAATCTTCTTAATGAAAACAAAAAGGAAGAAGCAATTTTTATTACCGGTAATACGGCCATTGATGCCCTGAACACAACGGTATCGGAAGATTATACTCATGAGGTACTAGATAAACTGGGTGAAGATCGAATGATTTTGTTGACGGCACATCGCAGGGAAAATGTCGGGGAACCAATGAGAAACATGTTCCGTGCCATTAAACGCCTGGTCAACGAGCATGCTGATGTACAAGTTGTGTATCCGGTTCATCTAAATCCTGCTGTTCGTGATATAGCTAACGAAATTATTGGAAACGATCCAAAGATTCATTTGATTGAGCCTTTAGGTGTTTATGATTTCCATAACTTTGCTTCTAGGGCTCATATCATCTTGACAGATTCCGGTGGAGTCCAGGAGGAGGCGCCATCACTGGGGGTTCCTGTCTTGGTGCTAAGAGATACAACGGAGCGTCCCGAAGGAATTGAGGCAGGAACATTGAAGCTTGCAGGTACAGACGAGGAGACCATCTATAATCTATCTTATCAGTTGCTTAATGATAAAACTGCTTATGAAGAGATGGCAAAAGCATCTAATCCTTATGGAGACGGACAGGCTTCCAGAAGAATTGTTGAAGCTATCCTATATCATTTCGAGCAAGGAAAAAAACCTGAGTCATTTAAAGCATAGAATAAGAAAACACCAATCCCCTTTACAATAATGGATTGGTGTTTCTTTTTGGTTATTTCGGTGTAGTTTCTTTCTTTTTTCTTTTCTTACGCAAGACTTCAAGCATCTTGTTGAACCCTTCTTTATAGAAAAGGAAAAGTCCCATCACATATGCTATGGCGCCAACCGGTACAATTATAATCAGCTGATACAAAGAATAGATTTCTTTGATTGGTGTGAACCATTGAAGCAACAAAATCGGCACTGCCATGAAGGCGGTAGGTATTGCTACTTTTACAAACAAAGTAACCAATCGAAGCAGTTCAGACTTTGGATAATTCTTGTACAAGGCGGTTGTCAGGAATACAAGGTAAAAAAATGAAACAACTGAACTGGACAATGCAAGCCCGGGATAACCGAATGGAATCAAGAATAAGTAGTTGAATAATGCATTGAAAAAGATGGTTGTGGAACTGATCATCAGCAGTTTCTTAGTCTGACCGATTGCATACATTCCTTTTACTGGTATCAGCAATAATCCTTGGGTGACAATTAATGGTATATACATATTTAAAGCAACAACGGTGTTCTGCGTGTCCTCTGCAGAGAATGCTCCCCTCTCATATATGAACGAAATAGCAGCTTCTCCTACTAACCAGATTCCGATTGCGATTGGTAGCAGGACTAAAAGGCCAAGTTGATAGCCGAGATACAAAGTGTTTTTAAATTTCTCTTTCTGGTCGGCCTGTTCAGCCAATAAAGTAAAAACAATGGCCACAATCGTGGTTTGGAAAATTGCACTAGGTATACTCATGAGCAAGGAAGAGTTGTTTAAGTAAGTTACGGCACCACTTACAGTTCCAGATGCAAACAGCTTATTTACGAAAACGTTGATATGACCAACAGAAGAGTGTAGAAGAGCTGGTACCAACAGGATTGTGAATGTTTTTAGGAATACACGTTCCACTTTTAATGTAGGCTTCCAGCGATAGCCGTATTTATATAGATAATAAATTTGCAACAATAAACCTATGAATAGACCAAAGATGAACCCGTATGCAATGCTGTAAATTCCCCATACATCGGCAAACAGTAAAATGAAGACCGTCGCCATCAATGTGCCTAAGATATTAACAATCTGGTTTGGAACAAAGCTCCGCACTGCTTGCAAATATGATTCCAATACGCTGGTCAATCCAATTAACAGCATGAAAAGGAAGAAAACCTTTGTCATTTCAATCGTCACTTCTTCTGTAACAGGACTCATCGAACCGAATACGATTGGGACGAAAAAGGGCGTTAATAAATAACAGACACCAGAAATGGCGATAAGTAACAGTATCGTATAATTAAGTAGACTGTTGGCGTTTTGTTCGGCCAACTGTTCATTTTCTTTCCTACTTTGGACGTATTGAGGAAGGAAAACGGAATTAAATCCATTTTTTATTAGTGTTTTTATTAAGGTAACAAAGGTAAAAGCGAGCAGGAAACCGTCTGTATAATCATTTGCACCGAATTCCTGCGCAATCATACCTTCTCGGATAAATCCTATGAATTTTAATACTAATGCCAATAATGTAATCCATATGGCGGTTTTCTTCAGTTTAGACATCTGGGTACCTCTTTTATAAAAGTATTGATTCTGCTATTGAATATACTAGCATTATTCAATTAAAATAGAAATCATTTTGTAGGGTTTAGAAGTCAGGTTTAGTATATGTAGATTTTTTTGATATACTTAGCCTGAAAGAAGTAATTTTGGAGATGAAAAGGATGAAAACCTTGAATATAAGAAGATATAAAGAAACTGATTTACCACAAATTCAGAGCTTGTTTCAAAAAGTGTTTAAGCATAAACGATCAGACAGGGTATGGCAATGGAAATTCGTTGATACGCCAGAAGAGTTAAACCCGTGGATCCTTGTTTGTGAAGAAGAAGGGAATATTATCGGCCATATCAGCTTATGGGTCCATGAAGCTTACATAGGTGGTGTGAAAAATAAAATCGGTCTGCGTGTAGATACGATGGTTGACCCGGATGCAAGAGGGAAAGGTGTCTACCAAAAACTCAATGCTCGCCTTTTGATAGAGGCTAAGAAAGATGGAATTGTCTTTTTGTATGGTTTCCCTGCACCAAAAGCGAAGGAACTTTTCATTAAATACACAGATGCAGCCCATCTATTAAATGTACCAAGGTATGTTCGGATCCAGAAGCCCATCGCCCTCTTAGCATCCAAAATAAGACCTTTGGCCATTGCAAAGCCATTGGATAATATATTTGCCGCTGTCAGGACGAAAAAACACCAAGGTAAATTTGAATCAAAAGTCATTTCCCTCTGTGATGAAGGGTTTGATGAACTTGCACAAAGGTGCAGCTCGCTGTCCACGGCACTGCTTGTCAGAAAAGCGGATTATTTAAACTGGAGGTATTTGAAGCATCCGGAGAAAGAATACCGAATTCTAGGTATCTATGATGCAAACGAGCTTAAAGGGTACGTAGTTACCACGAAAACAAAGAAAAATAATATCGTGAGCGGTTTGATAGTGGACTGGTTGGCAGAAGCTAAGACGGAGTATTGGCAAGAGTTACTTGGCCTGGCATTGATGGAATTGAAGGATGCAGATATCATCCAAACATGGACAATGCCTGCCACCATTAGTGAAGAGGTTCTGAAACAGGGAGGGCTTATCCATAAGGACAGCCCAATGCCCCTTGTTGGAAAAGAGCTCAGTGAGGAAACCATTAAGCTTAGAAAATATGAGAACTGGTATATCACACCTGGGGATGTAGATTCATTTTGAGTTAGGAGAGAATAGGAACATGAAAAGAAAGCTGTTGAAACTTGCAAATCCGTTCATTTCAATTTTAAATAAAGGCATATTGACTAACTACTTTAAGGACAACAGAGAGGTTCAGCCTTTGCCAGAAAGCAGGGTGCTCTATCTTGCTCCGCATGTGGACGATGAAACGATTGGGGCAGGAGGAACCTTGCTCAAATATGCAGAGCAAGGCTGTGAAACACATGTCATATTCCTGACAGACGGTTCTGGTAGCCATACAAAGGGGGATGTGGAACTGCTGGTTAAAAAGAGGAAGGAAGAAGCGGCAAAAGCGCAGGAATTTCTTCATCTGACAAGCATCCAGTTTTATGATGAAAAGGACCGGGGACTGAAAAGTACACCGGATTTGCAGATGCGCCTTAAAACAACCATTGAAGAAATCCGGCCACATGTCATCTACATTCCGGTATTTGTAGATTGCCATCCAGATCATGTTATGACCGGTAAACTTTTACGAGATACGTTGGAGCTACTGGATCAGAGTGTTAGGGAAGAGTTGAAAGTGCGATTATATGAAATCAATACACTTATCCCGAAAGAGGAAATCAACTTCATTGTAGATATCACCAGTCAGATGGAACGAAAGGAACAGGCGGTGAATATTTTCCAATCCCAAACTATTGATTTTGACGGATTCATTGAATTGTCCCTTCTAAAGAGTGTCATGGTGAAGGACCCATCAGTCCGTGCGGTCGAAACATTCTTGGATTTGACACCTTCGAATTTCATAAAAAGATATGATGAGATTGACGGTAAATATGTGTACAGCAACCACTTTAAGCAAGTGAACAAGAGCGAGACCTTGTTATACGCAATTTATAAGAACCTGAAAATGAAAAAGGACATTTATAGAGAAAGTAGTTCGTAAGATAAGGAGCATGTTTAGGGAAAATGTTTTGCCTTAAACATGTTCTTTTTATTTTTTGAATTCAAAGTATTCCAATCTACAACCAACTGTTCTAAAATGGAAAAGTGAAAAAATTCTGAAGGAGGAATTAATTAAAAGATAATGAAAAAAATTCTGGTAAGTTTGTTATCAATTTTAATAGTTTTTACCAGCTTTTCACCTTATTTGGTAACAGCCGAGGGGGAGAAGCAGGAGCAAGAGAGCATAACTCGTATTCAATTGCTATCTGAAGTTGAAGTGTTCGCGGAAGACGGGGATGTTCCTATCGGGGCCATTTCTGAAGAGGCAGTTATATATGCCCTTATTATCGGTGATGATCAGTTGAAGATTCAGTGGGGTGATGGAGAGGCTATCATCCATTCTTCTGATTACGAAGTACTTAACAATCCGGAAGATTTGATCGATGAACCAATCGAATTCCTCCCCAACGATGAAGTGGACCTGTCTTCAGATGGTTACATATACGCTTTACACGGGTTGGAAGGCGAGGAAAAACCGGCCCATATTGCAACCATCCTTGCAGAAAGTAACTACCCGGTTATGATTAAAGAAGATATAACCTATGTGATGGTGGGTGGCGTTATCGGCGAATTGAGCATGAATCCTCCTGAAGACCCTGGAAGCAAAGGGGAAGAGTCAGCCACAGAATCTGATCAGGAAGATGTGGAAACAGATTCGGAACAAGAGGAAGCAGAAGAAACTCCAAAAGAAGAACTGACACCGGCTGACAGCGATGGGGAGAAACAACCCGATCTAACAGTGGATAACACGGACAAAGGTAAATTGGATGAAGAAACAGTTGAAGATACCTCTTCTTCGAACCAAGTACTGGATGTCGGCCTTGTAAAAGAGTTCAGCTCAACAGATAAGTATTTTAAAGCCGTACAGGCAAATGTACATATCTACCAAAATATTGATGGGAAATTAGTGGCAGTGGGATATGTGTTCCAAGGCCAAGAATATGAAAGAATCAGAGATTATGGCAGCTGGCATGAAGTGAAGTTTGGTAATGGGAAGGGCTATGTCTGGAAAGCTGCCACCGAACCTTCTGATGGTACGTCCATTCAGAACAAAAGCAGTAAAGTAAGTAGCAGTAAAACCATAACGATGACACAGAATCTTCAAGTCTATGATAACTCCCAAGGTCCATTGGTGCCGTTCGCAAGCATTCAAAAAGGAGCGACGATTAACATTGTCCGCAAAATGGGCAGCTGGTATGAAGTGAATTTCTCTGGAAGGGAAGGATATATCTACCATACTGGGGTAAGGGAATCCTTTGTGGCAAGTGATAAATACTTCAAGGTTATGCAAGATAATGTCCATGTCTATCAAAATGTGAACGGAAAGCTGGTAACACGGGGGTATTTGGAAAAAGACCAGGAATATGAGCGTGTCCGTGACTATGGAAGCTGGCATGAAATTAGAATCGGAAACAGTTTGGCATATGTATGGAAAGAAGCGACAAATCCTTCCACTGGTTCTTCCATTAATAATAAAAGCACAAGAGAAAACAGTAGCCAAACAATAAGAATAATCCAGAATCTGCAAGTCTATGATAATTCTGCTGGTCCATTGGTACCGTTCGGTAGAATAGATGCAGGACAGAATATCCATATCGTTCGTAAAATGGGTAGTTGGTATGAAATTAACTATGCAGGTAGATTCGGGTATATCTATTATACTGGTGTGCAAGTGGATTTTTCAGCTTCAGATAAGTACTTCCAACCAACCCAAGATAATGTACTTGTTAATATGAAAGTGGACGGAAAGTTAACTGGAGTCGGACGTCTTATTAAAGGTCAGGAATACCAAAGAATCAGAGATTATGGAAGCTGGCACGAAATTAAGATGGGGGATGATGTGGGGTATGTATGGAAAGAAGCTACCATCCCTTCTAGCGGCTCCTCCATCAGTCAATCTCTTCAAACAAAACAAGATACGAGAGTAAAAGTCCAAATCACAGGACCATTGACTGTATATGATAACAGTTCTGGAAAGCTCGTTTCTTTTGGTACGTTCTCTCAACCGGTGTCCATTTCGGTAGTGTCGGATTATGGCAGCTGGTATGAAATTAACTATGCCGGAAGAAAAGGGTTTATTTCCAAAAATTCTGTTGAAATGAAACCTTTCAAACTCGTAAATCCAAGACAAAACTATTCCTATGAACAGATGGTCTCTGATTTACATTCCTTAAAGGTAATGTATCCAGACTTAATTCAATTGATTACCATCGGAAAATCTGTTGATGGAAGAGATATCTATGCTGTCAGATTAGGAAAAGGCCAGACAGAAATTTTGCTTTCTGGATCACAGCATGCTAGAGAGCATATGACAACGAATCTCCTAATGGAAATGTTGGAAACATATACAACATCCATGCATACTGCTACAAGCTTTGCTGGTTTTAATACGAAAAGCGTGCTACAAAATACTAGTATCTGGTTTGTTCCAATGATAAATCCGGATGGAGTGATGTTGGTGCAACAAGGTGCAAAAAGCGCTAAAAACCCCCAACAGGTGCTGTCCATTAATAAAAACAACCCTGACTTCTCAGCGTGGAAAGCGAACATCCGAGGAGTGGACCTGAACAGGCAATATCCGGCGAACTGGAACAGAATAGACAGTCCATCTGCTCCCTCCCATAAAAATTACAAAGGGAAGAGTCCATTATCTGAACCGGAAGCTTTGGCCATGTATAGATTCGTGTTAAGTAGAGATTTCAAAACACTTATGGATTACCATTCCTCAGGTGAGTTGATTTACTGGTATTATGAGCAGTCAGGTGCACAATATGACCGTGATTATAAATTGGCACAGGACATGGCTCGTATTACAGGCTATAATGCAGTAGATCCAAGGCTGACCCCTGGTGACGGAGCATTTTCCGACTGGTTCACCATGCATTACAAGCGACCGGGCTTTACACCGGAAATCTCTCCTTATGTATATGAGAAGCCTGTTCCAATCGGGAACTTTAATACTATATGGTCACAAAATAAATCAATTGGATTATTTTTGGCAGATGAGGCATATAAAAACAGAAACACACGTTAAAATTACTACTTAACCTGTAAAAAACTACCTAGTTTTTTACAGGTTTTTTTATTTGGTTAAATATAAAATAGTTCTGTTAAACTATTAAAATACTTTTAAACAAATTGTATAATAAAGACGATATATGTAAAAGAAAGGAGTTTTTTGTAAAACTATTAAGGGGGAACTTTTTGTTGAGCAAACTAATTAAATATTTTTCTAGTAGTCTTGTAGGTTTATTGTTGTTTACTTCATTAGTAACGCCAACCTTTGCGGAAGCAATAAAGTCAGATTTAATTGATGAGGGCGGTTTTTATATAGAACTGATCCAAGAAGCTTCCTTATTGGATGTGGAAAACCAGAAAAAACTGGTTACTCTTATGGAAGGTGTCGTACTTAAAGTAAACCGTCAAGGTGAAGAACTATTTACTTCCTGGAATGAAGATGAGGTTTTATTGGATGCCCCTGTCTATGAGGAAGTAATGGTGGAAATGGAAGTCGACGAGGAAGAGTATGAGGAAGATACAACAAAGACTGAAAACTTCGGGACACTCCTTACGACATCAGAAGTGGAAATTTATGATTTAGTGGAAGATGATAAGATCTTAGCCACTATCGAGAATGAGGTTCTGATTGATTTCCATGCTCAAACGGAAGAAAGATATCTTGTATTTGTCGGTAACATAGAAGGATACATAGAATCTAAGGACGTAATGGTAGTAAAGGAACTTGAAGAAGAACCACTTCCTGTAAGCGAAGGGGAAGACGAAGCAGTTGAAGAGTCGAAAGAGACAGAAGATACTGCAACGGAAGAAAGCGGAGATGCTGAAGGGAATGTAAATACAGAAACAGAAGGAGAAGAGGTCGAGAAGAACGAAGCTGAAGAAGTGGAGTTTCAAGAGGAGACCCCTTCACAAGAAAACAGCGAGCAACTCGATGCAAACACCTCAAAATCATCCTTAGAGAAAAGCAAAGTGTTGGATGTAAATACGACAGTAGAAGAGGGAAAAACAACTATTACTTCCACTACTTCGAATGTTACTGAAACTAGGGAGTTTGTTGCTACTGATAAATTTTTTGAAGCTAGTGAAAGGCTCTCTGTTTATGACAACAGTTCAGGTAAGCTTGTACATGTCGGATATTTGAATAAGGGTCAAATCTTCCCGAGGGTAAGTGATTACGGGAGCTGGCATAGAATCAAATACGGCAATGGTTCCGGTTTTGTTTGGAAAGCATCGACCGTACCCGCAACACAAGAAAAGATAGACGCTCTTAAGAACTTAAATAATGGTCAGGCAAACAGTGACCGTTTGATTGAAACCATCGATACCATCAGCGTATACGATAACACATCAGGTTCGCTTGTCTCTTTTGCATTCTTATTCAAAGGAATTACATATCCAATAATTGGTGATTACAGCAGCAGTTGGGTGAAAGTCGATGTAGGTGGAAGAATCGGCTATGTGTACAAACCTGCTACTAAAACTCCTTTTGAAACGACGGATAAGTATTTTGAAGTATTAGATAACAATGTTCCTGTTTTTGAAAATGGCCAAAGCGATTCAAAAGTGGTCGGGTATTTGACTAAAGGACAGGTTTTTCCTAGAGTAGACGGACAAAATGGCTACCACCGCATTAAATTTGGGAATGGCTTTGCATTTGTACCAACTGAAAAAACTGCCCCGTCTGATGCATCCAAAATCAAGAATGAGAATAAAAGCCTGGTAAATTCAACACTGCATGTTGTCACAACCTCAGATGTCAGTGTATATGATAACAGCTCAGGTTCCCTTGTCCTTATGGGAACGATGGTAAAGGGAACAAGGTATCCAATTATCTCTCAAACGAAAAGCTGGATCAGGATTGATTTAGGAGGCAGGATAGGGAATATTTATAAGCCTGCCACGAGACAGGAATTTGTAACAACAGATGAGTATTTCCAAGTGATTCAGGATAGAGTCACAGTATATAGTAACAGTACCGGTTCATTACTGCCGGTAGGACATTTAATTAAAGGTCAATCTTATAAAAGAGTCAGTGACTATGGAAGCTGGCACCGAATTAAATACGGGAATGGTTTCGGCTTCGTGTGGAAGGAAGCAACAACCGTTTCCACGAGCAGTGCCGTACCAAACCAGAATCCCGGAAAAGTAAACTCAGATAGAAAATTGAGTGCGATTGACAATGTGACAGTCTATGATAATTCTACAGGAACTCTGGTGCCATTCGGCTCTATCAGATTTGGGGAAAGCTATCCAATCATAAGGGACTTTAGCTCTAATTGGTATGAAGTGGACTTTGCAGGAAGAATTGGCTATATATATAAACCGGCCACGCATGAAGGCCCAATATACAATTACACCCAATATGAACTATCCCTGAATCAATTAATGGATATTCAGTACAAGTTGAATCCACCACCGCAGACAGATCGTAAATATCAACTACATTACTTTACAAGATCAGATGGTCTAGATGTAGTGAACGGTGTTGGAACTGTTAACAAAGCGGAATGGAACGTACGGACCTCATCTGATACATCGTCACGTTCTGTAGGTATTTTGAGGAATGGGAATAAAGTTACCGTTGTAGGACAGGAGTTAGGAAGAGATGGCTATATTTGGTATAAGGTTAACATGCAATGGGTAAATGCTTTACCAGAAGATGCTGCCTATTATATGAATCCAGAAAACTTCGAAAAGGAAAGCAAGTCCTTCTATCAATTCCTTGTTTTATCAAAGCCTGCAGGTGCGAACGCAAAAGAATTGAATGATAAGATCCTCATCAATAAAGGGACATTGACTGGAAAAGGTCAAGCCTTTGTAGATGCGGCGAAACAATACAGCATTAACGAGCTTTACTTAATTTCCCATTCATTCCTTGAGACAGGGCATGGGAAATCAAGTCTTGCAACAGGCATGCTGGTTTCAAAAGTGGATGGAAATCCAGTAACTCCAAAGGTTGTCTACAATATGTACGGTGTAGGGGCAACGGATAGATGTGCTCTTGGAACAGCTCAGGATTGTGGAGCAGAGTTCGCTTATAAGAGTGGATGGTTTACCCCGGAAGAAGCAATAGTTGGAGGGGCAAAGTTTGCAGCGGAAAGATATGTTCATCATCCTCAATATAAGCAGGACACGCTCTTCAAAATGAGATGGAATCCTGGTTATACAGGACAGTATGGAAGAAACCAATATGCGACAGATATGGCATGGGCGGACAAGCAAGTGTATACCCTAACCAACCTTTACGATGTATTGGACACATATGAGAATTTGACATTTGATATTCCTGTTTATGCAGGGTCCAAGTAAGTCAAAAACAACATTACTCTGAAAAGGAGTAATGTTGTTTTTTTTATGAAATTTGATATGATGTTAACTAGCTTCATTCATATTAGTCTAAAGGATGGTTCTGAGTGTCGAATATAGAAAAAATACTAGATGTAAATGTAACAACTCTAAATTATCGCGAGTTGATCACCAGTATAGATGCCCTTATCCAGGAGAATGGACAAGGTAACATCATTGCTGTTAATCCAGAGAAAATAATGGCTCTTCAAAAAGATCCAAAACTGAAGGACCTCATTAATTCAGCTACATATACAATACCAGATGGAATAGGTGTCATTTTGGCATCCAGGCTTAACAAAGGAACAGTAACCGAACGGATTACTGGTGTCGACCTCTTCGTCAAGCTATTGGAATTAGCTGATAAAAAAAGGTATAAGATCTTTCTTTATGGAGCCAAGCCAGAAGTGGTCGCAAAAGCGGTTGAGAATATTAAACGTGATTATCCAAACCTGATTGTCGCAGGATATCGGGATGGATATGTGTCTGACCAACAGGAATTAGTAGAGGAGATTAATGCCTCTGGAGCGCAACTAATGTTTGTTGCTATGGGAAGTCCGAAACAGGAATTCTGGATTGAGGAGAATAAAGGGAAGTTAAGTGTTAACATTTTCCAGGGTGTGGGTGGAAGCTTTGATGTCATCAGCGGTACCGTAAAGCGAGCGCCGGCAGCATTCCGTAATACCGGGACGGAATGGCTATACAGGCTATTGTCACAACCTTCTAGAATACAAAGGCAGATGGCATTACCGAAGTTTCTCCTTAAAGTGCTTGGTACCAGACCCAAGAAGTGAAGTTAGAAAAAAAGCTGCCCCGAAGTGATCTTGATGGACCTTCGAGGCAGCTTTTTTATCTAGAATATATTAAATGGAATAAATGTTATTAAAATTATATAACGTAACATCGGAAGAGATGTCTTTGCAGATGCCCTTTGTATCGAACACCGTTTTGTTTTTCATACCATTTAATGAATCATCCGTCAGCAACGTCTTAAATTCATTATGATCGGAAAGTACAACCACTAAATCAGAATCCGCTACTGCTGATTCCTTGCTTTCCAATGGGAAAGGAGCAATATCATTTGGAACATGCGGATCGTAAATGGACAGAGTGATTCCGGCATCTTTCTGTAACATTTCAATGATTTCAAGTGCTGGACTTTCTCGATAATCATCAATATTCCCTTTATATGTGACACCGAAGATGGAAACTTTAGGATTTTCCACATCTGCGAGAATTTCTTTAATGTTCTTAACCACAAACGCAGGCATCGAGTTATTAATATCACGTGAGGTCTGAATAAGCTTTGCTTCCTCAGGAGCCTTTTCCACAATGAAGTATGGATCTACTGCCAAGCAGTGCCCACCTACCCCAGGTCCAGGTAAGTGCAAGTTAACTCGAGGATGCTTATTTGCAAATTCAATTACATCATATGCATTTATGCCTAACTTCTTAGATATTTTTACTAACTCATTAGCAAGTGCAATGTTTACGTCTCTGAACGTATTCTCCATAAGCTTTGTCATCTCAGCAGTAGTCGCATCCGTAAGAATAATCTCGCCTTTTACAACAGTACGATATACCTCTGCAGCTTTTTCTGTTGCTTCCGGAGTCAGACCGCCGACGATTCGGGTGTTTTCAATCAGTTCCGTTAATATTCTGCCTGGAAGTACTCTTTCCGGACAATGAGCAAGGAATACATCCTCTTCTGACAATCCTACCTTTTCGAAGATAGGAGCTACCACATCAGATATTGTTCTTGGTGGAATGGTGGATTCTACGATGACAATGTCACCTTTTTTCACTAATGGTGCAATGTTTTCACACGCACTTTTTACATAATCTACATTTGCCGTACAATCTTTATGAATCGGCGTTGGAACAGCTACGATATAAGCGTCTGCTTGTTCAGGTACTAATGAAGCTCTAAGTTTTCCTGAATCCACTACTCTTTTTACAAGCTCTGGGAGACCGGGCTCCTCGATATGGATTTCTCCCTTATTAATAGTAGAAATAATCTTTTCACTAACATCTACACCGACGACTTCCATTCCAGCATCAGCAAATATGGCAGATGTAGGTAATCCTATATATCCAAGACCAACGATACAAACTTTGTTTATCATGTAAATCCTCTCTTTCAAATATGCTTTGCAACCATAATTACTAATAGTAGAATTTTTTTTCTCTTTCGTCAATCAATCACCGGAGGTTTACTAAAATTACATAATCCGATATACTTTACAGTGGTAAATTCGATTGTCGAAAAAGGGAGATTAGTATGAAAAAAATTTTAATTGTGTCTAATATGTACCCAAGTGAAAAACACCCTTTTTATGGAATTTTTGTAAAGGAACAAGTAGAAGAATTAAAGAAAAATCATGACATGAATATAGATTTACAAGTGATTACCAATAAAGAGACATCCAAAATACAAAGTATATTTAAATATCTAAGTTTATGGAAACGTGTTTTTCAAACTATTATTAGACAAAAGTTTGACATTATTCATATACATTATATATTTCCTACCGCATTATTCGTACCAATCGCGAAGAAGATCACAAATGCAAAGCTTATAGGTACAATCCACGGAACGAACATTCTGTTTAGTAAGGGACTTAAATATAAAATAGCCAAAAGAATTTTTAATGATTTAGATGAAATAGTAACAGTAAGCGACTTTGTTAAAGAACAACTTATAAAGAATTACCATGTCCAAGCGTCAAAGGTAACTACCAGTAATTGTGGTGTAAATCGAACATTATTCAACCCACAGGACAAGCTGGAAATGAAACAGAGACTAGGTCTTGATACAAAGAAATTCCATGTCCTATATTTAGGTAGGGTCAGCCGAAATAAAGGGATTTTCACCTTTTTGGAACTTATCAAACATTGTAAAGATCCTGAGATTGAATTTATTATCCTTGGTGATGGAGCAGATAAAGAAACTGTTAAATCAGAAATTGCTAACTTTAAGAATGTCAAAATATTTGATGGGAAACCTAAAACAGAAGTACCTGATTGGTTTAATGCTGCGGATTTATTTGTTTTTCCTACAAAGAAAGAAGCCTTTGGGTTGGTTGCTTTAGAAAGTCTGAGCTGCAATACTCCGGTAATCGGTACAGATGTAGGAGGAGTCGGGGAGGTAATTAGACACGGGGAAAACGGCTATCTTGTTAAAGAGGACGATTGGGAATCTATATTAACACATGTACTAAGACTGAAAGATAACCCAGATCTTTACAAGTCCATGGTGGATAAATGTGACATAGACCTTGGTGAAAATGAAATACATGTTCAAGTAAATAAACTAACTAAACTATATAGAAGTTTTTAGTGGTTGATGGGGGAAGCTATGAATAAACAATTTAATGTGTTAAACATAATGAAGAATAGTAATTTGTTTTTACTTTTCATTATACTACAGCCAATTCTAGATGTTCTGACTGCATTCAGCATTTATTACTTTCAAGCAAGTATTACCATAGGCTTATTAGTAAGAATGGGCTTCATGTTAATATCGATCGTTTATATTTTTTTCTTGAATAATAGCAAATATAAGAAGATCATTACCGGTTATTTGATTGTATTTTTAACAATCGTCGGGGTTGGCTTCTTAACGAATTACTTTATAAAGCCTAACTTTAGTTTGTTTTCTGAGTTGCAGTATACAACTAAATCGGTTTATTTTGTCATTATGTTTCTTTCTTACTTACTGGTGTTAACATCTCTAAATTATTCAAGCAAGATGGATAAATTCCAGTCATTCATTGTCTACTCTATGGTTATCGTTGGCGTAGTTCTATTATTTACACAACTTACTGGGACTGGCTTTGATACATATAAGTACAATAAGGCTGGGAATAAAGGATGGTTTTATTCCGGTAACGAATTAAGTGCAATCTTGTCCATCTGCTTCCCTATGGTAGTGTTGTTTGCGGTTAGGAAAACTACTTCCTTAAAAAATTCTTATTTCTGGATTCCTGTATTGGTAGTCGGATTTGCTGCAATTATGGTAGGAACAAAGGTAGGACATCTGGCGATTATACTAGTATGTGCGTTGACACCCATTCTTTTGGCAGTAGAACTACTTGTGAAAAAAATAGGTCGATTGTCTTCATCGATAAATATTAAACTAAACTTGATTATTAGTATAGCCATTGTAATTGCGGTAGCAGTTATTACTCCAATCACACCTGCTTTCACAAACACTTCAGGTCATTACTCGAGTGTTGCGGAAGAGATCGCAGAAGAATCTAGTGAAACGGAAGTAGAAGCAGATTCGGCTACGGAAGATATAGCAGAAGAACCAGAAAAAGAAAAGAAAGAAAACTTTACTGCAAAGCTTTTAGACAATAAGGTACTTTCTGTTTTATTAAGTAGTAGGGATAAATACTTTATCAAATTGAATAATGATTTTATAGAAGCACCTGCTCAACAAAAAATGTTTGGTATGGGCTACGCAGGGAATTGGGAGAAAGCTCCCAAACTAATTGAAATGGACTTTTTTGATCTTTTTTATTCTTTTGGAATCATAGGTTTTACAGCATTCATGTTACCCTTTTTAAGCATCGTGCTAGTATCTATGAAGCAGCTTCTTAGATTGAAGCTACAGCTTATACGTCCTAACGTATTATTCCCGCTTATGTCCATCGCTCTTGCTGTTGGTATAGCCTTTTTAGCTGGACATGTTCTGTATGCACCTGCAGTTAGCATTTACGTATCCGTTATTTTAGCGATAATCCTTGCGCAAATAACGGCAAAGAGTAATCAAACGACTTGAAATGTGAAATGAGGTTCTTTGAATAATGAGTGGAAACCTAAATTACTGGAAGCTAAAATTAGGTGATTTTCTAAGGAAAACGGACGCAGTATCCGAATATAATGATTTAATTCATTCTCAATGGAAAACGAAAGAAGAGTTAAGTGAAGTGCAACGTGAAAAGCTTCAATCATTGATCAATCATGTTGTGAAAAATGTCCCATATTACCAAGAGTACTTTAAAGAACGCCAAATAGATGTAGAAGAATTCGCTTTGTTAGATTTAAAAGAATTGCCACTTATCAACAAAGAGACACTCAACTCGCAAAAGGATGATTTCATTGCAAGGAACCATGAAAGCTACGGCTCGGCTTGGAAGAGTACAGGCGGTTCTTCTGGAAAACCTTTTCGTTTTTTATTAAGCAAAAATGCTCACAGTATTATGTGGGGAAACATTTGGAGGGGTTGGAACGCAGCGGGCTATCAACTAGGTGATAAAGTAGCTGTATTAGCCGGTGACTCTTTACTTGGTGGTTTTGATTTAAAAAGGTACGTTTATTATCAGACAATGAATTGGATACCAATGTCTTCATTCAAAATGGATGAAAGCAGCATGCAAAAATATCTACAACAACTAAAAGACGGGAAAGTACAATTCATGTATGCTTATGCTTCAGCAGCATATGAATTGGCAAGCTACGCTATTAAACATCGTGTTAATGGAGTCAAGCTACAATCTGTCATCACAACTTCAGAAGTATTGCTGCCTCGCTATAGAAAAACAATCGAGGAAGCATTCGATTGTAAAGTCTATGATCAATATGGTGCAAATGATGGAGGCGTGACTTGCTTTGAATGTAACCAACACGCTGGTCTGCACATTGGTTCTGAGCGTTGCATTGTAGAAATCATAGATGAAAATGGCAACACGGTACCTGACGGTGAAGAGGGAAGGATAGTCCTTACAGACTTAGATAATTACGCAATGCCTTTTATTCGTTATGAAGTGGGAGATATAGGAGCGATAACACACGAGGAATGTCAGTGTGGACGAGGCCTTCCAAGACTATTGTATATAAAAGGTAGAGAACGGGATTTCATCATCAATAAGGAAGGTTCCAAAATACACGGAGCTATATTTACCCAATTATTTAAGAATGAAGATAATATTGAACAATTTCAAGTGAAGCAATCCGAAAAAGGTAAAATAGATATATTTGTAAGGCTAATCATGCGGGATAATCCTCCTGAATTTGCGCATTACACGGAGAAGCTCATAGAACAATATAAGTTCGAAAGTGTAAATTTTACTATTTCAGAAAATGATTTTGTGAAAACTAGCGGTGGGAAACATAAGATTGTCATAAATGAAATAGAAAATTAACACAAGAAAAATTTAAATATGATATAAAAGAAAGAGGTTCATTTTTTGAACATCTTCTTTTTTTTTGCTAGTTTATTCTAGTTTAAAAAATAAAATTAAAAGGAAATAAAAAGCTATTACAATGGAATTTTTATGTGTTATAATTTGTTTTGGAATTGAACAAACATTCCCTTATTCTTAACTTCACCATGTAACGACAAAATTATGCAATTATTGTTATAAATTTTTACAAATTTTTTTAATGTACTTTGGCAAACATAATTAAGGGGGATAAATATGCTTGTACTAACATTTGCTATATGTTTCATCGCTGCTATCCTAATGACCCCGTTAATAATAAAATTAGCGCATAAAGTTGGGGCCACTGATAAACCTAACAATAGAAAGGTCCACCAAAAGGTAATGCCTCGTCTGGGTGGTCTGGCAATATATATTGCCTTTATAATCGGGTTTCTTATAGTCAACCCTAATGTAAGTTATGCTAGTGCGATAATTCTTGCGGGCTTTATCATCATTGTTACAGGTGTTCTTGATGATATTTACGAATTATCGGCAAAATATAAGTTGTTAGGGCAACTAGCTGCCGCTTTGGTCATTGTATTGATGGGGGGAATTGAAGTAACCTATATTACCCTGCCATTTGAATACAAGCTTCATTTTGGAGTTCTAAGTATCCCACTAACAATTTTCTGGATCATTGGTATCACGAATGCCATCAACCTAATTGATGGACTAGACGGCCTAGCGGCTGGAGTATCTTCCATAGCACTACTAACCATTACTGGTATGGCACTATCTATGGGTGATATTTTTGTTGCAAGTATGGGTTTGATTTTATTGGGAAGTACTCTAGGTTTTCTCGTATTTAATTTCCACCCAGCTAAAATATTCATGGGGGATACTGGTGCACTGTTTCTTGGGTTTATGATCTCAGTTCTATCTTTACTGGGGTTCAAGAACATAACGCTACTTTCCTTCTTGGTTCCGATAATTATTCTAGGCGTACCAATTTCTGATACCTTCTTTGCTATCTTAAGGAGGTTAGTCAATAAAAAACCATTATCAGCACCAGATAAATCCCACTTGCACCACTGCTTATTAAGAAACGGCTATAGCCATAAACAAAGTGTGCTCATTATTTATGCAATAGCTTCATTTTTCGCGCTGTCAGCAGTTTTATTTTCCAGTGCCACGATGTGGGGATCCCTTTTAGTGGTTTCTATATTGGTAATATTGATTGAAATATTTGCAGAAAAAGTTGGATTAGTTGATAAAAATTATCGTCCATTGTTGAACTTTGTTCGCGGTGTAAGAATGAAGATGAATGATAATTAGTCAATGCTTATTTTTAGCGCTAAGTAGAGAAACCTTAAACAGGGTTTCTCTATTTTTGTGTAAACCATTAAGACTGATAAAAAAAGACCTTGGAACAGTTTGTGCTCCAAGGTCTCTTTACTTATTCGTTTACTTGTTCAGTTGTTTCTTCAATCTCAAGGTGTTGTTTTAAGATGCTTCGAACTTCAAGGATGCTTTCTTCATATGGTATAAAGTAGTATGCTCCTGTACTTGTATCATCTGTACCTTCTAGTGTTACATTTTCCATACGGGATGAATTAAATCCAGCGTACAATTTGCTTAATGCGATACCTTCCGAAACTCTGATGTTTGTCTGAACATTACTTCCAACTTCTTTTGCTATTTTATCAACTTTAAAAATATTTTCCGGAGATATGAGTTCGCTTATAGCAGCTTCAATAATCTGTTTTTGTCTGTCATTACGACCAAAGTCTCCTCTTGGGTCCTGCTTTCTCATTCTTGCATAAGCAAGTGCTTGTTCCCCATTTAATTTCATAGGTCCTTCAGTAAACTGAAGAATGGATTTATCTACATCAGATTTTTCCGTAAAATCGAATGGAACATCGACTTCTACCCCGCCAACGAGATCAATTACATTTTTGAAACCTTCAAAATTAACGGTTGTATAATAATCAATAGGTACTTCTAAAAGTTCTTCGACTTTATCTATTGTCATTTCCTTCCCACCATAAGCATGGGCATGGTTGATCCTAGAGTTATATCCAAGGTGTTCATAATACACTTGTGTATCACGAGGGATACTCAGGAGTTTCATTGTCTTCTCTTTAGGATTTAGCGTGGCGACAATAAGTGTGTCAGTTCTACCATTTTCTCCGCCCGTTGAATAATCCTCAATTCCCATAATTAATACGGAAAAGGGGTCCTTGCTAATTTCGACTTCTTTCTCACGATATTTTGATTTGCCTCGATCAAGTTCTGTATATGCTTCGTTTGCAGCCTGATAAGTTTCGAAAAGCACATATGCACCATATGCCGCTACTGCCAAGAAAAGTGTAAGAAAGATAAAAAGAACTTTCTTCAATCTTTTCCCTTTCTTTTTCTTATTTTCAATTCTTGAATTACTCAATGTAATATCTCCTCTATTAAAGTTTTACACGTCCTGTTCAAGATATAGCTTGTCTCCAGGAGTGGTTTCTGCCTTCCCATTGGTAAGGTCTGTTATCCAATCAATGTATCCCTTACACTGATTTTCTTTAACGTATACGTCGAAAGTTACATCTTCCAGATACCGAATATCTTTTAATTGGTAGAAGGATGAAGTTCTCAATTCATTTTCTACCTTCCCCAATAATGTGTATTCAACGTTAGTATGCATAATTTGCACTAATTCGCGTTCTACCATTCCTGTAGCTGTTATCCCTTCGGAGGTGGCTTTTCCATAGGCACGAATAAGCCCTCCCGCACCTAGTTTAATGCCGCCAAAGTAGCGGGTAATGACTACTACAGTATCTTTCAGGTCTTTTTTCTTAAGGACTTCAAGGATGGGGACGCCTGCTGTGCCACTTGGCTCTCCATCGTCGTTCGCCTTTTGAATTTGATTATGTTCTCCGATCATATAGGCGGAGCAGTTGTGGTTTGCATCCCAGTGCTTCTTTTTTATCTCTTGGATGAAGCTTTGGGCTTCTTCTTCTGTTGTTGCTCGGGCAATGTGGGCGATGAATCTTGATTTTTGGATGTTTATTTCATGCTCTCCATGCCCTTTTACGGTATAGTAGTGAGATAGCAATCTGACAACTCTCCTTTAATGATTGGCACTTTTGTATGATTAGTCATACTTTATCTATTATAAGTGCTCGGTGGGAGGACATCAAATAAAATATAGTTCAGAGCTCCTTATTGTGGCAAGAATCGACAAAGTTTAATCCGATTGTAATAATAATGTTATACAAGCAAAACTTTAGTCCGATATAATGAAGTGTGGACAATTTTCGACAGGTACCCCCACAAAGGTTTGGAAGATTTGGAATGATATAGCATATAGTTCCTTTCTTCTTTTTGGGTATAATGTACTATAACGATAAAGAGGTATTCATAATATTCTTTTAAGAATACAGGGTCTTTTGGAGGATGTCCTATGTCTCGGAAAGTTATAAACTCTAAACAATTAGACATGATTATTGAACAGATGGTGAAAGCCGTTGAAGTGAGCAAGGACGAGATCTTTGAAATCGGGGAAAGTTCCCGTAAAGAATTTGAGAGCCTTGGAAAAGAATTAAATGCGGTCAAGCTTGAAGTGGCACAGCTTATCCATAAACAGGACAAGCTGGAGGTCCAGGTCAGGCATGCAAGAAACCGACTTTCAGAAGTGAGCAGGCAGTTTAAAAATTATACAGAACATCAAATTAGACAAGCATATGACCATGCACATGAATTGCAGCTGGAGCTTCATACGATATCACAAAAAGAGGCTCAGCTCCGCAATAGAAGAAATGAAATTGAACGTAGGTTGTTGAATCTTGAAGAAACCATTACGAAGGCAGATCGCCTCGTAAGTCAGGTTTCCGTGATCTTAAATTACGTAACAGGTGATCTTCAGCAGGTTGGACAGATGATTGCCGATGCCTCTGAGAAACGTGAGTTCGGTTTTAAAATCATGGAAGCGCAAGAAGAGGAACGCCGGCGTCTTTCTCGGGAGATCCATGATGGACCTGCGCAAATGCTAGCCAATGTAATGATGCGCTCGGACTTGATTGACCGGACTTTCCGGGAGCGAGGCCCCGGGGAGGCGTTATCAGAGATCCGCTCCTTGAAAGTAATGGTGCGCTCCGCCCTATATGAAGTGCGAAGGATTATTTATGATCTTCGTCCGATGGCACTCGACGATCTTGGGTTGGTGCCCACTTTAAAGAAATATATTTCGACTATCGAGGATTATCATAATGGCTATCCACAGATTGAATTTATGAACCTCGGAGTGGAACATCGCATTTCCTCCAATCTGGAGGTAGCAGTGTTCCGACTTGTTCAAGAGTCGCTGACAAATGCCATCAAGCATGCTGCGGCAAGCTCCATCTATGTAAAATTGGAAGTGAAACCTACCCATATCATTGTCATCGTAAAAGATGACGGAGTAGGCTTTGATACGACAGAAAAAAAAGAAAAGTCGTTTGGTTTAATTGGAATGAGAGAAAGGGTAGAACTTATCAGCGGGGAATTGGACATACAGTCCACGTCTGGTAAGGGTACTACCGTCTTTATCAAAATTCCGTTAGGCTAAAGATGTATTTGGGAGGATGAGAGGAATGGATACGACAAAAATCGTGATTATTGATGATCATCAGCTTTTCCGTGAAGGAGTTAAACGTATTCTTGATTTTGAAACGAACTTTCACGTGGTGGCAGAAGGTGACGATGGGGAAGAAGCGCTTGACCTAATGGAAAAGCATGATCCAGACGTCATCATCATGGACATCAACATGCCAAAAGTAAATGGTGTGGAGGCTACAAGACGTCTAGTGGAAGCTAACTCAGAAGCGAAGGTCATCGTATTATCCATTCATGATGACGAAAATTATGTTACACATGCATTGCAAACAGGTGCTCGCGGTTATCTTTTAAAAGAAATGGATGCCGATGCATTGGTGGATGCAGTCAAGGTGGTTGCGGATGGCGGGTCTTATCTTCACCCGAAAGTAACGCACAATCTTGTAAGAGAATATCGCCGCTTAACGGAAAATGGTGTGGGGAGCGGTTCTCGCGCACGTAGTGGAGGCGGATCTACAGCTACAACTTATCAGCAAGTCGAAATTCGCCGCCCGCTTCACTTGTTAACTCGCCGCGAATGCGAAGTGCTTCAGCTGTTGGCTGACGGAAAAAGCAACAAGGCGATTGGGGAAGCGTTGTTCATCAGTGAAAAGACAGTTAAAAACCATGTTAGTAATATCCTTCAAAAAATGAATGTTAATGACCGTACACAAGCTGTTGTTGTCGCAATCAAGAATGGCTGGGTAGAGGTTAGGTAGCCTTGGGGATTTGGGTCTCCAAGGTTTTTTTTGTGGGGTTGGGGGCGGTGGCGACAGTGGGGGAGGCGGTCTTGCGTTGGCAAGGGCGGTCGGCGAAATTTGTCGGAGTGTGTCGAATGGCCGTTATATGGTGTGAGTTGGATAATAAATGTCAGGTTTGGACAATAAATTTAAAGATTGGACAATAAACTAAAAGATTGGACAATAAACTAAAAATTTGGCTAATAAAATTGAAACTCACCCCATAAATCGACGCACAACTCACTTGCCCAATAAAAATCAAACAATAGATGAAACTTATTACCGTTTCATGTACAATCTATAATAGATAACAGAAATACTTTAGTATAAGGAAGGTCTACACTATGAAAACGGCGATTGTTACAGACAGTACTGCCTACATCCCAGCAGAATTACGCGCAAAGCATGATATACATATGATCCCGCTAAATGTTATTTTCGGGAATGAATCGTACCAAGAAGAAGTCGACATTAAAGTAGAGCAATTTTACGAAGAAGTCAAAAACAGCAGAGAGCTGCCATCCACCTCCCAGCCTGCCATTGGCGAATTTGTTTCCCTATTTGAGAAACTTGCAAAGGACTTTGACGCAGTTGTGAGCATTCACCTATCAAGCGGCATTAGCGGCACTTACCAAGGGGCTGTAGCAGCAGGTGAAATGGTAGATGGAATTGATGTTTATGCATTTGATTCTGAAATCAGCTGCATGATTCAAGGTTTCTATGCATTAGAAGCAGGGGAAATGGCGGCAGAAGGAAAGTCACCTGAACAAATTTTGGACCGACTGAAAATCATGAAAGAATCTGACCGTGCTTACTTCATGGTAGATGACCTATCTCACTTGCAACGCGGTGGCCGTCTGAGTAGCGCCCAAGCAATTGTAGGTAGCCTATTGCAGGTTAAGCCACTGTTGCATTTTGTGGACACGAAAATTGTTCCTTTCGAAAAGATTCGAACACGCAAGAAAGCGGTCAAGCGAATCCATGATTTGTTTGATGAGGATGCTTCTTTGGGAGTGCCGATGCGCGCATGTGTGATCCATGCAAACCGTGAGGAAGAAGCAGAAGAGATGAAAAGAGAGCTTGAACAGAAGTATCCACATGTGGAGTTTTTCTTGAGCTACTTTGGCCCCGTAATCGGAACGCATCTTGGCGAAGGTGCTTTAGGGCTTGGTTGGTATAAGCGGTAACGTTTTTGGATTTTGATTGATACAGCATCATCGAGATATTGGGAAGACATCAGGAACAGTGGGTTGTTTAGGGTGTCTTTTTTTGTTTTATTTTTTGCGGGTGTTGTGGTTATCCATTTTTTACTATATATAGTGCCGTTTTGAGTGGATATGGAGTAGTACGTTAGTAGAGAGGGCGTCTCAGTGCCTGTTTGTAAGAAAAGAGCAATGAAACGGTAGTAGAGAAGGTGTCTCAGTGCCCGTTTGCAAGAAAAGAGCAATGAAACGGTAGTAGAGAAGGTGTCTCAGTGCCCGTTTGCAAGAAAAGAGCAACGAAACGGTAGTAGAGAAGGTGTCTCAGTGCCCGTTTGCAAGAAAAAAACAACGAAACGGTAGTAGAGACGGCTTCTCTGTTCCCGTTTGCAAGAAAAGAGCAACGAAACGGTAGTAGAGAAGGTGTCTCAGTGCCCGGTTGCAAGAAAAAAACAACGAAACGGTAGTAGAGACGGCTTCTCTGTTCCCTTTCAAACAAAAATATCATTAAAATAGGCAGAGAGAACTCCTGTCTATTACCAAAATTCATCCCCAAAGGAGGAAACCAATGCTTTTCACCAAAACAACAAACAACCTATTAAAAATAACCAACCAAAAATCCGAACACACCAAAAGAATCTCCTCATTCCCAACTATCCCTCAACCACCTATCCAGGAAACTTTCCCCTTCGATCACAACCTCCAACACTTCCTATCTGGCAAGCGGCTTCTAACAGACGAAATTCCATTTAACCAAGCCACACTCCAAACACACTATCAAAATGGATACTTAAAACTCGATTATGGAGTCCACTCCACCAAAGCCGGATCCAAATGCAATCGATGCGGAAACACGGACCAAAGCCTGTTTGCTTCGTTCAACTGTGCCAGGTGTCACCAAACTTGCACCTATTGTCGCCACTGCATCATGATGGGCCGGGTAAGTGAATGCACTCCACTCATCTCATGGAGTGGACCTCAGCCTCCAACAGTTAACAAACCCATAACTCTCTCGTGGAACGGTACCCTCTCCAACGGTCAGCAAGCCGCCTCTAATAAAGTCGTCAAAACAATCCAAAATAAAACATCTCTCCTAGTGTGGGCGGTCTGCGGTGCAGGAAAAACCGAGGTTCTTTTTAAAGGGATTGAAACCACACTAAATAAAGGAGGACGCGTTTGTATTGCCACCCCGAGAACGGATGTCGTGTTAGAGCTATCTCCGCGGTTAAAGCAAGCATTTCCTGACATTGAAGTCGCAACACTTTATGGTGGCAGCGAGGACCGAACGAAAAACGCGCCGCTCACCATCGCCACGACCCATCAGTTACTCCGCTATTATCGTGCATTTGATACTCTCATCATTGATGAGGTTGATGCCTTTCCTTACTCTGTAGATAAAACGCTTGAGTATGCCGCGAACCAGGCGCGAACCAAAAATGGTAGCTTCATTTACTTAAGTGCCACTCCATCGAAAAAAATGCTGAGAGAAGTCCGTGCTAAAAAATTTGAATCTGTAGTGATCCCTGCTAGATACCACAAACATCCCCTGCCAGTTCCAAGCTTGGAATGGTGTGGGCAATGGGAGAAGCGGATAAATAAAGACATGCTTCCGATGAATGTTCGAAATTGGGTGAGAAAGCATATGGAGAATGGAAGACCTATATTTTTGTTTGTTCCTAATATCGCTGTCTTAGAAAAAGTTACCCAAATCTTTGCAAAGGAATACGACCAGCTAGTGGCAAGTGTGCATGCAAAAGACAAGCAACGAAAACAGAAAGTTTCAGATTTCCGGGAAGGGAATATTAACATGCTGGTGACTACAACGATTCTGGAGAGGGGAGTGACGGTAGCGGACGTTCAAGTTGGAGTGCTTGGAACGGAGGACGCTGTTTTTACGGAAAGTGCTCTTGTACAAATGGCCGGAAGAGTTGGCCGCAGTAGTCAATTTCCAAGTGGAGATGTTCGTTTTTTTCATTACGGAAAGACAAATGAAATGGTTGCCGCAATGGACCAGATCAGAAGGATGAACTACCGAGCAAGGAAGGAGGGATTCTTCCAATGAATCATTGCTTGATTTGCCATGATGATGTGACTTTTCCATTTGGCTGGAGCGCGTTCTTAGGTCTGCAAAAACATGCCCCTGTTTGTGAGGACTGCGAACATGCTTTTCAAAAACTCACAGGAGAGCTTTGCAAAATATGCGGTCGGGAGTGGGGGATGGTGGCAGACGAAAATAGGTATGGGGATCTCTGTTCTGACTGTTTTAGGTGGGAGGGCGATCCGTCTACAGCTGGTCTGCTTAAACAAAACCGATCCGTCTACCATTACAATGAACAAATGAAGGATATATTATCAAGGTATAAATTCAGAGGGGATGCCGCCCTCTCACAAGTTTTCCAAGAAGCATTTACAAAGAAGTTTAAAGAGGCATGCCAAAACGAGAAACCCATTGTTGTTCCCATTCCACTAAGTCCAGAACGCCTATATGAGCGCGGCTTCAATCAGTCACTTTTACTGGCAGAGCTTTTGCCTGGCAAACCAGAACAGTTAATCTCTAGAACCATCTCAGAAAAGCAATCAAAAAAAGCACGATGGGAGCGGATAGAACGAGATAATACCTTCTTCGTCCCAGACTATGAACTAGTAAAGGGTAAAAGCATCCTCCTCATTGACGACATCTACACGACAGGAACAACCGTGCGCATGGCGGCGAAGGTTCTGAAAAGCGCCGGAGCTAACGATATTTCCTCCTACACACTTGTTCGCAGTTAACATTTTCCCGACTCTTACGATATAAAGAATAAGAATCCATTGCTCGAAAGGGAGTTGCGTTATGTCTCAACTAGATAATTGCCCAAGCTGCGGTCAGATTTATGTGAAGAATGCGTTTCGAGAAGTCTGTGAAACGTGCTATAAAGAAGAGGAAGCGAAATATCAAACTGTTTATAGATACATCCGCCAACGAGAAAACCGGACAGCATCAATGGACCAAGTGGTGGAAGACACGGGAGTAGAGGAATATCTAATAATAAAATTCATTAGAAAAGGTCGTATTCAACTGGTTCATTTTCCGAATTTAGGCTATCCGTGTGACCGATGTGGTAGGATTATAAGGGAGGACAAGCTATGTCAGGGCTGTAAAAAAGATATTCACGGTCAGCTTTCCCAATTGGAGCTTGAAGAAGAACGAAAACGCGCTATTCGTGAAGAAGGAAAAACATACCACGTGATAAATAAGAAGTTTTAATAAACATTTCGGCCTTTGTGACGATACAAAAAATAGACAAACTGTTCGGAAGGAAGGGATATTAAATGAAGATTAACAATTTAGGGCCTTCAGGGATTAATCCATACAAAAATCAAATGAAACAGCAACAAGCTGCTAAAACGAACCTAACAAAAAGCGATCACGTAGAAATTTCAAGTAAAGCAAAAGAGCTGCAAGAGCGTTCCCAGTTCGCTGAAGCTCGTCAGGAAAAAGTTGCAAAGCTGAAAATTTCTGTGGAGAATGGCACCTATCAAGTCGATTCAAAAGCCGTCGCAAATAAGATGATTGATTACTATTCAAATAAATAGAGCGTCAAAATAAGGAGATATTATGTCCATTCCAACCATCATAACCATACTTGAAAAAATGCTAACCTTGCATGCCTACCTCTATGAACTCACGGTGCGGAAAGAAGAGATTGTAAAGGCGAACAAGGTAGAAGAACTACAACAGATTACAAGAGAAGAAAAGCAATATACGAGAGCGATTGTCCAGCTAGAAAAGCAACGAGCGGAACTGTCAGAGGGAAAAACAGTGACGGAGCTTGCAGAAATGAGCACCCCGACAGAAAAACAGGCTCTGCTTGATCTAAAAGCAAGGCTCACAGAAACGATTGGCAATATTCAAAAGCAAAACGAGCTCAATCAACTCTTGCTCGAGCAATCCCTGCAATTTGTCACGATGACCTTGAATACCTTAAATCCGCAGCCGAGTGCGGTAAACTACGAGAAACCTGCGAATACGAAGAAAAGTGTCAGTGCCCCAGCGCGCTCGCTGTTCGATTCAAAAGCTTAGGAGGAACATCCATGCGTTCAACATTTCATAGTCTCGAAGTTGCGAGACGTGGTCTGGTTACCCAGCAAACTGCCCTTCAGACGGTTGGTCATAACATTGCCAATGCCAATACTCCAGGTTACACAAGACAAAGAGTGAATTTTGTCCAGACAGAGCCATATCCAGCTCCATCGATAAATCGTCCGCAAATTCCAGGACAGATTGGGACAGGGGTAGAGGCAGGCAGCATCCAGCGTGTGCGGGAGAGTTTCCTGGATATCCAGTATCGCGGGGAAAACAATAAGCTTGGTTACTGGGAAGCTCGGGCTGATTCTCTGCAAAAGATGGAAGAGATCATGAACGAACCATCTGAAACAGGTCTTTCGACGACATTGGATCGCTTTTGGCAGGCCTTTCAGGACTTGGCTGTTAATCCGACTAATGCAGGTGCGCGGTCTGTAGTCAGGCAACGCGGGTTGGCCGTTGCGGAGACGTTTCGTTTCTTGTCCGATTCACTGAGTTCGGTACAAGGTGATATTAAGAATGAGATGGATGTCACTGTGAAGCAAGTTAATGCTCTTAGCCAACAAATTAATAATATTAATAAGCAAATTGGTGAATTAGAGCCTCATGGGTATCTAGCTAACGACCTTTATGATGAAAGAGATCGACTTGTAGACGAGCTTTCACAGCTGGTAAATATTACAACAACAAAAGTGGGTAGTGGAGGAAATCCAAGCAGCATCGCCGAAGGAAAGTTCACGGTAGATATGGTTGACGAATCTGGTCGCAAAATAGGTACCCTTGTGGATGCTGGAAGCCTGAGAGTGAACAGTTTATCCCTAGAGTTCCGAGCGGATACTGGACTAGTTGATGGCTTCAAATTGGGAGATACAAGCTTCGGGATTGGAAGCATGCAGGCTTCAGGAAAGTTACGTGGATTGATTGATTCCTACGGGTTTATGGAAGGCAATGCAGAAAAGGGGCTTTACCCTGATATGCTAAACCACCTTGATACGGTGGCCTATGAATTCGCCCAAGAGATCAACAGGGTTCATGAATCCGGTTGGAGCATCTCGAGCATGGAAACCGGAGAGCATACAGCGTTCAAATTCTTCGAGTTTAAAAACACAGACATTACAGCTGAAAACAAAAAAAACGCCGCAAAGCTTTTCACTGTTGCAGCGGATATCGTTCAATCCCTAGACAATATCGCTGCTTCCGGCTACAACAAGGGAATCATTACTACAGGGGAATTTCATGGCTATAACGGTGTGGAGAATGTCTCTGTTACCGTGCAGTCAACTGTAGATGCAGCTGGTGTTCAGCAGTTTACTTATACAGTATACGATGCAGCACAATCGCCTAAACAGGAGCTAAAGACATCGGGTAATTTTGCTAGTTTAGAAGAACTAGGGGAAGGTTTGTCGGAAGAGTTTGTGGATGAAAATGGAAACCATTCCGTAAATTTCAATTTAGATAAAGTTCGTTTGGAGGATGTATCAAAAGGTAACTTTATTGCGGTAGACATCCCAAAAGTGGGTCAGGTCGGTGGTCGCGTTGGGGACGGAAGCAATGCGGTAGCCTTGGCAGAGGTAAAAGCACGTTCCCTTCAGCTAAATGGTGTTTCTACTACCTTCCAAAACTATTACGAAAGCGTAATCGGGGGATTGGCGGTAGATGCACAGGAAGCAAACCGACTTTCCTACAACAGTGAAACACTGAGACTATCAGTCGACCAGCGTCGTCAATCTGTAAGCGGCGTTTCGCTTGATGAAGAAATGACGAGCATGATTCAGTATCAACATGCATACAATGCTTCAGCTCGAATGATCACGTTAACGGACGAACTTTTAGATAAAATAATAAACGGCATGGGAATAGGCGGAAGGTAGGTTAGATAGATGCGAGTAACGCAAAGCATGTTGACACAGAACTCATTGCGTCAATTGAGTACTAGCTACAGCAAAATGGGCAAGCTGATGGAACAGCTCTCTACAGGTAAAAAGATTTCCAAGCCATCCGATGACCCTGTCGTTGCGATGAAAGGGATGTATTATCGTACAAACCTGACGGAGCTTGAACAATATAAGAGAAACCTGAGTGAATCTTATTCTTGGATGGAGAATTCGGAAGCGGCATTAGATCATGTGCAAAGCTTGATGCACCGTGCGCGTGAATTAGTGGTGCAGGGTTCGAATGATACATATTCTCCTGAAGACCGCCAAGCGATGGCAAAAGAGATCGAGCAGCTTAAACACGATTTTGTACAGGTTGCGAACACGCAGGTTGCAGGAAAATACATTTTCAATGGTACGGCTATAGATAAGCCACGAATAACGGATGCGAATGATCCTTCATCTGTAAGTACGGAAAACTCCCCGTTTGAGGTAGAGGTTTCCCGTGGTATCAAGCTTCAGTCCAACATCAATTCAGAAAATGTTTTTAATAAGGACATGATGGAAGTTTGGAATGGTATTCAGTCGGCGCTTGAAACGAGCGATATGGATGCGTTAAAAAATCTAATGGGCCGTTTTGATAAGGCAGCTGATACGATTTCAGCAGAGCGTTCGGAACTAGGTGCCCGCTATAACCGTTTAGAGATGGTGGATAATCGGATTGGGTATCAGGAAGTGGTGGCAACACGTATCTTGTCTGACAATGAAGATGCTGATATTGAGAAGGTTATTACGGAATTGACGTCGCAGGAGAGTGTGCATCGTGCTTCCCTTGGTGTGGGAGCGCGTGTGATTCAGCCTTCGTTGTTGGATTTTTTAAGGTAAGATGAGGAACTGTCTTGGAGGGAGCTGTTTGATGGCAGTTGTTTCTGGGACAGTTTTTTTGTGGAAATTTTAGTGTATTCGCTATACAGTTGATTTCCGTTTCAGGCGCTTCGCTTGCCTGCGGGCGGTCCGGGAGCCTCCTCACAACGCTTCAGGGGTCTCCCCTGTCCCTTCCTCCCGCGGGCGTCTGCGCGCCTTCCACTACAATCAACTAGGTTTCTTTATAAACCCTTAAAATGCATATAAAGGAGTGAATAAGAATGCTATTTCCTCAAATTCGGTTACAGTCTACTTTTGCTCAGACTGAGCTTCAAATTCAGAAGCCGGTGCAGCAGATTGAGCAACCGAGAGCAGAGTTGAGTATCGAGCAACCAAAAGCAGAGTTGACGATGAAGCGGACGCCTGGGAGGTTGACGATAGACCAGACGCAGGCTAGAGAGGACATGGATTTAAAGAGTGTGCACAGGCGGATTGAGGAAGCGGCACAGCTTGGTCGTCAGGATTGGTTGGCGGGTCTGGCTCGGGTTGCACAGGACGGCAATGAAATGATGCGGATTGAGGATGGCGGTGGGGCGATTGCTCGTCAGGCGAAGCGAAACAGTGAAGGTCCACTGAAAGAGTTCAATATTGGCTGGATTCCTTCGCACTTTAGTGTGAAAATTAATTATGAGCCTGGAAGCGTGGATATTCAAGTTCAGGAACGCAAGCCGGTTATTGACGCTAAGGTAAACAAGCCTGTGCACGAGTACACGCCAGGTTCCGCACAGGTAAGCTTGGCCAACCATCCATCGCTGCAAATAGACTTTGAGAACCTGCGCCATGTCGGCACAGGAGGCTACGAACAAAAAATATAAGGTTGTGAAACGATGAAAATAGAAACAAAGTATCATGGATTGATAGAGGTACAGAAAGAAGAAGTGGTAAGGTTCCCTAATGGCCTACCGGGTTTTTTAGGGGAAAAGGAGTTTACGGTTATTCCGTTTTCGGAGGACGGAATGTTTTATATTTTACAATCGGTCCAGACTCCTGAGCTCGGATTTGTCATGACCAATCCATTCACATTCTACCCTGATTATGATTTTAACTTGGAGAACCAATCAGTAGAAACTCTCGAACTGGATTCTGCTGAAGATGTATCTGTCTATTCAGTTTTGACAATGGCAGACCCGTTCCATCTTACAACGGCCAACTTACAGGCTCCTGTTGTCGTGAACATGAAAAGGAAGCTTGGAAAGCAAGTCATTCTTACAGGAAGCCCATATCAAACGAAGCACTATCTATTTCCAGAAGCCATAGTCAAATAGAGAGGAGGAGATCAAATGCTAGTATTAACTCGCAAGAAAGACGAAGCAATTAAGATCGGAGATGAGATTGAAATAACTGTCCTCAGCATCAATGGCGATCAGGTGAAACTCGGCATCCAGGCACCAAAGCATATCGAGATACATAGAAAAGAAATCTACCTTTCCATCCAAGAGGAAAATAACGCAGCATCCCACTCCTCTCTAGATCTATTGCAAGCATTAAGTAATCAACTAAAAAAATAAAGCATTTTGTAAAAAATTCTCTCTCACCCTATTAACAGTTGTCGAGGCAGGTCGATATAAAACATGTAAGCAAATAGAATCAAAAGGCGGCCGACTTTTGACCTATATGCAAATCCAACACCGATTACACAAGGATGTGAAATCGGCGACAACTCAAGGAGGAAAAATGTAATGAGAATTAATCACAATATCGCGGCTTTAAACACGCACCGTCAATTGGCAAGTGCATCTAACAATCAAATGAAATCCATGGAGAAATTATCTTCTGGACTACGTATTAACAAAGCTGGAGACGATGCAGCAGGTTTAGCAATCTCTGAAAAAATGCGTGGACAGATTCGTGGCCTAGATATGGCTGCTAAGAATTCACAGGACGCTACTTCTATGATTCAAACAGCAGAGGGAGCTCTAAATGAAACTCACTCTATTCTTCAACGTATGCGTGAATTAGCTGTACAAGGTGCCAACGATACAAACGTAGGACAAGACAGAGACGCTATTCAAGAAGAATTGAACGAGTTAAAGAATGAAATAGACCGTATTGGTAATACCACAGAGTTTAACAAACAAACGTTACTAAATGGTGGCTTAGGTGGTTCTGTTGACCAAGATGCAGCAACTACTACTGTGTTGGCTGTAACTGGTGTTGCAAGCGCAACAACTAATGGTGCTGCTGCAGATACTTACACAATTAGTTCTGGTGCTGCTGGTGAATTAACTATTACAAATAGTGCAGGTACTAAAACTCAGACAATATCCAACACTGATGGTGCGCAAGATTTAAATTTCACTGAATTTGGAATTTCTATTAAAACAAATGCGGGATATACAGCTGATGCTGCAGTTGGTGATGTTGTAGTTAATTCTGGTTCTGTGACATTCCAAATAGGTGCTAATGAAGATCAAAACTTAAGTTTAAACATTAGAAATATGAAAACAGATGGTGTTTTAGACTTAGCATCTGCTGGAAAAGTTGATGTAACTGACCATGATGCAGCAAAAGCGTCGATTACAAACATTGAAAATGCTATAACTGAAGTTTCTAAAGAACGTTCTAAACTTGGGGCTTACCAAAACCGTTTAGATCATACGATTAACAACCTAAACACATCTTCTGAAAACCTAACAGCTGCGGAATCTCGTATCCGTGACGTTGACATGGCGAAAGAGATGATGGAACAAACTAAGAATTCCATTCTTGCACAAGCTTCACAAGCGATGTTAGCTCAATCCAATCAAATGCCTCAAGGAGTACTTCAACTCTTGAGATAATGATGGAGGGCGTCTAGCTTGGTAACGAGCTAGAGTATAACTGGGTGAATTGCTGGAACTTCCTAAAGCTTCATCAACCAAAGCGAAACTGGAAACGGTAGGCGTAAAGGTCTGAAAATGATGAAGATGAAACAATGGGTAATCAGCAGCCAAGCTCCTGTGGGGAAACTCTGGAGAAGGTTCAACGACTAGAGAACACGGTCTAAGGTAATTATGCTATGACTATGAATCTCGTAGGGCAGTGTAACTGTTCGAAGTGCCCAGCTCCTATTAATTAGGATGAAGATATAGTCTATTCTATGATCGAAAGACATAGTCGCAAAGCAAGCGAACCAACAACCACAAGGAGTTTTACAACTTCTTCGTTAATAATCACCATAAAAGAGACCTTAGAATTACTAGGGTCTCTTATTTTATTCCCCCATTGCTCTTCTATTATTTTTTCTTACCCAAACCTCTTTATATACTTACATTTCATCCGATATTACTACTAGAGTACACATTCCACGGAGGGGACCCGTATGCACATTTCGCCAATTGGAGGCGGCAGCTTAGATCCCACAACTAGAACGCAAGCACAAGGAACAGTTTCAACTAAAGTAGATGAATCAATTAAAGAAAAGAAGCAGACTCATCCGGAACAGAGCAGAAAACAGATGGAAACGATAGTCGACGGCATGAACGATTTTATGAAGCCGATGAATGTGTCTGTCCGTTTTGAGTTGCATGATGAGTTGAATGAGTATTATGTGACGGTGGTGGATGTTGCCACTGATGAGGTTATACGGGAGATACCTTCCAAGAAGTTTTTAGATATGTATGCAGCGATGACCGAGTATATGGGGTTGTTTGTTGATAAAAAGATTTAGGTGGTGAAGGATATGCGCTTAACTGGATTTCAGAGTGGGTTGGACATTAATCAGATGGTCAGTGATTTGATGAAGGCTCAGCGTATGCCAATGAATAAACTGACACAGCAGAAGCAACTGTTGGAGTGGAAACGGGACGATTATCGCGAGACGAATAGATTGTTGAACGATTTTCGTAATCTGTCTTTTGATATGACCTTGCAGAAGACTTACTCGCAGAAGACCGTAACTTCTACAAATGATAAAGTTACAGCTACCGCAAGTTCGTCTGCTTCCAATGTTTCATATACACTTTCGGATGTGCAGATTGCAAAAGTGGCTACCAATTCCTCCACTTCATCTGCCATGAAGGATAGTACCACTAAATTAGATGTGACTACTAGTTTGTGGGAGCAGCGAGATAAGTTCGGGAGCTTTCAGACGAAAACGGTAACAGACGCTGCTGTTGCTAATACGGAATCTACATTTACTTTAGGTGGGAAAGTGGATGGGAGCAGTTTAGATACTATTACTGTGAGAATGGCAGACGGAACTACGCTAGTTGATTATGAGGTCATCACCAGCTCAGTAAGTGACATTGTTGGAAATCAAGTCTATCTAAACGAAGAGACAGGGGAATTCACTTTTGCATCTGCCTTTACGGAGGATGTAACGGTAGAGCCAATAAATATTGCTGCATTTGACTTTGAGTTTAAGATCACAACATATAACCAAGCGGGGGAAGCGGTACCGCAAACATTCTCTTTTAATGGCGATCAGTCCATGGATGATATTGTAAAAGAAATCAACAATTCCAACCTTGGCCTAACTGCTTTTTATGATGAATTTAAAGGTGGGTTGGTAGTTGCCAAAAGGGAAGCAGGTTCCTTTAATCCTTCGGCTACTGGGAAGGAAATTGAATTTGAAGGTGATTTTTTAACTGGTGTCATGAACCTAGATCAGACTGCAGAAACGGGTGGTACACCGGCTACAGTAACGATCAATGGAGTTGTAACGGAAAGGAATTCCAACACATTTACCATTAATGGTGTTACATTCACCTTAAAAGAAGATATGCTAGGACAATCTGCTGTCATCAACGTCGCAAATGATACGGACCAAACGTTTGATGCAGTGAAAAATTACATTACAAAATATAATGAACTGATTGAAAAAATAAATGCTAAAACAGGTGAGCCTATCTATCGTGATTATAAACCTCTTTCCGATGAAGAAAAAGAATCACTATCTGAAAAACAGATTGAACAGTGGGAAGAGAAGGCTAGAAGCGGACTGTTAAGAAATGATTCCATATTAACTTCTGGTCTAGGTAAAATGAGATCAGCTTTGTATGAATCTGTTTCAGGCTTAACTGGACAATATGATCAGCTTGCCCAGCTCGGAATCACAACGAGCTCCAATTACCGTGATAAAGGAAAGCTTATCATTGATGAGGATAAGTTAAAGGCTGCCATTGCTAATGATCCTAATTCTGTCATGCAAATGTTTACCTCAAATGGTGAAAACGGAACGGGCCTTGGGATAGCTCGGAAACTACGTAACGCAGCCGAATCTACTATTAAAGGCATCGAAGCAAGAGCTGGCAACGCAGCCCGGACAGCGCAGCAATTTACCATCGGCCGTGAACTACTAAACGTCGATCAACGCATTTCCGCGTTCGAACGTCGTATGCAAACTGTAGAAGATCGGTATTGGCGTCAATTCACCGCAATGGAAAAAGCAATCGGACAATCAAACCAACAATCCACGCAATTAATGAGTCAATTTTTCAGTGGCTGATAACAAGGAGTGAACGAATATGGCAATGAAGAACCCCTACCAAGCCTACCAGCAAAATTCCGTCAACACTGCTACGCCTGGTGAGTTGACGTTGATGCTTTACAATGGTGCAATAAAGTTTATGAAGCTTGCCAAAAAGGGAATGGAAGACAAGAATATTGAAATGAAAAATACGAACCTGATCAAGGCGCAGAAAATTGTTCAGGAACTAATGATCACTTTGGATACCAGTCATGATGTGGGGAAATCGATGATGACGATGTATGATTATATGAACCGCCGTCTGATTGATGCGAATCTGAAGAATGATCCTTCCATGGTGGACGAAGTGGAAAGTCATATGATGGAGTTTCGTGATGCATGGAAACAAGTTATTCAATCAAGTCGCCAGCAAGCATTTGCTCAAGGTGGACAAGCGTAATGAACGTCATTGAAAGCCTGGATAAAGTCACTATTCACCTTTTGACGTTACTGGATGGACCTTTACCATCCGAAGAGAGCCGTGACGCTTTCTTGGAAGAGATAGATAAAATGTTGCAGATCAGAGATTCTTTGCTTCAACGGCTTGCTCCACCTTTTTCAGAAGCAGAAATGGCACTCGGTCAAAAGGTGGCGGTTGCCAGTCAACAGGTCACCCCGAAGCTTGAAATGTTTCATAAACAGTTAAAGCAAGAGTGGGCCCAAATCCAGCAATCCAAAAAGACTGCCAAGGCATATGGGCAAGCATACAACTCTCCGACAGCAGACGGAATGTATTATGACAAAAGAAACTAGGTGTACAGGATGGCGGATTTGACTGAAGGTGAATTTTACTTATTAAAGAAATATAATGCTCTGCTTGAGACGGTGGAAGAAGCTTTTGACTATTTGAGCGACGATAACCGTAGCACCTCCACCCCTGTCACGCGTCAAATCGTGCTGGACAGTTACGAGGCAATCGGTAAAATTGCAGAAGCTCACGTGAATCTTGTCCTTCTTTTTGAAAGAAATGAAGAAGCCCTTCAGGTTATTGCCCAATTTGGCGACCTTGTGGATGAACTAGAACAAATCGGCCATTTCGAACAAAGCAACGCCCCTGAAAAAGAAGCATTACAAACCTATATCAAACCAGCATACCAAACCTGGAAAAACCAAATACAACACCATATCCTCCCCCACATCGCCCACTAGAGGCTGGGACAAAAGTGTTTTAGTCTAAATAAAACTCGAACTAATTTAAAATCTTAAATTAGTTCGGGTCTTTTTTCGTTTAAAAGATACATTTATTTTTTGGGTTGCACTAGCTGTTGATTGGAGCAAAAGGCGAAGACTCCTGAGGGAGATAGCGGTAGCTTGAGACCCCGCAGCGGAGCGAGGAGGCTCAAGCACCGCCCCTAGGAAAGCGAAGCCATTTGTGGAGATCAACAGCGTTATTTAGAGCCAATACCTATGACACCTAAATTGTTCGTCTTTTATTAGGCTTTTTTATTTTTGTCCCAGCCTCTTTTTATATTATCCATTCTCTGGTTCAGGTGTTGGCGTAGGTGTTGAATAGCCCTCTTTATACGCTTCGTCAATCATATGTCTTATTTCTTCTACACTTTTTCCCTTGCTGTACTCCATGACAGAAGTGGCTGCAATTTCTAAACAGACCCCACATCTTGTGCCATGGTCATCCCAAGTAAGAGAACCGTCTTCCTTATTTTCATACACAAAGCAATTATAACTGCTTTTATGTCCGGCGGAAGTGCCACAACCACAATAACACGGAATATATTCAAGAACTTCCTTGTGCTGTGCTGCGGCTGAATAGATAAGCTGCATATCTTCTGGCTTGTCCTTCAAAAAAGAAGGCAGAACTTCCACTGAAGCCGTTTCTTCCCTAAGATCTCCTTGGAAAAAGGAGGGTTTCTCGTTATGATGGTGTTGTTCTTCCTTTTGTTGTGCATTGTTTCTTTGCGTTTCAGAATTAGAACAACCCACGGTTAGAATTATCATACAGGAAGCAGCTAATGCCAATTTTTTCATAAATAAATTACACCTCGTTCACATAAACTGTACCATTATACTATAACATAGTGAGATACAGAAAAATCTAACACTATTGTGAACGAGGCATGTAACACTGTTACTGCATTTTAGTGACAATGATATTTTACCAGAATAATAGACCTCCTAAAACGACACCTGTTACGAATGCAAGCGGGACTGCTACAGGATTATACCCATATCCTCCGTAATAACCACCCCAAAAGCCCATGCCATATCCACCGAATCTATTACCGCCAGTTGGTTGAATGTAAACGTGACTTGGTGATACTCTAACAATTCTTCCATGATGGGATGAACCATCACGACATCTCACGGTCACCATTTGTCCCTGGTAACGACGACACTGATTATAAAATTGAGACATGTTTCCTTCCTCCTATCCTACTTAATCAATAATAGACTATTCGCCCCCCGTCCCTTGTGCCTGTATGTTTGTCTTGGTTTGTCTTAATCTAAAGTAAATATATTATGGCACCTTAACATAGAGGAGGGATCTGTTTGAAGAGAAAAGTGCTACTTTTTGCTGATTTTGGCATAGATGATATCATGGCAATCATTTATGCCTATTATGAAATAAATGTAGAAATTGTCGGTGTGGTAGCAGAATACGGCAATGTTGATAAAAGAACTGCTATAAGAAATGCCAGATACCTCCAAAGGAATACTGGAAGATACGATATTCCACTTATTGGAGGAGCTGAAAGGTCTATGACAGGAGAACCTCCAATATATTATCCAGAAGTGCATGGTCCTGAAGGATTTGGGGGGTACATGTTACCAGAAGATTTTCAAGAAGAAGGAGATGTATTTGAAAACTTCCACCAGATTTATGATATTATTGAAAAATTTGATGGAGAGTTAACTATTGTCTGTGTAGGAAGATTAACTTCCCTAGCAACCTCATTTATACTTTATCCTGAAACAGTGGCCAAGGTAAACGAGATTTTTATTATGGGAGGAGCTTTCAATTTTCCAGGAAACGTTACACCTGTAGCTGAAGCGAATATTTATGGAGACCCATATGCAGCTAATATTGTAATAAACTATGCCAAGAATTTGACCATTTTTCCACTCAATGTAACTCAAAGAGCTATTTTGACAGCGGACATGGTAAATCATATTGGTAAAATAAATAAAGAGAAAAACAATCAACTCGGTACTATTATCAAACCGATGATGGACTACTATTGGCAATTTTATAAGTCTCAGATTCCTACTATTCTTGGAGCTCCCCTACATGATGTGGTGACATTGTGGGGAGTGTTTAACGAAAAGCATATCAAGTATGAAATGAAACCAATAAAAGTAGTCAAAACCCAAGGTACTGCTTTTGGGCAAACAATCGGTGATTTTCGTGATTTCGTTCAATTGGCAGAATACCCTGTTCATCGAATAGCGATGGAATTTAACTATACAGCATTTATTGATCGAGTTATAGCAGTCTTGACAGTAGAACTAAATAACAACGAATTTCCTTAAGTCGACCTAACCATAGGTTTGGCTTTTTTTATTGCTCATGACTTTTAAAAGATTGTACAATAGAGATTTTCATAAAATTACGTATCTTGGTAAGCCTACATTTATATGGGAGATTAATGAAAGGGTGGTCCGCATGGAGAAAAGGAATCTAACTACATACGATATATGCGATCTTCAGGACTATTTTAAAAAGACCTTTCATGACAGTCCTGATTTGTATTTTTATGAAATGAAAAGAAATCAACTATCAATTATTTTTATTTACATGAAGAACCTTGTTGATACTAACGTACTGAATCAATCCATTCTTCCTACTATAATAGATAAAACTAAAGACAATTCTTCCTTAGATATGCAGGAATTAATTTATCAATTGCCCTCGACTCAGTCTAAGCTGACAGAAGATATGGATGAAATGATCAATAAGCTGTTGGAAGGATATGTACTTTTAATTACACCAAAGGCTGAGAGAAGTTTATTGATAAACGTCAGTAAAAAAGTGGAACGGAGTTTAGAGAAAGCAGAAACAGAATCACTTGTCTTTGGTCCCAAAATTTCTTTTACTGAGTCCTTAAGTACAAATATAAGTATTATCAGGCAAAATATAGTATCAGAAGACCTTTGTACTGAAAAAATGGCGGTCGGTAAAAAGAATGAAACGGAAATTAGAATCGTTTATTTAAAAGGGATGGCAGAAGAGGAAATAGTTAAATCAATTAGGGATAAGATCAATTCTCTTCAAGTAGATGACATACTCGATACGTCCGTCTTAGCACAATTAATTGAAGATAACAGTTATTCCATCTTTCCGCAATTTGTACAGACGGAACTTCCTGATAGAGTAACATATAGCGTGGAAAGAGGGATGGTTGCAGTTTTTGTGGACAGGAGTCCTATGGTAATGCTGGGTCCCTCTTCCCTATTTAATTTCTTTGAATCAACAGAAGATGTTTATATGCGTTGGAATATGGGAAGCTTTATCCGGTTTCTGCGTTATCTCACCATGTTTCTTTCTGTTATCCTTACTCCAGCATATGTTGCCATCATAACCTATCACTATGAAATGATTCCTTCTACCTTGTTGGTTTCCCTTGGGGAGTCAAGATCAAAAGTACCTTTTACACCAATCTTTGAAGCCCTATTGTTGGAAGTCATGATTGAATTACTAAGAGAAGCAGGTGCTCGGCTTCCGACAAAAGTAGGGCAAACAATGGGTATCGTAGGGGGTATTGTGTTAGGGCAAGCTGCGGTGGAAGCGGGTTTTACTAGCAACATCCTCATTATAGTTGTTGCCTTAAGTGCTCTAGGCTCCTTTACTGCCCCTAGTTATTTAATGGGCACTGCTGTTAGGATAGTAAGATTTCCAATATTAATACTGGCAGGAATATGGGGGGGCATTGGCATTAGTTTTGGGCTTTGCTTCATTTTGATTCATTTGATTCGCTTGACCAGCATGGGTGTACCTTATCTTAAACCGGTTTATCCATTAGATAAGAAACATGCAATTAACACCATTTTCCGGATGCCGATTCATTTGATAAGGAAAAATCCGAACAAAGAAGGTTTCTTTTCTTTTCAAAAGGATGCTTCTCAAGACATAGATGAATAAGGTGATTAAATGAATAGTATTACAAATACGAAAAAGTCACTTTTTATATCGGCTTATTTAATTTTTTTTATAGTTCATACAAACCAAACGGGTGTGGGTATAGCTGGAGTTCAGCGTATCATCTTTTTTGAAGCTGGGCAGGATGCGTGGTTATCTATTATCATTAGCTACATTGGAATGGCTATTGTCGTGTTTGCCATGTGTTATACGCTTAAAACGTTCGAATCAAAGGACTTGTTTCAGATCCATAAGTTACTGTTTGGTAGATGGATAGGCAATGCGTTGAATTTAACATTGGTTCTATATCTTTTAGCAGGTTTAATGTCCTTGCTTTTAACTTATACCGAGATTGTACAGGCCTGGGTATTTCCAGATTTAAAAACATGGGCGATTGTGACGCTATTACTTCTAATTTCAATTTATGGGGTATATGGGGGAATAAAGACAATTGTTGGAGTCAGCTTTTTAGGGTTCTTCTTAACCATTTGGCTAATTTTCATGTTAGTAGTACCACTTCGGTACATGGAGTGGACAAATTTTTTGCCTATGTTAGAGGCTTCTCCAAAAGAACTGTTAAAAGGTGCTTATAAAACCTCCTATACAGTTCTGGGATTAGAGATACTGTATTTCGTTTATCCATACGTAAGAGATAAACATAGAGTCCATAAATACGCTCAATTAGCAGTGTTTTTTACGTTTATCCTGATTTTCACGGTAACTTTCGTGGCGATTGGATATTATAGCGGGGAACAACTAGAAAAAACGATATGGGCTACCCTATCCATGTTTAAGATAGTACAGTTTCAGAATTTAGAGAGGTTTGAGTTTTTTGCGGTCTCCCTATGGCTTGTAATAATCCTTCCTAATACCCTCTATTTGCTATGGGCAGCATCTAAAGGGTTAAAAAGAATATTTAACATAAGGCAAAAAAGCTTGGTCATCCTGTGTAGTGTGGTTGTGCTAATATGTTGCTGTTTTTTTCAAAAGCGCACAGAGATCAATGAGTTTGTTGACTTTGTAGGGGTATTTGGGTTTTATACGATCTTTGTTTATTCCATCTTACTTTCGTTTATCGTATTTTTACGAGAAAAGATTAAAGGGGTGAAAAGGGAGGGATGAGAAAAATTATTTTGCTTTGCGTAATTGTTATCTTAAATGGGTGTGTTGCCCAAAAACCATTGGAGGAACTTGGTCTAATTACAGCAATGGGATATGATAATGAAGATGGAATGCTAAAAGGCTCTATCATTTACTATGAATTTGATCCCATGCATCCTAATAATACAAAAATGGTCACGACTGTAGCTCATACAAGTAAAGGGGTACGACAAAAAGAAAACCTTGCTTCAAGTAGAAGGCTTGTATCTGGGCAATTGAGGGTGGCGATTTATGGGGAGGAATTAGCCAAGGAAGGAATAATATCTATAATTGATACTCTTTCCCGGGATGCGCAAGTTGGAACGATGTCTTTTCTTGCAGTAAGCAGACCTAAAGCACAGGACCTTCTTCGGCTTTCACAAGAATCAGAAGATATATCGAATGCTGGTACTTTTTTATACGAATTGATTACACAAAATGTGGAAGGGGATACGTTACTTTCACCTACCCTGCATGAATTTATGCAGAGTTACTACAGTGAAGGGCATGACCCTGTACTTCCTCTATTGAATTTTAAGGAAAATACAATCGTTATAGAAGGGTTATCGTTATTTCAGGATGATAAAGTTGTCGGGGAATTGGATAGTAATGATTCCTTCTTTTTAAAACTGCTGCTTGATCCATTTGAGGCGGGTAGTATAGAGATAACTCTCCCTAAAGAACAGTTGAAAAAATATATCCTTACTAAAAACAATAAACAAGCGGAAAGTGTCTTTGTTTCCCTTGATCATCTTAGAAGTGATACTGAAATAAAGTTACAAGACAAGAAAGTACCCTCTTATTCCATAAATATTACGGTGAAAACACGAATGCAGGAAATATCTGAAAACTATGATCTGGGTAATCCTGAAGCTATAAAAAAACTAGAAGAGGCCATAGGAAAAGATATGGAAGGACATTTAATCCAAGTATTGGAGAAAAGCAAGGAGATGGTGGCGGATCCAGTAGGTTTCGGTAACTATTATCGCGCAAAAGTAGGAAATGAATCATATAGCAAAGATGAATGGCGGGAACTGTACAAAGACGCTGAATTTAAAGTAAATATTAAAGTGGAAATTTTACGTACGGGAGTAATGGATTAAAAAGAAGGGGAAAATCCCCTTCTTTTTTATTACAATTTGAAACTTTTTCCTAAAGTGTTACGTCTTAGATATAGTTATTTGAAAATATATAAGAGAGATTGTCACATTTAGGGGGAAAAAACGTGAAAGCATGGTTGTTAATTAAAAAATGTTTGCTCTTGATGGTTATCGGTTTATTTATGTATCCGTCATTTTCGAACGCAGAAACAAATTTAGAAGTGAAAGTGGAATTTGGTGTAGACAATAAAGTACAAATGGGAAAGGGACACCAAATCAGGATTGAATTGTTGAACAAAGGGGATGCGACAAAAGGGGATATCGTTGTTTTTTCAAGCCCTACATATAATATGGCCGGTAGTTATGTAATCCCGGTTGAAATAGAAGCAGGAGGTTCCAAAACGTTGGAACTTGCAGTAAAAGGGACCTCCGATCATATGTCTTATAACTACTCCGGTACTAGAAATGACTTTGTCAGTTTTTATGAGGGGGGAGTAGAAAAAGGAAAAGAAGTTAAGCTGAAAGGTAATGCAAATGCTCAGCCAAGATATATCGGTGATAACAGAGTCGTACTAGGAGTCCTAAGCAATAATCATGATGCAGTAAACTTCTTGAAATTAGTAAAATATCAAAACGAAAGTATGGAATTACTAAACATCAGCAGTGAGAATATTCCAAATGAATCCTATGGTCTTGAATTGTTTGATGTTCTTTTAGTACATGATTTTCCACTGGCCACTTTAACGGCTCCGCAACAACAAGCCATTAAGGACTGGGTAAATAACGGTGGCTCCTTGATGTTTGATACAAAGGTAGGTCTGAGTCAAGATTTAGGAGATTTGCAAGAATTTCAGCTGCTTGATCCTACTAATGAAACGTCACTATTGAAATTGAATGAGAAAAGTAGTTTTCCAGATCTTCCTATATTCACTGGGAATGTAATAAAGGAAGATACTACTATTCTGACAAAGGATGGGGAAACTCCCATCACGCTTATGATGAATGCCGGGACTGGGACAGTAACCCAAATCACAAGTAACTTGGCTTCCCCACTTTTTGGAGAATGGAGCGAACTAAACACATGGTGGAGTAGTGTCCTTCAAAAGGTTACTACTAAGAGTCCGAATCACTATAAGATGCCTGTCATGGAAGAACTAACTCACCAATTAAGCCCTATTGGGGAAGCTTTTCCAGGGTCGATCGTTTCAGTTCCACTGTTGATTGGAGCATTTGCTATTTATCTAATCTTAGTTATTCCTGTACTGTATATTATTCTTAAAAGATCGGACAAACGAGAACAGGCATGGTGGATCATTCCAGCTCTAGCCATTTTTACTAGTGTTGCAGTTTTTGGGATTGGTGCCAAGGATAGAATATCAGGAACGCAAGTGAACGAATCGAGTATACTCCTCTTGGACAATGAAACGGAAACAGCCAGTGGCTATGGTGTGGCGAGCATTCTTACGAATAGTGGCGGCGATTATAAAATGGAAACCGGAGAAAATACCACGCTTTTCCCTATGACTTACGGTTATAACGAAAATTTTGAATTGATGAAAAATTATGCATATGTCAGTTCTTTATCTCAAGGAACAGAAATCAGGTTTAATAATGTGGAATATTGGTCAACGCGTACAAGTATCGGAAATGTTAATGCTTTGCCATTAGGGAAAATTGAACATGCTATTTCTATGAAAGATGGAAAAGTACAAGGGACGATTTCAAACCAAATGCAATATGAATTAAAAGACGCATTTATTTTATCAGGTCGCAACTCTGAACCACTTGGAGATATTAAAGCAGGGGAAAAAGTGGATCTTGAATATGAGGTGTCTGGAGGAAACATCGCCAATGCATTGACCGCACCGAGTAGCTCTTCTGCAACAAAGGCATTCCCTAATTTCCAAAGTTATTATAATCAGGGAGCAGGGGCAAATCAAATTGAAAAACATGAGCTGGAAGACTATAAGAAATTTCAAATGCTTGATTTACTTGTCAACAGAAAAGATATTTTCTCTATAGCCTCTCAACCTATTCTGGTTGGTTATGTAACAGACGCAGTGATGAACACAAAGGTGGACGGGAAATCAGGAAAATCAAATGCCTCTCATCTTATTGTTTTACCAATTACGATCACTAATTCAGGTGGAGGAAGCTTTAGTTTCACGGAGGAACATTTATCACCAAGCATACAGGTTACAGAAGGTGAAACAGGCATGGTGCACCATAACGGTCTACAATTTGGCGAAACTTACGTATATCTAGGCGGAGGGACTTATGATTTTACCTACAACCTACCGGATATGGTCGACATTACAAAAGATGAAATGACAGAAGTGAAAGTTAAACTTCGTACAAGAGACGGAAGTGTAGAGTACTTTATTTTCAACTATAAAACGAGTGAAGCAGAACTGCTTGAAAATAAATCTTCTATCACATTAGAGGGAAATCTCTCCGATTATTTCAATGAACATGGAAGCATTACTGTTCGATTGAGAATTCCAAATAATTTTGATACAGAGATACAATTGCCGGGAGTACAGGTAGAGGGAGCGTTAAAAGAATGATAGAAACCATTAATCTTACAAAAAAATATGGGAAATTCACAGCATTGGATTCATTGAACCTGAAGGTTGAAAAAGGTACAGTTTTTGGTTTTGTCGGTCACAATGGGGCAGGGAAATCGACCACATTTTCCATACTGTCTACCCTTCTCGCACCTACATCTGGTACTGCTTTTGTAAACGGATATGATGTTACGAAGAATCCCAAAATGGTTCGAAAGTATATTGGGTATATGCCGGATTTCTTTGGAGTTTATGATCAGTTCAAAACAGATGAGTATCTGGACTTCTATGGAGCAAGTTACGGCATCCCTCTAGAAGAAAGGCAAAAACTGATACCTCAGCTTCTCGAACTTGTCAATTTAACAGATAAGAAAGATGCTTATGTAGATGTATTATCGAGGGGGATGAAGCAACGACTTTGTCTTGCAAGAGCATTAATACATGACCCCGAAGTATTAATTTTGGATGAGCCCGCATCCGGATTGGATCCAAGGGCAAGGATCGAAATGAGAGAAATTTTAAGAGAATTAAAAAGTATGGGGAAAACCATCATGATTTCCTCGCATATACTCCCAGAACTTGCGGAGATGTGTGATGAAATTGGTGTAATTAATGGTGGAAAGCTTGTTGCTACAGGAAGAGTGGAAGAAATTCACCAACAACTGCAAGCCAATAAAGTTCTGAAAGTACTCATTCTGAAAGACATAGATAAAGCTATTAAATTCTTTGAAGATATTCCTAGTGTCTCCAATATTCAGCTAAGTGAACAACGGTCAAATCTCTTATCCTTCTCATTTGAAGGGACAGATGAAGAACAAGTTGTTTTGCTAAAGAAAGCACTAGATTCAGGCATAATGATTCTTAGCTTGAGTCAAGAAGAATCTAACTTGGAAGATATCTTCTTAGAAATTACAAAGGGTGTGGAAAAATGAAAGCTCAACTAATTAACCCCATGTTAAATAAAGAGTTCAAATTACGTTTCAGGAGTTTCAAAAGCTTCCTGGGGATTCTATTCTACCTCGGTGTACTTGGTCTGATCGCCTTGTTCTATATCTATATGGAGACAAGATACAATTCCATGGGTATGTTCCGTGCTGAAAATAGTAAGAACATGTTCATGATATTAGCATTTGTCCAACTAGCCTTGATTTTCTTTATGACACCTGGATTGACAGCAGGAATTATTAGCAGTGAGCGAGAAAAGCAGACGTTAAATATTCTCCTGACGACACAGCAATCATCTACAAGCATCATAGTCAGCAAGTTGGTGTCGTCCTTATCATTTTTATTGTTGATTGTAATTTCCAGCTTGCCGTTATACAGCATTGTCTTCTTATTTGGAGGAATATCGCCGAAACTTTTGATGATGACTTTCGGAGTATATTTGCTCTCCATGGCTACTTTAGGAAGTATAGGAGTTTTCTTCTCCACATTAATTCGTAAAACAATTGTAGCCATGATTTGTACGTATGGTGTAGCCTTTTTCCTTGCTGCGGGTACAGCAATCATTACCATGTTCACCATAAGTTTTACGCAATTCGGTGCAACAGGTCCACAAGCAAACTCGATACCGTACTTTATTGCAATGTTTAATCCCTTCGGTGTCATGTTAGCGTTATTTGAGCCTAGTGCAGCAATTGAATTAAAGAATGTAACGGGAATAGATTTACATTTGGGTGTAGGCTTGATCATTTCATATTTCACCATTTCCATCATCTTGATTTTGCTTAGCATCAAAAAGTTACGCCCAAATATGAAACCAAGTAAAGGGTAGATAATCTATGAAGGAAAACGATCTTATCGTCAGGTTTTTATTTTCCATTAGAAGAAAGCTTAGATTTCAACTTATTTCTAAACAGGTGCAATATGCCATCTTGGCATTTTGCATCAGCTTTTTAAGTGTGCTCATCGTTGCCAGAATGGTGGTTACTCCCTACTTAATCGAAAGAGCTCTCTGGTTAGGAGGAATTGCTTGCATGGCAGTTTTCCTCCTCTACTGGAGAAAAAGACCCTCGACTTGGGATGCAGCAAGATATTCAGATGCCTTTTTGGAGGAGGACAGACTTACCACATCTCTTGATTATGTGAAGGATACCTCCTTGGTCGCACAGCTTCAGCGCAAAGAGGCTTATGACCATCTTAAGAAGAAGGAACAAGTTATTAAAGAAGCAAAATTACAGCACATACACCCCAAAATAATTTCTATGTCGTTATTAACAATATGCCTCATTGTGCTTTTAATTTTGTTTCCAAATAACAAGATGCAAGAAGCCAAGGCTGTAGAGGCGGAACGAGAAATAATAGAGGAAACACTTGATAAAGTAAAAAAAGATGCTGAAGAATTGAAGGATAACAAAGAGATAAAGGAAGAGTTAGAAGAGCTCAAAGAACTTAAAAATGAGAAAGATGCAGATGAGTTATTAAAAGAACTAATGGAAAAAGAAAATAACTTGGCTGAAAAGATGAAAGAGCTTCAAGAAAAGGAAGCTAGCTTGAAAGAGGTTGCAAAAGATCAGCCAGATAACTCATTGGCGAATCTTGCGTTAAATAAAAAGAATGAAGATTTAGAGAAGCTATTAAATGGTATGAAGAAAAATATTGAATCCTTATCAGAAGCAGAGAAAAAAGAGCTATCAGAACTATCAGATACCCTCTTAGACCAAGAAGAAATGAAAGTGGAGGAAATGTCTGACGAGGAATTAGAAGCATTGTTGGAACAACTTGAAGAGCTATTGCAAGACATTTCTGCACTATCTGACATGGAGGCGTTGCAGAATGCACTTCAAGCAGCTGCTTCCAATCAATATGGAAAAATGTCGCAAGCTGGGTTGAACCCATCTAAGTTGACTTTATCTAATTCCAACAACCCCACCTCTTCTAATCAAACTGCTCAAAATTCTAAGCAAGGCCAGGGCCAAGGCCAGGATCAAGGTCAGGGTCAAGGTCAAGGTCAGGGTCAAGGTCAAGGTCAAGGCCAGGGTCAAGGTCAAGGTCAAGGCCAGAGTCAAGGTCAAGGTCAGGGCCAGGGTCAAGGCCAGGGTCAAGGTCAAGGCCAAGGCCAAGGACAAGGCAGTGGAGGACTTGGTGCAGGAGTAGGTGTGGGTGAGCAAACCTTTACGGTTCCTTCTAACATCAAGAGTGATATTCAGAATGAAACGGATGGGGGGCCAACTGGGGAAGGGCAATCTCAATACGAGGATGCTCCAGACGCTCCTACCCTGAGAGGGCAAGCAAGACCATATGAGGAAGTATTCTCATCTTATGAAAAGTCCTACAGGGAATCACTGGACAGAATGCAGTTGCCTTCAAGATTAGAAAATGTGGTTAAACAATACTTTAGTGAAGTGGATCCGAAGGGAGCAGATTAAGTGATCAGTTTGGAAGAGAAAGAAAAAGAACTGAAATATTATCAAGATACATTGCAGGAAGTGAAACAAGAAATAGGAAAGGTGATTGTTGGTCAGGAGGAAGTTATCGAACAACTGATTTGGGCGATGGTGTCAGATGGCCATGCCTTGCTCGAAGGGATGCCGGGTGTAGGGAAGACCATGCTCATTCGAACAATATCAGAAGTCTTAAGCTTTGATTTTTCAAGGATACAGTTCACTCCTGACTTAATGCCATCCGATATTACCGGAACAAAAATGATTGAGATACACGAAAACGGGAAACAATCCTTTGTGTTTCATGAGGGTCCTATTTTTTCTAATATTGTTCTTGCGGATGAAATAAACCGGGCAACTCCTAAAACGCAAAGTTCCCTTTTGGAGGCAATGGCCGAAAAGACCGTGACCATCATGGGGGAGACAAGAAAGGTATCATCCCCATTCTTTGTATTAGCAACACAAAACCCGATTGATATGGAAGGAACTTATCCGCTACCGGAGGCGCAGATGGACCGTTTCCTTCTAAAAATAAATATGGGGTATCCAAAGAAGGAAGAGTTATATGAAATCATAAAAAGGACTACAGGAACGGAATCCTACCATGTTCAGAAACTTTTAGATACAGACAAGATGCAAAAAATACAGATCGCTGCAAAGGAAATACTAGTTTCACAGGAGTTGTTAGACTATACGGTTCAGCTGATCATGGCAACTCATCCAGAAGAAGAGCATGCCAGTGAACTTGTAAAAAAATATGTACGCTACGGTGTAGGCCCACGTGGTGTCCAAAGTTTAATTAAGGTAGCAAAAGCAAGAGCATTCTGCTCAGGACGCTTTCATGTCTCCAAAGGAGATATCAAACATGCTGCCATCCCTGTCCTTCGTCACCGCTTGTTCTTAAATTTTGAAGGGGAAGCTTCTGGAGTGAAAGAAGATCTTATCCTAGAGGATGCCATTCAATACACTGATAAAGTATTGAATGTAAGGTAGCTCTCATGTTGAATTCTGTGATAACCAAGCAGCTACAGGCTTATAGCCTTCAAGTAGGTAAGCTTAAGAGAAGCTGGCATAAAGGAACAAGAAAATCGACAAGGTTCGGTGCATCTCATGATTTCTCTGATTATCGAATGTATGAGCAAGGGGACGATCTTCGGCAAGTGGATTGGAATATCTACGCACGTACGCAAAAGCATTACATTAAACGGTATTTAGATGAGCAAGAGCTCTCAGCTTCCATTTATCTGGATTGTACGAATTCCATGGCCAGTTCTTCTGGTAAATGGAAACTAGCCAAAACACTTACAGCTTCATTTGCATACATAGGGCTAAGTCAGGAGGATCGCATATCCATTATTGATGTTCACGGTGAACAGGCTCCCTACTTATATCGAAAAGGGAAAGGTCACCTCTTTCAGATGATGCAATATGTGGAGGATATAGAGCCTAAGAATACCTCCCTTCTATTCTCTGAAGCTGCTTTAAACCATATTCAAAGGAAAAGCAGTGTATCCATTGTCATCAGTGACTTACTTGAGCCACTTGACTCGGTTATTCATACTTTGAAGATTATCCAGGCAAATAGACAACAAGTCTACTTGTTGCAAGTATTGGAAGAGGATGAAGTTGATCCAAGTTTTGATGGCGACTTTATGCTGGTTGACAGCGAAACCAATCAGGAAGTGAATGTAACAGTTTCTGATTTTACTAGAAAGAATTATAAGGAAAAAATGCAACAAAGAATGGAGATCTTAGAAGGGTTTTGTTTTGAAAGGGGAATCTCCTACCTTATGTGCCATACAGGAGAGAATGTGGAAGATATTTTATTTAAAAGGATGACCTCTAAAGGTTGGATTAGGTGATGGGAATGGGTTTTACAGCACCAATATATTTCTTGTTCAGTGCATTTTTACTTTTAGTTATACTCATGTATTTTTTCAGGAAGCAATATGAGAAAAAAGCTATCCCCTCTGTCCTATTATGGCAAGAATGGATGAATGAATTCGAAGCGCAGGCTTGGTGGAAGAAACTGCAACACCATTTGCTTTTATATCTTCAGTTATTGGCACTGCTATTTCTTATTATCACTTTAACGCAGCCTTTTTTTAAGAAGGAAGGAATTGAAGGGGACCATCTCATTTTCATTGTTGATTCATCAGCATCGATGACAGCAAAGGAAGGGGAGAATTCGCGATTAGAGTTGGTCAAAGAGAAAATGGTGCAAATAATAGATAAAGTCGATAATCAAGAAATGACGGTAATCGTCGCAAAGGAGACCCCTGAAATTTTGACGGAAAGGTCTCTATCGAAAAAAGAAGTGTTAAACCACGTGGAAAAGATAGAAGCATCTTACGCTTCTCCAAATGTGATTGATTCCATCAATATGGCTAAAAGTCTTCTAGGAGAAGAAAACGGGAACATACAGCTTTTAAGCGACAATTTTAAAAAAGAAGCATCCTTAGAACTTCATCAAAATACTGCCTTTTACGCTCATAATATAGGAACTTCACATGAGAATCTGGCAGTTGAAACATTCGGAGTAGCCAAGCGTGAAGACACAGTAGTAGGGGTAGTTACCGTAAAAAATGAAAGTAACGATTCAAAGGAGTTTACCTTATCGATAGTTAATGAACAGCAGGAAATAGTAAAGCAAGTTTCTGAGAAGGTAGAAGGTAATAAAGTAAAGACCATCTATCTGAAAGATCTTCCGCTTGCAACAATGTATAAAGTGGAATTGAGTGGAGACAAGCAATATTTGCTTGATAATGAACAATACACATTTCTTGGCCAGCAACAGGATCCAACTGTTTACGTGCATAAGGATATACATCCATTTGCTAGAAAAGCTGTCGAGATTGCAAGTACGAATGTTATTCATCTCTCTTCCGATCCAGCGGAAGGGAATAAATTTGATGGTGTTCACCTTATTAAAGGGCTGCCAAAAAGCGACTGGCCTTCTGGGCCTAAGCTAGTGTTTCTATCGGGGGATGATGGGGAAAAAGAAGTCGATCTTTCAGGAGAGATAACGGCAAATAGGACAAACCCGTTAATGCAATCAGTGGCAATGGAGAAAGTGTATGTGGAAAAGACCTTTTCATCTGAAGAATTTGCCTCATTAGATGTGGTAGCAAGCAGAGGAGGAACACCGCTGATTCTCTCAGGAACATATAAAGGGGATCCGATTATTGTCGTAACATTTGAGCTTGGTTCGAGTGACTGGCCTCTCCATCCCGGTTTTCCGTTGTTCATGTTTCACTCTATTCAGGAATTGACACAGAATCGGGGGATGTTGGGTTATTTTTATCCTGGCCAGACGATGGATTATTTTCCAGCATCTGATGTAAGGAAAGCTGAAATTCTAGATAAGGATGAAAAGATTGTTTTTTCATCTGAATCTTTCGAACAACCTATAGAACTTCCCGTAACGCCTGGATTGTACACGTTAAAAGAGACAACGGAAGAGTCGGAGGAATCCAAGACACTATATATCATGTTGGATGATGGAGAAAAATCCATTCAGACGGAGGAGAGTTTTACCATATCGGCAAATCCTACTATAGATCAAGATGAAGAGTCTACAAGCAGCAAGGACATTTCCTATTTGTTTTTAATACTTGCGCTTGTCATCTTATTGGTAGAATGGGAGGTTTACAGACGTGGAATTTCAAATTGAACATCCTCTCATGCTTTTATTCCTTATTCCGGTACTAATCAGTCTTGTTTTGTTCTGGCGTAAAAAGAAAGTGAAGCGGAAAAAGGAGTATGTCATTATCTCTTTGAGAAGCTTAATCTATTTGTTTCTTATACTAGGACTATGTATGCCATCGCTTCTTTCCCCTGTAAAAGGGACACATACTGTCTTCCTTGTAGACCAATCGGATAGCGTGAAAAGGATGGAAGGAGAAATACTATCTTCCATCAATGAGGCTATTAAGCAGAAGAAAGAAGAGGATAGTTATAGCATTGTTACTTTTTCAGAAAAGCCGAAACTTGAACGATCCTTTACCGATCAAAAGGAAACCATTCACCAACTCTCAGTTAACGACGGTTCACAATTCACTAATATTGAAGAGGGATTGGAGTTTGCCGCAAATTACATCCCAGAGAATCGTAAAGGGAGAATTGTTTTACTGTCTGACGGAATTGAAACAAATGGGAATAGTACTAAACAATCTAGTTTTTATAAGGGTAGAAATATAGAAATGGATGCTATGGCATTTCAGGCACCGTATGTGGAAGATGTGTCACTACAATCTTTTCATACTCCACAAACAAGCTTTGAAGGGGAAGCTGTCCCATTTCAAATTGGTCTTGAGGCCAATGTGGACACGCAAGCCACTTTGCATATTACTCAAAATAATGAAACCATCATTAAAGAGGAAGTGGTAGTGGCAAAAGGGTCGAATACTTATTCCTATTCCATTCCATTAAAAGATCCTGGATTGTATACGTTTAAAGCAGAAATTTTTCCAAAAGTAGATAAGATTGTGGAAAACAATATCTCTCACTCTCTAACACAGGTATCGGGCCAACCTAAAGTGCTTATGGTGGACCAGGAGGGGGAAGGGGAAAATGTGTTCCGCGCGTTAGATGCAAGCGGATGGAAAATTGATCGCATTCATCCAAGTCTGTTACCGACGACACTCAGCGGTTTCCTGGCATATGAAAGTATTATTTTTCATAATGTGTCCGGTCACCTTTTAAGTGGAAATCAGATGGAACTCATTGAAACGGCAGTCAGGGATTTTGGTGTCGGTTTCACGATGACAGGTGGCAATCAATCCTATGGTCTCGGAGGTTATTTCCAAACTCCGATTGAAAAAATTCTACCTGTGGATATGGATGTAAAAGGGAAAAAAGAAATCCCTTCTCTTGGTTTAATTATCGTCTTGGACCGTTCGGGAAGTATGATGGGGGAGAAATTTGATTTAGCTAAAGAAGCTGCAGCACGAGCAGTGGAACTATTGAAAGAAGAAGATACATTTGGTTTTATTGCCTTTGATACGGAGCCTTGGACAGTGGTAGAGACAAAACCGATTAAGGATAAAGAAGAGGTAATTGAGAATATTCGTTCTACCGCCTTAGGTGGTGGAACAGATATTTTCCCTGCCCTTAACCAGGCTTATGAGCAATTGAATGAAATGGACCTTAAACGCAAGCATATTATCCTTTTAACGGATGGACAATCCAATGATGGGCCATACGAGGAAATCATTGAAGAAGGTTTAACGAATAATGTAACTTTATCGACAGTAGCAATCGGTGGAGATGCAGATACTTCCTTATTAGAAGAATTGGCAGAAATTGGAACAGGAAGATTCTACGAAGTATATGAAGCAAGCTCAGTCCCAAGTATTCTCTCTAGGGAAACCGCGCTTACTACAAAAACATATATAGAAGATAATCCTCATGTACCGACTGTATATGCAGGATATGATTGGTCCAAAAAGTTTGAAAGTGGGACACCGTTCCTTAATACGTATATAGCAACGACATTGAAATCACGGGCTGAGCAAATCATATCGAGTGAAAAAGAGGATCCCATCCTTGCTCGAATGAATTACGGACTTGGAAGAACGATCGCTTGGACTTCCGATGTTTCCGGTGCCTGGAGTGGTGGGTTTCCTTCATGGGAAGAATGGACAGCTTTCTGGAATGAAATGGTTACTTGGTCTTTGCCATCTTATGAGCAGGGAGCCTATGACATCTCTACCACTGTCGATGGAGGTAGAGCTTCCGTGAAGGTGCAAGCAATTGAGGATATATTGATGCCTGTTTCCATATCGGTCTCAAACAATAAAGGTCAAATTATAGCAGACGCTAAAAGTAAAATGGTGGGGCCTGGCCAGTACGAAGTGGAATTTTCAGCTATACCCGACATCTACTTCCTCAATATTACCCAAGAAGAGGAAGGGGAGACGGTCTCAACCTATACTAGTGGAATGGTTGTACCTTTTTCCACGGAGTTTGAACAAAGGCCAGTTAATTTGGAACTGCTTAAAAATATCACGGCAAATCAAAATGGAAAAGTGTTAGAAGATCCCAAGGAAGTGTTTCGTTCTTACCATAAGAATGTTTATCAGTCTCAGACGGTGTGGTTACCTTTTATCATTATTGCCTTTTTCCTACTGATTATTGAAATTTTTATAAGAAGGTTCGGCTTAATATCGCTAGCCTTTTGGAAAAAAGGTAAGGAGAAAAAGGAAAAGAATAAACCAGACAACAGATGGAAAAAGCCAGTGATTCAAAGAAAGAAGGTTAAACAGACGGAAAAAAGGGAAGAGCCGAAAGTGGGAGAAATGAAGGAATTTAAACCACGGAAAGAAACTCCAACCTCACCTAAAGAAACAAAACCTTCCGAAGATCGTATGAATCAACTATTAAAAGCAAAGAACAGAAAACGTAAATAAACTATAGAGGTTGACGAAAGTCAGCCTCTTTGTTTTTTTCGTTGAGAAGGTAAGTTAAATATAGAAAACCAATTGGTGATGGCATGAAGCGAAATACTTTTCCTTTTTCCTTCTAAAAAGAAAAAGCAAAGAATGGCTTGTAAAAGACAAAGTACAGAAGAAATTACAAGTATGGAAGGAATGGAAAAATCCATAAAATAACCAAATACGATTGGTCCAAGAGCAATTCCTGCAAATCTGACTGACCCATAAAGAGCTGTTACAAATCCTCTAGCCTTTTTTTTGACAGAATTGGTGATGATGGCATTCATGCATGGAAGAACAATACCAATAGAAGTGCTAATCAGGGAAACCAATAAAATGGTCCACCATAGGCTGTTATTTAGCATTATTCCTAGTAGAAAGAAGCTGAGAAGAAAAAAATTAGCGATGACAATTCGGTATATATATTTTTGAAACTTTCCCATTACATTTCCAATAAGGAAGGAAGCAATAGTAAGAAACAAAAGCGGGAAAGAGAGTATGATACCATTTAAAAATCCATGTGTTTCAAATTGGTTTTCCAACACATCAGAAGAATAAAACAGCAGTCCAAAAAGTAAATAAAGACTGAGTGCACCAGCACTATAACTTGTCATTAGATAATATCTATTTTCCTTTAATACCCCACTTAAATGTCGTACATAGTCCTTGAAAATTACTTTCTCAGAAGGAGACTCCCCCTTACCAACATAGAAATAGAAGAGGATAAACAAAATGCCGCAAGCCAAAGGGAATACAAAGAAAACATAGTGCCACATAATCAGTGCTATACAGGCTCCGATTAATGGAGACATCACTTTCCCTAAACTATTGGTTGTTTCCATTAGACTTAATACCTTCATCTGTTTGTTGCCTGAAAACAAGTCTGCTATAATGGCCATTGCAATGGGAGCTGTTCCTGCTGAGCCAATGCCTTGAAGGATCCTGCCAAAAATGATTCCCTCAAATGAATAGGATGATTGTAGCATGGAAGCAATCCCTGAAACAAAACCACCAAACCCATAAAGTAAAAGCGATGCCAAAATTATGTGCTTCCGAGAAAACCTATCAGATAAATATCCGATAAATGGAATGGTAACAGCTCCAGCAATGGAGAAGATGGAAAGGATAAGGCTGGCTTGTACTTGAGTTAATTGAAGATCATGACGAATTTCAGGCAGCACTGGAATAAGCATCGAGTTCCCAAGGACAAGGATTAAGGAGGTTGATGTGATGGATATAATACTAATTGTCTCAGAATCTCTTTGCATCCCTTTACCTCCACTAATATCAAATGTGTTATTTTTATGAATTTATATAGCTGTTCCTTTTATCTATCAGTGAGAAGTGGTACGATTTGATTGGAAAATGGAAAATATCTAGCGAAATAAGGTGAAGAACGTGTTAAATAAAAGCAAAATACTTCTAATAGGCCTTAGTGCAGTAATTTTAGCTGCATGTAGTGGCAACGGAAAAATACCTGATACAACAGATTGGAAACTGGCAAATTTTCAGTACATAAACCAGGATAACGAGCAGGTTAGTTTAGAGGACTTAAAAGGTGAAGTCACTGTAGCAAATATGGTCTTTACCAGCTGTACAACTGTATGTCCTCCTATGACGGCAAACATGGCTAGATTGCAAAGAATGGCCAATGAAGAACAATTAGATGTTAAGTTCCTATCTTTTTCTGTTGATCCTGAAGTTGATAGCCCTGATATACTAAAGGAATTTGGAAATAACTTCGAAGCAGATTATACTTCTTGGGATTTTTTAACAGGATATACACAAAAAGAGATAGAAGCGTTTGGTATGGAAAACTTTAAAACGATTGTAGCTAAACCTAAAAACGGTGGCGAAGTTGTCCATGGAACAAGTTTTTATCTAATCGATCAAGAAGGTACGATAATAAAAAGTTATGATGGCTTGGACGTTCCTTATGAAGAAATATTGGAACATGTAGAAATTCTCTTAAGTCAAAAATGAGGTTGTTAGGATCACTCTTATTTAATAAGAGTGATCCTTTTGATTTTCATTAAGCTCCTCTTCTCTGCTGGCATTTAATCCGTCTGTGACTATTACATGTAGCTCTTTTGAAAATAGTTCTTTTGAAACTTCTTCATTGCACGCAAGTATTTCTTTTTCCTTCAATTTAATGAACCTCCTAACCTTTTAGTTTTTGAAAAATACACTAGAGTATGTTATAAAAAAGTGTACTGAAAGTTTAATGTAAGTAGCGATTTATATCCTTAACAATATAAGGAGAATGCATGATGGTTAAATTTTGGAAAATAGCCTTGCTTGGGCTTATAATAATTAGTATGGTTAGTTGTTCCGCAGAAAATTCTTCAAGTTATGTTTTGGAAAAAGCGAAAGAAAGAAGAGAAAGCCAAAGTGAAAGAAAGCTTTTCAAAGATTTCTTTAAAGAAGAGTCTACAGAGAACCAGAATAAAATAATAAATATTGAAGAAAAAGAGGAAGTAACTGAAGAATTCTTTGACAGGTCGTTTAAATTGGTCTTTTTCGGTGATTCCCTGACACAGGGTGTTGGAGACGAGTCCAAAAACGGTGGATTTACATCAATAGTTAAACAACATTATGAAGCCAAACCATATATCGACAACGTAAGTGTCACCAACCTTGGGGTGAGGGGGAACCGGACTAATCATCTCCTCAAAAGGCTGGAGGACCCAGAAGTACAGGGCGCGCTTGCTGAAGCAGATGTGATCTTTATGACGGTTGGCGGAAATGATTTGATGAAGGTGATACGCGAGAATTTTCTCGATCTAACATTTTCTCTATTTGATAAAGAACAAGAATTGTATGCTAAAAGGCTCGATAGTGTTCTAAGTGAAGTAAGGAAACATAATGACTCCAGTAGAGTATATTTAGTTGGTCTATTCAATCCTTTTTATCAGTACTTCCAAGAAATTGAAGAAATGAATGATGTAGTTACTAATTGGAATGCGACGACCGTTTCAGTTTTAGATGAATATCCTAATACAGCCTATGTCCCGATACAAGACATTTTTATCGAGCCAGAGGAAAATTTACTAGATGATGATCAGTTTCATCCTAATCAAAAAGGGTATGAATTAATAGGTAATAATGTTGTAGAAGAAATTAAGCGTTTTAACGAGGAAACATCATTGGAAGAGATGTTAGAAGAAGAGTAGTGGAGAGGGTTATGGTGAAGAAAGTAATTAACTGGAAAACGGCCTTTTTAAGCTTGCTTGTAATAAATATTTTGATTGCGGGAGTAGCAATATTCTTGGTGCTGCTGCCAAAACACTCAAAATTTAATTTACCCGGCAAGGATGATGACCGAAAAAGGGTAGCTTTTACTATCCAATCAGATAAAGAAGACTTAAATGAACTTATCCGTTACTATTTGGAAAAAGAAACGAGAAGACCTTTAAATTATGAAGTGGTACTGACTGACAGAGTGGAGCTCAGGGGTGAAATGACAGTGTTTGATAGAAACATACCCCTTACCATGACGTTTATGCCTGAGGTTCAGGAAAACGGTGATGTAGTGTTAAAACAAGACTCCATGTCGATAGGAAGGTTGCAAGTACCTGTATCCATGGTTTTAAAGTATGTAGGTGATAATTATCCTTTACCACCCTGGGTTAAAATAATACCAAACGAACAAAGTATCTATGTCGCGCTTCAAGAGCTGGAGCTGCAAAGTGATACAAAAGTAATATTTACAAAATTTGATGTCGAACGAGACGATATCGAATTCAAACTACTAGTTCCAGTCGAGGACTAACATCCCAAAAAGCATGGTGATCATTTCACCATGCTTTTTCTTGTATAGATAAGAAAGCATGTAAGATAGTTGATATCCGTTCCAGGAGCTTCGCTTGCCTGCGTGCGGTCCGTGAGCCTCCTCAGTTTCGTCGGGGCCACTTTAAAACACGTAAAGCTCTTAAAGATTCTTAGCGGTGGATTGGAGCAAAAGGAGAAGACTCCAGCGGGGAGAAACAGTAGGTTGAGACCCCTGAAGCGTTGTGAGGAGGCTCAAGCGCCGTCCCGCGGAAAGCGAAGCCATTTGCGGAAAGGAACAGCGGTGACTAACCTAAAACTAATATTCTATAGCTTTAAGGGCGTCGGGCGGTTTCTGTCCGGTTTTTATTTTTTATATTATTTATTTGGTACTACAATACCTAAGGGCTTAGTATTAAAAACCACCCAATTTTTTTGGAACTGGGCATATGCCTTTACCAATACGCTCCTCATGAATACATTATGTATTAGGAAAGAGGGGGAGGTGTAGAGCATGGGTGGTTCTGGTTATGGATCAGGATTCGCGTTAATAGTTGTTCTGTTTATCTTATTGGTGATTGTTGGTGCTGGAGTACTCAGCTATTAATTACCAAGCTTCGATAGATACCTTGTAGAGGAGGTGACAGCTATGAGTTGGTGTGGTTGCGGTTACGGTCAAGTAGCAGGAGCAGGATACCCAGGTGGTTACGGAAGCTCTTTCGTGTTAATCGTAGTATTGTTTATTCTTTTAATCATCGTTGGTGCTGCTTGGTGCTAATGAAATAGAACATGGTGCTCAATCACTAGTTGATTGAGCATTTTTCATGTCATGGGGCTAAAAAAATGGCTTCCAAAGATGGACTGTTTTTCACAAGGCCAACTGCTACAATGGTATAAGCTACATCTGGCTTCAAGCTTACCCTGTTTAGGGGGAGAACGATATCCTTTGTACCTGCAAGTCTTATTTCAAGATCGACTGTCATCGGTGTTAGTCCGAGATAATCAGTTATTCCACTGTAGAGAATATCAGAAAAGACGACATCGCCCTTTTTAACGGCAACATCCACAGAAGGGGCATCAGGGGATAAATGCCAAAAACGGAGCTTTGATTCACTTTGAGGTACAGTAAAATCATCCCCAATTGGAATTAGTTGTAATTTATCCTTTGTTCCGGCAATCGCGATTGTATAGTTAATACCCGAATTTGCCTGAAGTGTACCGGTAATTAATTTTTGCCCGTTTTGTATCACTTCTATTTGATTGTTTGTAGGTTTTATATCCACATATCTACTGCTGTTTGTATAACGTAGATCTTTCCAAACAACGTTATTGTTTACATGCACATCGACTGCCATTATCCCAGGGGAAGCATGAAGGATTCTAAGTTGAGAGGGATTACTTGAAGGAGCATCTCTTGATGGAATGGGCTTTATTGTTTTCACCCATTTCTGTAGATGATAAATATGCATATGATAAAAATGAATATGTTGTTGAGGATCAGAGTATTTATAATAATCTGCCAACAATTGATATTTTACTGCCAGGTTGTAATTTTCATCATGTCCCATATTTGCAAACACCCTCCATTTATTCCTGATGATAAATGGATATGCAAGTAACAGTGAAATATTAACATTTTGCAATCAAAATAAAGAAAAAGGATAACAGGCCTCTAGAGCCTATTATCCTTTTTGATATTCTGCATGTTTGATGAAAGTAATTTCCTCATCAACATTGCCACAAGTGGCACATTGTATTTTTTGAGAAGGACCTTTATATGGGATATGAAAAGGGTCCATGGTGCCGGATGTATATTCCTCTACAACCTCACCTGATTGAGGATTTAACTTCACGGACTTTGCCACCTGTTCAATAATGTTAAAACGCGAGCGATTGGTTTTACAATTTGGGCATAGATAAGGGGATGCCATATCAAATCCGCCTCCTTTGATACTAGCTTTTTCCGAACAGATAACTTTTATGCAAAACCACAAACAAACGGTCCTACCAAAGTAGAACCGTTCGTGAGATTATGCTGCTTTTTCATTTGGAAAGTCATGTGCATCGAGCTCAAAATCTGTCTTTCTTGCTGCAATAGCTTTTACATAAAACAACCCAATAATAATGATCGTAAACATAGCTGCCCCGATATAAGATGCTTCGATCGGTAAACGGAAGCCAATAGGTGCATTTAATATATAGGTTGTCGTTGCCATCGTCATAAAGATTGCCGGTATCATCGCAATGTAATACTGTTTTCTAGCAATGAACAGGTACATCGCGCCGACCCATAATGCTATGACGGCAGTGGACTGATTCGCCCAGGAGAAGTATCTCCATAATAATTCAAAATCAATTTTAGTCAGTACGAATGAAATGACGAACAAAGGAGCTGCAATCCAAAGACGGCTGATAATTTTCTTTTGAGAAATATTGAAGTAATCAGCAATAATCATACGAGCACTTCGGAATGCAGTATCTCCCGATGTAATCGGAAGGATAATGACTCCGATGACCGCCATAGTCCCCCCAATAGCTCCGAGCATTGTAACAGAAACCTCACTTACAACGGCACCTGGTCCACCATTGGCCAATACTTCACTTAATCCAGCTGATCCATTGAACAGACTCATTCCTGCAGCTGCCCAAATCATGGCAATGATACCTTCTGCAATCATCATGCCGTAGAATATTCGACGGCCTTGTTTTTCGTTCTGAGTAGTTCTAGAAATAATAGGTGTTTGCGTTGCATGGAAACCAGATAGTGCTCCACATGAAATCGTTAAAAATAATAATGGGAAGATAGGCACGTTATCTGGATGCATATTTGTGAAGCTTAATTCAGGGATAGGTGCGCCTGTAACCACTAACGATACTCCGACACCTAAAGCACTTATCAGTAATAATGCTCCAAAAATAGGATATAAACGACCGATGACCTTATCGATTGGTAACATCGTCGCAAAAATATAATAGATGAAAATAGCTAAAATAATCATACCTAGTGCCACTTTGCCTTCTGCTAATGTATGAATTAAACCTGCCGGAGCTGTTACGAAAACGGTTCCAACTAAAAGTAAAAGCAAGATAGCAAAGGCATTGACAGTATGTTTCATGAACTTTCCAAGAAATTTACCTGCGAGTTCGGGCAAATGAGCACCGCGGTTTCGAATGGAGATCATACCAGTTAAATAATCATGAACCGCTCCGGCGAAGATACATCCTAGGACTATCCACAAAAATGCCACTGGACCATATAAAGCACCTAAAATTGGTCCGAAAATTGGTCCAACACCGGCTATATTCAATAATTGAATCAATGAATTTTTATTTTGGCCTAATGGGAGATAATCAACACCGTCTTGATTGGAGTAAGCGGGTGTTTTTCTAGCATCTTTTATCCCGAATACTTTTTCAACAAATCTACCATAAATGAAATAACCTAAAATTAATAAGACAATACCTGTTAAGAATGTATACAAAATGAAGACCCCTTTCTCTTTATGGAGTACCATCATTATAAATGAAAAGGCTTTCATCGGGTGGAAGGATGGCCAAGATGTGCTAAAACATAAATAACATGTCAGTTTCGATCACTGACATGTTAGAGTTCGAGTTTTTTTCTTAATGCTTTAACATAATTACGGCTTACAGAAAGTTTTTGGGGGCTTCCTGTTAGCTCCAGCATGTATGCTCCATTGAACCAAGGAGTCAATTTCGTCACATAGTTTAAATTAACAAGGTAACTCTTATGGATGCGGAAAAAAGGGTAGTCATGCAACCTTTCCTCCAAATCCTTCAAAGCAAGCTTTGACTCGAAGTTACGTGTATTAGTATGTATTCTCGATATTCGGTCATCTCTACTGATATAGAGTATATCAAGTGGATCTAAATAAAAAATCTCGTTTTCATACTCAACAGCAAGCCTGGAGGAGCTTGATTGTGTCGGAGTTTCCTTTTCTGGTATTAAGTGTTTATTAAGCCGACACACGGTTTGGGATAATTGTTCCTCTTCGAACGGTTTTAATAGATAGTCAACCGCTTCATGTCTAAAAGCGTCTACTGCAAAATTAGGAAAGGCAGTAGCAAAAACAACAAGAGGTGATTTTTTTAATTCTTTTAAATGCTTGGCAACATCCAAGCCGTTCATTTTTGGCATTTCTATATCTAAAAAAACGACATCCGGTTGATGCTGCATGCAGAGTAACAGAGCGTCTTCGCCTGTTGCTGCCTCTCCAATCACTTGTATACAGTCATGCTCTTCTAATAAATGCTTAAGTTCATCACGGCTGTATGGTTCGTCATCGACTATGATCGTTTTTATATTATCCATCTGTTATATCCTCCTTACTTAACTTTTTGGTAATGGTAAAAGAAACGGTGGTGCCAATGCTTGCTTCACTATGGAAATGCAATCTTGCTTGATTGCCAAACATCATTATAAGTCTTTTATTAATATTATAAAGGCCAACCCCTGTGCCAGTAGGGGAAGAAACCTGAAGCTGACCTAGCTCAATGATTCTATCTGTTGTCATTCCTATCCCATTGTCTCCAATAGAGATAAATATATCTGATGAACGCTCTTTTATTTTAATGATTAATTGTGCATTTTCCTGCCTGTCCTTAAGCCCATGTTTTACGGCATTCTCAACTATTGGCTGCAAGGACAGAGGAGGAACAAGGTAGGAAAGAGCAGATTCGTCAACATGATACGTTATTGTTAAGCGATCTGAGAATCTTGCTTCCTCAACAGAAAGGTATGCTTGTACATGTTTTAGCTCTTCTTGAACAGTTGTCCATTTAGCAGTAGTTGCCGTCAAGTTTTGCCGAAAGAAATGAGAAAGGGAAATTAATAGTCTTCGTGCTTTTTTCGGATCTGTGCGTATTAATGAAACAATTACATTCAATGAATTAAACAGAAAATGGGGGCTGATTTGAGCTTGGAGTGCTTTAATTTCAGCTTCTTTCACTAGCTTGGATGCATTTTCAGCTTCAGAAATTTCCAACTGATGACTCATAAGGGAGCTGAGTCCTGTAATTAGTTGAATGACGACATTATCAATTTCTTTATCCGAACCAAAGTAAAATTTAAGTGTACCAACTGTTTCTTCTCTTTTCTTTAATGGAGCGATAACAACCGCACCGAGTGGGCAAGATGGATCTTGGCACTGAATGTCGTTCTTTCCTGCTACTAATAAATTTCCGAATTTCAGTACTTGTTTTGTGCTATAAGTTTGGATAGGGGAGAGGGGTTTATGATGATTATTCCCCATTCCGACATGTGCTAGAATCTTCTCCCTATCAGTTATGGCTATAGCACTGGCATTCACTTCCCGGTAAATTATTTTACACGTCTCTTTTGCAGATTCAAGCGTCAAGCCTTTTCTAAGGTGTGTCAACGTATTCTCGGCTAATGACAAAGCTTTTTGAGCCTGTACAGCTCCTACTTTTTCCTCTTCGTTAATCACAGTTAAGATAATGAGGAAAAATAGGGCAGATCCAACTCCGTTAGCGAAAATCATAGGAAGTCCTATACTTTCCACAAGCGCGAGAGCCTGCGAAAACGGCTGGGAAGTAAGGAGGATTATGCCCATTTGAATCGATTCTGCTAGTGCTCCAGTTAAAAGGGCCACAGAAACACTAATTCTTTTCCCCTTATATTTGCTTCGTATGAAACCTGCCAAAAGTCCTGCTACTATAGCAGAAAAGCCGCAAGAAAACGCTGTAAATCCACCAAGACTCATTCGATGTATACCAGCAATTAACCCTGCACCAATACCCACTTTATATCCGCCAAGTAACCCAGCCATTACAATCCCAATTACGCGGGAGTTAGCAATTGCCTCAGATTCATTTAGTTCCGTTATCCAACGATCGAATCCTAATGTTTCTGTACTAAAAGCAAGACCTGTATATGTTCCAATAATGCCGAAAAAGCCAAAAAACAGAATAGCATAAGCTTGCTGTTTTCTATCAATTTGCTGCCGGTTGACCAACTGTCTGAAAAAAGACAGCCTAGTCATGATAAAAGCAACGGTTACAATAATACCAAGTCGCTCTAACATGGTTAATAATAATTCAAACATACTTCACGCTCCACTTAAATCCTGATGTGCTAATGGTAGCATAACCAAACATTTTGGTTAAGATTAAATTCAGCTACAGAAAAAAGCATGATTTCCTCTAGAGAGATAATCATGCTTAGTTTCTATTTTGTTTAAAATGTGCCTGAATTTGTCCCTTTAACATTTGCTTTTTCCAATTCTCATTTTCTTTTTCTTTCTTTTTCCACTCTCTTCTTATTTCATGAGTCTGGACACCTTCTTCCATCTGATTGGCGATTTCCATCAGACGTTCTACATCAGAGAAGGAATATTTGCGTATGCCAGAACCTGATCTGGCAGGGAAGATCAATTTTCTTTCCTCGTAATATCTAATCTGTCTTTCTGATAAACCTGTAAGATCACGAACCGTGCCGATTGAAATGACTTTTCTCTCTTTCAAAGATGGATCCTCTTGTGTCATAGCAATTCACATCCTATTCTAGAGCTCTTACTGTTATTATAGTACATTTCTTTTATTAATTCCTGTACGTTTGTAAGAAAACCTTACAGTTAAATGAAGTTTATTGTAATTTCCATGTGATAACTCCTTACAAAAATAAAGTATTTCCACTACTGATTTACTAAACTGAAAGAAAGAGAGGTGAGTGGAATGGCAAAAATTTTAGAAAAGGCTATTAGTGATGCAAAAGAGTATTATATTACCAAACTTGTTAATGCGGGTTTTTTCATGAATCATAGTGTTCTTTCCACCTACACATTAAGTGAATTGAAAAAGGAATATACAAACTTAATTAAAAAGGGAGGAGATAAAGGTGCAGGGGTATCAAAATACTGATTCATATAAACTTGCTTACGATATTATTAAATTAGATTGCCGACGAGACCAAATATGGGAGGAGCTTCTTAGGAAAGAAGGCGACCGTGCTTTGGAAATATTAAGGCTTGTCCAAAATTCCAAATGAAAGAAGGCTGGCTCCGAGGTCGGAGCTGGCCTTTATTGATTAGGAAGGTATGATCGATACAAGTAGAACAAATACCGATCGAGTGAAATGGAATTCTTACGATGGATAATGACTGGATGTTGATGTTTGGTTCGTCTGTTTTGTGAGGAAAATAGCTTTGCCAGATGTGTAAAAGATGGACGGGCAACGTAATCACTTAGATAAGCTGGCTTAGTAGCGTCTGGTTTTCTCGTTCCATTCAAAAACTCGATGATATACGCTGCATCTTTTATTCCAAGTCCGTGCCCAAAATACAAATCGTCACCCATCACTACGGCATTTTCACCTCTCCACCAATAGGTCAATGGGTTGAAATCAGGGTTTTTAAAGTAAACAACATCACCTGGAATGGTATAGTAAGTGTAGACGGACTGCATGACAAGATCTGAATCAAAATGCCAGCTATAAAGTAATAAATCTTGAAAGAACTCATTAAAAAGTTTAGGTCCAATTGTATTTAATATGGCGTGATAATACAGAATAAGGATGGCAGTTGCGCACTCATACGCATAAAATTGACTGTTTTCAAAAATATCAGTTATAGCATCTGATGGATTGACATCATCACGTATTAAAAAGCCGCCAGTCTCTGTTATATTCCAATAAGCAGGATTGCCTTGTGAACCGGCAAACGTTTCAAAGCGTGCTTCTCCTTGTGACATTAATGCAGCACTTGCCACTATGTTATTCCTTAACGCAATCTCAAATCTTAATTCCTCCATAGAATCATAAGAATATACCTGTGAATCATTAAGTAAGCGTTGGAAAATTGTCTTTTCAAGATCTTCTAGATTAGGAAGAGTACTTTCTGTAATTGATTCCCCGTTTATGACAATCATGTCATCCCTCTTTTCACCAAAACAGTATAATCCTCATTACTAATCAACATATTCAAGTTGAGGCCATTCATGAATGAATAAAAATGAAAAGTGCTGTGCAAATCCACATGATTTGCACAGCACTATCGATTATTGTTTGTTTTTTTCTAAAGATTGTAATTGTTCTGTTAGTAACTCTACATCCAAGTCTTCTCCAATAATGACAAGATTCAACGGGACTTTAACCAATTCTTTTAAATACAGGGGAGTACCGTAAGAATACTGAAACAAATAAATATTGTTTGAATGCTCGAAAGAAAGATACCCTTTAATACGGTAAACGGAGTCAGGTAGATTTCTAAGCCAGTCTTCAAACTCATCCAAATCAATTTTAGAGGTAAATTGATAGACAAAGGTCTTCAAGTGAAGGGACTCTTTAACATGTGCACTAGAATGACTCCCTTTTTCTAGCTGTTTCGTTCTCTTCCAGCTGTTTTCCGGAATTTTAGCATAGGTGGTCAAAAGGGTGGAAGAATGCGGATTTATTGATTGCAATTCAAACAAAATGCTAGAAACCTCAGCTTCACTTACTAAATCGGTCTTGTTTAAAATAAGCATATCTGCATGCTTTACTTGTTCTCTTATCAACTGTTTTACTTGAATAGATAATTTGTCACGATCTTTCCAACGTAAAACATCTAAAAGTGTAATGATCCGAGCTTCAGAAAACTTGTTCGCAAATATCGGAGAAAGAACAGTGTCAAGCACTTCTATTGGATGTGCTGCACCTGTCGTCTCTATGTAAATGGCAACCAAATCTTTATCAAGTAATAGCCCTTGCATAGTTGATTCCAATTTCTCTTGAATGGTACAACAAATACAGCCATCAAATAGTTCAGATAGTGGCGTTTCATCAGGTATGGAATCAGAGTCAATGGAGACTTTGCCAAGCTCGTTCATGACCACCGCCACTTTCCTTTTTTCTGCTTGTTCCTGTTGCAGCATTTGGGTTAAAAGAGTAGTCTTCCCGCTTCCAAGAAACCCAGCTAATATATAAACTTCCACTTTTTTGCTCATAAATTGAACCTCCTGATATATGTACCCTTCATTTTACCATACTATTATCTTTCTGTAATACGAGCATACCATTAGGAAATCCTCTTTGATATTGCTATAATTCACGTAAATATATTCTATAAAAAGGTGGGTATATATGATGAACAATTTAGAGAAAGCAACGTTTGCGGGAGGTTGCTTCTGGTGCATGGTTAAACCTTTCGACGAACAAGACGGTATAGAAGAAGTAGTTTCAGGCTATACAGGAGGACATAAAGAAAACCCAACTTATAAAGAAGTTTGTTCGGAGACGACAGGCCATTATGAAGCAGTACAAATTACGTTCAATCCTGAAATATTCATGTATGAAAAATTACTAGACGTTTTTTGGAGCCAAATTGATCCCACAGATGCTGGCGGACAATTCCATGACCGGGGAGATTCGTATCGTACCGCCATTTTTTATCATACAGATGAACAAAGGCTGCTCGCTGAAAAATCTAAGCAGGCTTTAAACGAAAGTGGAAGATTTAAAGATCCAATCGTAACAGAAATACTTCCTGCCAAGCCATTCTATGCAGCGGAAGAGTATCACCAAGATTATTACAAGAAAAATCCTTTCCGCTACAAGATGTATCAAGCAGGATCTGGGAGGGCGGCATTTATTAAAGAACATTGGAAAAAAGAAAACAATGCAGACTTGAAAAAGAAGCTGACACCAATGCAGTATGAGGTTACACAAAATAACGGTACAGAACCACCTTTCAAAAATGAGTTCTGGAATCATACAGAAGAAGGAATCTACGTAGACATAGTTTCTGGTGAACCTTTATTCTCTTCTCTTGATAAATATGATGCGGGTTGCGGTTGGCCAAGCTTTACTAAGCCGATAAACAAAGAACAAGTAAAGGAAGAGATGGATGTAAGTCACAGAATGGTAAGGACTGAGGTAAGAAGCAAAGAAGGAGATTCCCATTTAGGTCACGTGTTCGAAGACGGTCCTGTAGACAAGGGCGGATTAAGGTACTGCATCAACTCCGCTGCCCTTCGCTTTATCCCGGTGAGTCAACTAGAAAAAGAGGGATACGGAGAATATAAAAAGTTGTTTTTATAATCATTCATTGAACGGAGTGTAAATCACACTCCGTTTTTCTTGAATTAGAAAGTATAAAACACCGTTGATTTCCGTTCCAGGCGCTTCGCATGCCTGGGCGTCTTCCCGCCTGGAATGGAAATCAACTAGGCAATATCATCCTTCCATGGATAAAAATGCGGTTTACTTCAGTAAAATAAGGTATATTATATTTGTTGAATAGATTCTCTTTAAAACATAAAAAGTAGGTGAGCAAAGTGGGGAAATATCAATTAGATAACAAAGGTAAGGTAGCCGTGGCAAAGTTTCATGAAAAACAGGCACCTGCTAAATTTGATAAAAAGCAGCAACTTGAAAAAATACGTGCGGAATATTTGAAAAAGAAGCAAAAACAAACAGATAAATAATATGGATGAAAACATAGGAAGACTAAATCTCCCTATGTTTTTTTATTTGAAGTTCTTTTTTCAATTGATGATTATAATTGAAAAAATCTAAGTGTTTTAAAAATAGGATAGCAAATGGCGGAGACTCCTATGGAGAGAGTAGAGGCAATATTGAGACATCGCAACCACTTGCCTAAAGAGTCACGCAGATCACGCAGATCTAACAGATAACTTAAGTTATAGATAAAGTGACGGGCAATGCTTGCTTGTTTATTCTGTCAAAATTCAACAAAATAACAGAATTATTGCAGGATAACAGAAGGAACATGAAGAATTAATAATTATAAAAGAAACAAAAGCAACAAAGGAAGATGGAGTGGGGGATTATGCAATGTCAGCGGTAAGTGTAAAAGAATTAAAGTTTCAAGACTTGATCAACAAGAATAAGCTTATGTTTTTCGTGATTTTTATCTCTTACGGTGCAGGACTTCTTGTGAATGTGTTTGTACCAGCGGCAACAGTGATAACTGTGACCTTATTTGTTGCCTTATGCTTAGGGGTAATCTTATTAATTTTGACCAGATGGAATAAGTGGTTTCACTACTTAGTGCCATACTTTACAGTAGGCGTAACTTTCACCGTATTTTTTATCATTTTGGTAAGCCGTGGAGCATCTTTATCAGGATTTATTCTACCTTTTTTTGTGTTGATGCTTGCAACCGTTTACTTTAATAGAAATGTTTTTATTGTTGGAGGGATTGGTAGTTTAGTTTTATTTTCTTACTCTCTTTGGTCATTTCTAAACGGCAACCTGATGACAGACGGACAATTAGGAAATATCGTGCTGTTATTTTTTCTGTTATTTGTCATTACATTTGTTCAAGTGAAAATAGGGAAGAAACTATTTGCTCAGTTCGAAGGAATTGTAGACTCGATGCAAGCTGCAAGTGAAGTGCGTCAAAAGAAGCAGGAAGCTTTTGAGCGAGATGCCATGACGTTAATTGAGCAAGTCAATAAAGTCCATGAGCGCTTGAACATGAATATTCAATCGCAAAAAGAGGTGTCTTTAACGATACAGGAGCTTTCTGTGGGAAGTTCAAAACAAGCAGACCAAATTGGTGGCATAGCGGAACAGACGAATGATGTATCCACCTTGATGGACAATGTTGTAGATAAATCAAATAGTTTATATCAAACAACCAATACAACAAAAACCACTGCAGATCAAGGGAAAGTGATGGCAGTAGAACTTCAAGAGAACATGAAAAGTTTTTCACAAGATGTTGCGGAAATGGACGCTATATTCCAGGTCCTCACGGAAAAAATTGATGAAACGAATATGCTGACACAACACATAAAAAACATTACGGATCAGACAAACTTACTGGCTCTAAATGCATCTATTGAAGCGGCTAGAGCAGGGGAAGCTGGTAGAGGGTTTGCGGTGGTAGCGGAGGAAATTCGTAAGCTTGCAACGTCAACTGGCGAGACTACAAAAGAAATTACAGACAACCTTTCCTCTCTACACCATACAAAAGAAGAGGTGTTGAAACAGTTGCAACTCAACATAGCAAAAATGAGTAAGAACCTTGAAGCAACAAATCAGGTTAATCAATCCTTCCAGCAAATAAGCGAAACCTTGAAAGCATTATTAACGGACGCCCAACACTTCCGGGATTTTGCAAGCACTGTAAAAGAAAAAACAGCTACAACAGATTCTTATACGAGTGAATTTGCAGCATTGATGGAAGAAGCGACTGCTGGTCTAGAGGAAATTAGCGCGACAGTCGAACAAGTTACCGAGGATAACACGCATATAGATGAGACATTAAAAAGCATCGTTAAAATCATTGATAAAATGGAGAAACATAAATAGATTTTTCGAAAAATGGGCATATGCACATACAGGACAGCCACCTATTTCATAGTGTAGAAGTGTAAATATTAAACAGGAGTGATGACCATGCACGATTACTGTTACTACACTTGTGGACCATGCGGCTATCCATCTCAAGTTGCCCCGGCATACGGCTGTGGAAATACATTCGTTTTAATCGTAGTTCTATTCATTTTGTTAATCATTGTTGGAGCTTGCTATTGCAAATAAGATAAGTTCAAGGAGTATCACTCGAGTAATGCGAGTGATGCTTTTTTGTGTTTTTTTAAGAAATTATAAATTATGAAATGATTCGTAGGGATGAAGACCTAAGTGAAAAGGAAAAGGAGTAGAGAGGTCTTCATCGCCGGTATGAACTGCCCCCTGTCAAGTAGACACTTGAAATAATAAAACAAGACTAAGCTGTCTTAGCCCTGTATTCTAAAGGGCTAAGGCCGTTTAATCGTTGTTGGTAGCGGTCATGATTATAAAAATGAATGTACTCATCAATCGCGTCTTTTAGGTCCTCAAACGTTTCATATTTCTCCAAATAATACTTCTCGCATTTCAATGTCCCCCAAAATGATTCTATTGGACCATTATCAATACATCGTCCAACTCGGGACATACTATGAGTCATCTTTGCTGTAT